>CAMWTH010000009.1 GCA_947177125.1 uncultured Mycoplasma sp. | reverse complement strand
GATATTAAATGTGTTACTATAGTGTTGCACTTCAAATTTCACTCAAGGAAAAAAGTGATATTAAAGTATCACTTTTTTTAATTCACTAATTTTTATTTTCTAATAAAAAATTTATTCCAGTTTCTGTTAAAACTCTTCCGTTAATAGTTTTTGCAATTAAATTTTTTTTAATTAAAAAAGGCTCTATTTTATCTAAAATAGTTTTTTCATCAACATTTAAAATTTGGGATAAAGTTTTTAATCCTAATTTGGTATTTTGATTAATACACATTAAATATGCTAAATCAATTTCATTAATTCCATTTTCCAAAACACCAATTTTTTTTAATATTTCTTTTGGACTTAATTCAGATTCACTAGAACAAAAGTCTAAAAATCTTGCTAGAATTCTTTTTGCAAGTCTTGGAATACCTTTAGATCTTTGTGAAATTAATTCCAGTACTTCATTTTCTATTTTGATATTACATTTTTTTGTAGAAAATTTTAAGACATTAAAAATTTCTTTTTCACTGTATTCTTTAATGTTAATAACTATTCCAAACCTTTCTTCAAAAGGTGTGGGAATATTTCCTAATTTTGTAGTAGCTCCAATTAATGTGAATTTTGGAATCCTAACACTAGTTAGTTTTTTATTAAACTCTTTACCAATTTCTATATTTATTTGGAAATCTTCCATTGCTGAATACAACAATTCAAAACATTTAGGATTTATTGAATGAATTTCATCAATAAAAACAATACTTTTTTCTCTTAATGAATATATTAAATTGATAACATCTGTTTTTTCTTGGATTTCAGATCCTTGAATAATTTTTAAGTCTTGTTTTAATTCATTAGCTATAATTTTAGAAAGAGTAGTTTTACCAACACCTGCTGGTCCATAAAATAAACAATGATCTAATGTGTCATTTCTAATTTTTGCTCCTTCTATATAAATTTCAAGGTTTTGTCTAATTGTCTTTTTTCCACAAAATTCTTTTAAGTTTTGTGGTCTAATTTGTAACAGTTTCATTCAAAATAACCTTAATTGCTTTACTAATTAAATCACTTAAATCATCTTCTGTAACATCACTAATCTCAGAAACTAAACAATTCATTGCTTTTTCAATTTCGCTTTTTTTATACCCCAAAGCTTTTAAAGCTGAAATTAAATCAGGAATTGGATTGTATTTATTGATTTTTGATTCATCTGATTTTTCATTACTTTTATTGTTTTCATACTCAATTCAATTTTCTTTTTTAAATTTAAAAGAAAGTGCTGAAATAATAGAAAGAGCAATTTTTTGATTGAATCCTTCTAAAATTGATAAGGATTCAACATCTTCATTTTTAATCAATTCTTTAAGCATATCTATATTATTTTTTAAAATTAATAAACTTGTTTTTGGTCCAATTCCATTAATTGATAATAAGGTTTCAAAGAAAAACTTTTCTCTAATTGATTTAAATCCATAATATTCAAAAACAAAATTACTTTTATTATTTTGATAAACTCTAGTGTAGACAAAAACTTTAATATTACTATTTTCTTCAATACTTGCTAAATCACTCATATAAACCTTATAACCTTTAAAGTTATTTTCTAAAATTAAATAATTACTGTTTTTATAAGATACTTTACCTAATATGTACTCGATCATTTTTCCTCCATAAAATAAAATCATATTTTTAAAGTTATGTAACTAAACTAATTCATTTTTCCTAGTTACATTATAGATAGGTAAAAAAATAATAAAAACTGCATAAAATTTTTAAAAATTTGTTGTTTTATTTTTTAAATTAAATAAAAAAGACTTAGATTTAAATCTAAGTCTTATTTAGCCACTACAATTCTTTTACTTCTTCTTAAAGTAAAAAATCTTTTTCTTTTCTGTGGTCTTCTAATCATTTCAAAACTTGAAACTGTTGCAATGCTCATAATTTCTTTTTGAATACTTTTATAAGTAAATTTATTTATTTCCATTACTAATAAAGGAAATAAAGCAAAAGCTAAAGAAATTAAAATCAATTGTCAACCTTGACTAACTAATTCACTTGGCATCCCAAAAACTAAAGCAACAGGAGGAACTAAACTAACAAAAGCAATAATTAAAACACTTATAACAACTGCTCCATAAACAATTCAGTTCTTTTTAACATTACATTTAAAAATTGATTCATTAGACATTAAACTCAATGCATGAACTGAAACACCAATTCCTAATGCAATAAAAGCTGCCCCACTACCTGCATAAAAAGAATTAAGTTTTTGATTTTGTAAAGTAATTAGTAGTGTATTCCCAAATCATCCATTTCTGCAATATTCTACACCAATTGCAAAAGCTACCAATCCCAATGCACCAAACATAAAACCTTGTCATAATAAATTTCAACCCATTCTTCTAGCAAAAATACTTTCATATTTACTAAAAGGTCGTCTATTCATTAAATCATCATTAGTACCTTGAATACCTAAAGCAATTGCTGGAAAACCATCAGTTACCAAATTTATTAATAGTAATTGTGAAGCTCCAAAAATATGTAAATCAAATGGATCATGACTTGCATCTAAAACATCTTGATAAGCAAATTTAAAAATGATAATTCCTAAAAACATAATCATAATTTCAGCAATACTTGATAACAAAATGTTTTGAATCACTTTTTTAATTGTTTGATAAACTTTTCTACCATTTGAAACTGAAGCAACTATAGTTTTAAAATTATCATCCATTAAAATCATGTCAGATGCTTCTTTTGCAACATCTGTTCCAGTAATTCCCATTGCACAACCAATATCAGCAGCTTTTAATGCTGGTGCATCATTTACACCATCACCAGTCATAGCAACAACTTGATCATTGGCTTGTCAAGCTTTAACTATTCTTAGTTTGTCTTCTGGGGAAACTCTTGCATAAACACTATAATCTGCAATATGTTCAACTAAATAGTCATCAGAAATTTCTTTTAATTCTGCTCCAGAAATTGCTTTATCACCATTTTTGTAAATTCCAATTTCTTTAGCAATTGCAACTGCTGTATCAACATGGTCACCAGTAATCATAACTGGTTTAATTCCAGCAGCAATACATTTTGAAATTGCATCTTTTGTTTCAGGTCTTGGAGGGTCATACATAGCAACTAGACCTGCAAAAGTTAAATTACTTTCAACAGAACTTTCATCAAATTTATTTTTATTATTTAATTTTTTAGTAGCTACAGCAATTACACGGTAACCTTTAGCAGCTCAACTTTGAATAACTGGATAAACATCTTCTCATTTGATATCTTTACACTTTGAAACTAAAACATCTGGTGCACCTTTTACAATACCAACTGGTTTACCTTCAATAAAATTAACAGTAGACATTAATTTTCTAGTTGAATCAAAAGGATTACAATGCAATCTCATTTTTTCAATTAATAAAAGATCTTTATCAATACCTTGTTCTTTTCCATAAATAATAACTGATAATTCTGTTGGATCACCAATTTCTACAACTCTTCCATCATCTTTAGTTTCTAAAAAACTATTAGTACATAATAAAAAATTTTCAACTAACTGTCTAAAAGGTTTTGTTAGTTTTTCATTTTTGTATTTGTCTTTTCCATTTGGAACTCATAAGTCTGTTACTGTCATTTTATTTAAAGTTAAAGTGCCAGTTTTATCAGTACAAATAACAGAAGTACTTCCAAGTGTTTCAACTGAAGAAACTCTTTTTATTAAACCATTATATTCAGTTGCCATCTTTTTTAAACCAAGTGACAAAATGATAGTAGTAAATGCTCCTAAACCTTCAGGAATTGCTGCTACTGCTAATGAAATAGAAGTAGTTAAAGCAATTGTTCAAGTATCAGAAATATTTAAGTATCCCAAAATAAAAATTTGAATTAAGAAAGTTAAAATAAATAATACTGCTCCAGAATATCCAAAAATTCTTCCAAGTTTATGCAATTTAAGTTGCATAGGTGTTAAGAAAGTTTTTTGACTATCAATTAGGTTAGCAATTCTTCCTACTTGTGTTTTTAGTCCAGTCCCAATAACTTTTGCTGTACCTGCACCATTAGTTACAATACAACCTGAAAATATCTTATTAATTTGATCACCAATTGGTGCATTTTCATCAACTTTTGCATTGGCATTTTTCTTAATTGGTAAAGATTCACCAGTTAAAGCTGACTCAACACACTCTAAACCATTTGTTGTTAATAAAATTGCATCTGCACAAATTTTGTCTCCAGCTTCTACTAAAATTAAATCACCAGGAACAATATTAACTGCATCAATTTTTTTAACTATTCCATCTCGCATTACAGAAACCTGGGCAATCGACATTTTCTTTAGTGAACTTACTGCTTCTTGGGATTTTAACTCTTGAATACCACCCAAAATACAATACATGATAATAACAATTAAAATAATTGCAGGTTCAATAAAAGAAATTAGTAAATGATTATCAAATTCTCAATTGCTTTTAACTCCACCAACAATTGCTACTGCAATTGATGCTGCCATTGCAACAAAAAGCAAAAAAATCATTGTATCTTTTAATTGCTTAGCAAAGATAATAAACTTACTTTGTTTCTTTTTTTCAGCAAGTTTGTTTGGTCCATATTTAATTAAAAGTTCTTCAGCTTCTTTAGAAGTTAATCCTGTTTCTTTTTTAGAATGATCAGAAAGAACTTCAGTAGAATTTGATAAAACTTCAGCATCTGGTAAATAATCTTGAATTTTTTCATCAGATACTTTTTCAACTAAAATGTCATCATTTATGTTTTTTGCATTTTTAATATTCACTTCAGTTTCAGTAATATCATTTGCATTATCAACACTTTTTTCAATTAAATTTTCATTTAATTTTTTTGAATCATCCATAAAGCCTCCTTTCCAGAAAAAATTAATTGTACAAGTATAATATTATACTAAATTAACATACTTAGTAAATAGTGAAATAAAAGAAAACTACTAAAAACGAAAAATAAAAACTAAATTTTTAAAAATTTAAGATTTGCTAAAAAATTTTTTACATTAGAAACTGTAATTTGAGTAGCAACATTATTAGTTTGCTGAGCATAATAGATAGCAACACCAGCACCTATAATGCATAAAACCAAAATAAAAGATGTAATAATAATGATAATAATTTGATTTTTTTTATTTTTTTTAATCATGCTATCTTTCATAAGTAAAAAATTAATTCTATTTATTTATTATATAAATAATCCTATTTTTTTATAAAATAATGTTTAAAAAATAATTTTTGTGTAAATAAAAAGTGAGCAAGTTAATGCTCACTTAGTGAAAGAATTAAAAATATATTTTATATTGTAAATAAATAACCATCAATTATTTTTGTATATGATTTATCAGCTTTAGAAGTAAATTTAATTTTATAGTGTCAAGTTCCATAGTAATTATATGGATATCCAGGAGTGGCTGAAAAGATATCACTTACTTCAATGTTGTAATTAGGAAAAGTTCTTTCTAAATCAGTTTTTACAATATCATGAATAATTTTTTGATTTTGATCAAAAGTTCCATTAGTTAAAGTATTACCAATAACCATCAAATTATTTGTGACTCAAATATCAGATGGTAATCCATCATTTGTTTTAGTATTATTTAAATTTTTAATATCATTAAAATTATAAGTTTTTCCAATAACTGAACTTGCACCAACATCTACTTTACTTGAACAGAATATTTTCATTGTTTTATATCTTGCAGTAGTTGAACCATCTTCTCAATAATAACCAGCTTTAGGTTTTACCAGTATTGCAAAATTGAATAAAACTCCTTGATTAATACGTTGAATGCTTCCTCATTGAACACTATTTAAATCACCTGCTAAATCAACTGGAACATATTTTGAAAAATCTTTATAAGCTTCTTCATACATTATTTTTTGATATTCAGCACTTAAGTTTTCATAATATTTTGGATTGTTTCTATATCAGTAGTGGTCAAAACCATATTCAAAAAATCAACTTATTCGGTCTCAAGTTAAAATATGAGCAGGTCATGTTTTAAAACTAAAATCTGAATTAATAACCCAATTAACACTTCATGGTGTTGGGAAATTAATCATATTGTTAGCTGAAATCATATTTCCAATCTTAACATTAATTTGAATAGTATCTGCAATTTCTCCCATCACTGAAGATCAAGTATATCCTCTAACTGGAGTGGCATTTAATTTAAAAGATTTATTATTTAAATTAGCAGAATTATTAACATATGTAAGGTTTACATTCATAAATGAAGTATCACCAGCAGATACAATAAAATCTGTTATTTTAGGATTATTTTTAAATAAATTTACTAAATAAGTATTTAAATTATTATCTGTTTTAATAGTAGGGTCAGTAATTGCAACATTAAAAGTAGCACCTTTTTTAGGAATTGTAGCATTTGCTACTTTAATATCATTATCAAAAGCTATGTCTACTATTTTTGAATCATATGTTTTGTCTTCTCAATTTGCACCTTCAATTGGTGATACAGCAATTTTAAAAGTACTATTAGCAAGATTTGCAGAATTTGTGACATATGAAACAGTTACATTATCATATTGATCAGCATTAATAAAAGTATCTTTAAAAAAATCACTAGATTTGAACAAGTTTTGTAAATAATTGTTTAGATAATTATCACTTAATTGAGATATTTTAATATCATATACAAAAATGTCATGACTTGGGGCAGTTGCAATAATTTGAGTTATAGGTTCAGTTGGCTCAACTGGGTCTACAGGTTCAGGATTTATTGGTTCAATTGGCTCAACTGGGTCTACAGGTTCAGGATTTATTGGTTCAACTGGGTCTACAGGTTTAATAGGATTAACCGGACTTGGAACATCAATACTAGAAGATTGTATGCTTGTAGTAGATGCAATTGTTGGAGCAACACCAGCAACTATAGCTGCTGTACCAATACCAGCAGTTATTAAAATTTTCTTTTTGTTAGAATTCATAAACTTCTCCTACATCTAGAAAAAGAAACAAAAAAATGTTTTTTATTTTCTTACTTTCTAATGTATTAATATTTTAAATCATGTTAAATTGCAAAGTCAATAAATAAAAAAACACCAAAAAAATTTTGGTGTTTTTCAATCTAAAATAATCCAATTAAACTAATCTATTGAATCATTCAACAACATATGCTTCATTAATTCCTTCAGGTAATTCTTCTCTTTCAGGATATCTAACAAATTTACCTTTTTTTGTCTTTAAATCAGAATCAACATATTTACAAGGGATATTTCCAGCACCTGCTAATACAACTGGTAATTCCTTTGATTTTTTTACAATTTCAATAGTTTGACCAAGTTTTACCATACATGAAGGAATTGTAACTTTTTTATCATCTAACAATACATGACCATGATTAACCAATTGTCTTGCAGCTTTTCTAGTCGGAGCAAACCCCATTCTAAAAACTAAATTATCTAATCTACTTTCTAAAGCAATAAAAGTGTTAAGAGTTAAAGCACCTTTCATATGTTTAGCAATTATAAAAGTTCTTCTAAACTGTCTGTCATTTAAACCATATAGGTACATCATTTTTTGCTTTTCTTGTAGTTGTTCACCATATCCAGATAACTTTACTCTTTTGTTTCCGTGTTGACCAGGAGCATAAGTTCTTTTTTTACCTTTAATAAACTCTCTATCATTTTCCAATAAAGAAAATCCATATCTTCTAGATTTTTTTGTAATACTTCCTAAATACCTTGACATTTATTTAATCTCCAATTTTATTATTAAATTAAAATATAAATATAAAAAATACATAATAAGGTTTTTGATTCTTTAAAAGTAATTTAATGTTGATATTTTCAGTATTTCAGCACACTTACTAATAAAACTTTAAAGTCAATAAATTAATCTTTTAAATATCAAAATGCTGACTATGCAATAGATATTATAAACATTTATTTTTAATAAATGTTAAAATTTTGAAAAATTAAAAAAAATATTGAACTTTTAAACAATTCAATATTTTCTATAAACAAACTTATTTTAATAATTTTCTAATTTTATTTCTTCTAACAATATATAGTGAAATTCCTAAAGCCACTAAAGTAATTCCAATAAGACTAGTAATTACAGCAACAACTAAGCTTGTTTGTCTAATGTTTGCAAATTTTGGAGCCCAGTTAACTTGAAATTCTTTGTGATCAATTCTTACAGATTCATAAGTTTTAGATCTTGCACTTACATAAAAGATTAAAACTTCACCATTTCAACTATAACCATCAATATTTATTGTGTCTCCAGCAGCTACATCATACCCTTTCACATCCAAAATATTTCTAATTTGGGAAGGGATAAACTCAGCATTAACATTATTAGCAAAAATTAATTGTCTTTCTTTTTCTTGATTAATAGTAATTCCATATGTTTCACCAATTGGAAGCATTCCTATATATCTTTGGTATATAACACCATTTTTTAAACCCATTTTGTCATATAAAATTTTAGGAAATACCACTTTTTCTTCTTTGCTATCAAATAAAACACTAGATTCAGTATCTGTAAAATCAAGTTTTAAATAAACAGAACCATACTCCATATCCAAAGAACTATAACCCTCTTTATCATTATCTTGATTATTAACAATACTAACTTTTGGAGTAAAACCCATGTATTGAATTAATTGAGTTGAATAAAGTGATGCCAAAGCACCTGCTGTAACATCAGATGCAAGTTTTGTGTTGTAATCTGCAAAACCTTGAACTGAAGTTAATATTTTAATTTTATTATCATTAAATTTTTGTGAATATAAAGAGTTAGTATTATTATTTCCAGCAAATTGCACTTGAGCAGTAGAGTAATTAACAATACCAGTATATTTAATAGCAAATTTACTAGGAGTTGAATTAGATAGATTGTTATATGAAACAAGAATAATAATACTTCCAATTTCATCATCTGCAGCTAAAACTTCAATTACAGCATTAGAAGGATATTTATCATTTTTAGTTATAAATTTAGATATTCCTTCAACCTGTCATAAACTTGGTAATGTATTAGCATAATCAGTGTAATTTGCACCTAAACTAATAACATCTGCTGAGAAAAAAGTTGCTGATGAACTTGATGATTTAATTTCAGTCTGTGCAGTATCATATAGTTCTTTTGTGCTTTTAGATGTAACATTAATTTTATTAAAATTATTATCAGCACCTGCAAACATAAAAGCATATGCAGCTGCCTGCTTAGCAATTGTATATTCTTGTGTTTTATTCATTGCATAACTAATAGCTGAACCATATGAATTTGTGTAACTAATAGTAGCATTTAGAGTAATTTTACCAGTATTTGGAGTTCTACTAACAATGATAAAATTAATATCTAAATTATTATTTGCTTGTGACAAAATACTTTGAGGAACACTAATAATTGATGTTGCTTGTTTTTTTAACATTGTTTCATCAATTTGATTAGTTTCATAAGATCCAAAAATGTTTGCAAAACTTGATTGACTTACTCAAGTTGTAACTTGAGCTACACCAGCATATTTAAACCTTGAAATTAAATATCCACTTGACTGAGTTTGTGATTCTCCATATCATGCACCTCTAATAATGTATGGAACTCTAATAAAAGCATAACCTGTAATGTCATCAGCAATAATTGTTGCATTATTATTGTCTAATGCAAAACCAGAAAGTGCAGTTTGATTAGCAACTAAATTAGAAGATTGAATAACACTTGGAATAGATGCAGTATTTGTACCATCAATTCTAAACATTGGACTACGACTTGTTGTAGTATATTTTTGTGTTAGTAATGAACTATTTTTAAATCCTGTACCAGTAAAATCATCAGGGCTTAAAACATATCCAGTATATTCTCATGAAATTAATTGGTTAGCAGTAACCATTGGCACTGGAAATACTTGGGCATTATTTACATTATTTGCAGTAAAAACAGTATTATTTCCAGTTGTTGAAATAGTTACTTTAGTAAATTGATTGCTAATAGAAATGTAGTTAAAATCTTCTGAATTATCAGTTTTAAAATAAATTTGATTGTTTTTATCTACAAAAGCTGAATTTACATTATTAGTAATACTAAATCCATTTAAACTAGGATTACTACTACTATCTAATAAATTTGTAAATTTACTTTCTGTAATTACTGATTTATTTAAAGAAACACTATATATCTTATTACCAACAAAAACTATAAAATCACTTGTTCTAGCAAACCCAGCAATGTAAATATCGCTTGCTTTTGTGTTGGTTAAACTAATAATATTATTAGTAACACTATTATTTAAGTCTACTAAACTATCATCTATAAATTTCATTTCTAAATTCACTGTAGTAGTAGTTTCACCAACTGAAGAACTAGAAAAAATTCCAACTGAATAGTTAACATCTAAAGGGACTATGCCAATTAAATACTTATTATTTCAAGAGCTATTTTGGATTTGAGTAGTAGATAACACACCTGTTTTAGAATCAACAGTATAAATCTTAGGATTAGTGGTATTACTATTCCATAAATAAACAGTACTATTAAATTTAATAATTTTTACTTTATTAACTGTGTCATTAATTTTTGTAGCTGAAACAATTGTTCCAGTTTTAGAAGTAATAATAATCAAATAATTAGTATCTGTTAAAACATATAAATTATCAGTTTCGTAGTTATAATCTCAATCAACAACTTTGGTTCCAGCTTGGTTAAAATCTATTGTGCTACTAGATGATGTTGTATATCAATAGCTTGAATAATATCCATCATTTGTGCCTAAATGAACATATCAAGCAGGATTACCATATCAATCTGTTGCACCAAATGTTTGTGCATTGTCAAAAAGTAAAATGGGACCATTACTATTTGATAATGTATTAATACTATTTTGCTTGTAATAATTATTTGGGATAGAAACTTGTCCATTTTGATTTGCATCAGTTTCTAAATTGATAAGACCTGAGCTTGTTGTATCAGCATTTAGTTTTTGATCAACAAGAGAAACATCACTATCATTTTTTAATGCATAGTTAACCATCAATGGTGAAACAAGAACTGGTAATGCAAGTAATGATGTTAAAAATAATTTTCTTTTTTTCATAAAGCCTCATTTTACAGTAAAAATAAAAAATATCAAAATAAGCAATAGTTTATATAATAACTACTATCATATTTAATTATATCAACCTTAATTAATATAAAAAAGGGGTATAACTAAAAAAATTAATCAATTAAATCAATAATAAATTGTGGATCTGGTCTTTGTTTTTTTAAGTTTTTAATAATCATATGAATTTTTGTTATCTTGTTTAGTAGTCAGAAAGGATTAAATATTTTATTTATTTCTCTTTTAGATAAAAAAATATTGGAAATTTCTAAAAATTCAATTTTGCTTTTAATTGAAGTAGCAAAAAAATAAGCAATTAATCCAAAAATAGCCAATCAAAAAAAGATTACAATGGGATAGATAAAATAAACAAAAAAACTTATTTCATATAGTTTATAAGTAATTAAAAATGCTGAATAAACTGCAATAGCAGTAATCAAAATTAAAAGTGCAAAAAGTGCAAAAAATAAATAATTAATAAAACTAGATTTAATTTTTTTTAATCCTTTAATTGCAATTTCTCTGTTATCAATAACTTGATTTACACTTATTCCCATAAATACTACCTAGCAAAATAATTTATTTTATTTAAAGAATGTATTGAATACTATAAGTTGACAAAGATTTATTATTTGTCATAGTACCAAAATCTATTGTAACAGAAACAGTTCTTTGAATTTCATTTGGAACTACAGTTAACTTAAAATCATTACTATCTAACTTAGTTATATATTGACCAGTTTTATAAGTAATCAATGTTTTTATGTTGTCATTACTTAAGACTCATTCAGTGAAAGTTTTCACTGTCATTTGATTAATTTGATCTTCTGTGAAAACCTTTTGTGAAATTAAATAATTTTTTAACATATTATTTGAAACAAAAGATAAATTATCATCTGTTTGATCTGCATTACCTTGAACAAATCCTGAATAATTTGCAATTAAATTTAAATCACTACTAGCACCATCTAATAAATTTTGAGGAATTTGCACATAAAAACTTGCAATTCCCAATGAGTTATCAATATACATTTCAGTAACAATTGATGACTGACTAACTCAGTTTTTTGGTATAGCAGTTCCCATATTTTTAACTAAAAGATTTTGAACTAAATCATTTAAATTACTATAAGTTTTATCACCAATAGTAAGTGGCTTTTTGTTTTTTACTAAAGTATCATAAATTTCTTGAACTTGTTTTAATTTTAAGTTTATTAGTGTAGCATCACTATCATCTACAAAAGTAACAGAGAATTTTTTATTATATTCATCAGTTGTCATAAATCCTTTAAATGTATAGTAAGATACATAATTATTAAAACCATGACCACTGCCCCCAATTGCAGCTGCATAATCATGACTTAATGTAATTGTAGCTGTTAAAGTACCATCAATGTCATTTGGATCTAATGAAATATCAAAATCATTTGAATTAAATCCTTGATATTCAATTAAATTTTTTACTATATCACCTTCAGTTACAGAAGAAGGTAAAATAGATCTAAATGCAACAGACCCAAATGAAGTAACATTGGTTTTGAAATTAAATTTATAGTTTGTTTGCTTATTTAAATTTGTATAAGTAACAACATAAGTGTGTGCTTGTTTGTCAGGTGAATTATCTGCTGCAATATTTGCTGTAATTTTTAAAGTACCAGCATTATCATTTGGTTCTAAAACAAAATTAATTTTTGAAACTGGGTAACCCTTACTTAAACTAGTATTTATAAATTGCAAAAATCCTGCATTATTAGCATTTTGACTTGCTAAATCCAAAAATGAACTTGGTAATGTATTAGCTTCAAGTAATGATTTTAATTGAGAAACTTTTGTAACATCAATTGTTTGATTAACATTATTTTGAGAAGCTGAATTTGCCCCCATAAAATAGAAAGAACTTTGTTGTTTATTATCAAAAACAGTATATGTTTTTGAAGAAGTATAAGTTATGATTTGATTATCTGAATTATTACCTGAATAAGTTACACCCATTGGAACATATTGGTAATCCACATTAATTGTAACTTGTCCATTATCATCATTTGAGTTTGTAATTGTATAATTCTTTTTAGGATAAAGTAACTTTCCAGCAGCATCAGTTATAGTTTGTGACTGAAAAGATGCTTGAAATGGATCTAAATTGTTAACATCATCAACTTTTAGGTTTGAAGGAAGTGTATTTAAGAAATCATAGTCAGTTGAAGAAGATAAGGTTTTTCAACTTGTTTTATTTGCTATGGTATTAGTTGTTTTAAATTCTTTTGTTATATTTTTAGGAATTGAATTATCAGGTAATACTGAAGCGAATCAAGGAATTTGGTATAAATTAACCTCAATCTTAAAAGATCCTTTAGTATCGTCAATATCTTTAATAATAAAAGATTGATAATTGTTACTTGCTTGAAAAAATGAGTTATTTAAAGTTGTTATGTCATTTTGGGTAATTTCACTTGGAATTTTTGAATCTAAAACATATTGTTCTATTGTAAAATCAGCAGATTTTTGAAAAGATTCACTAGTATTTAATAATCCTTTGTAATCACCTTGTAATTGGTTATAAGCATTTTGAGTAACACCAATTGCTAAACCTCATTTAGTAGTTTCATTATTTGAAGGAGGATTTGAACTTTGGATATAAGTTTCTGGTTTTGCATTAATCATCATTAATTGTCCAGTATAACCAAAAACATTATAAATAACAAAATTATTTGCATAACTACTTATTTGATTTTGACTAATTCCAGATAAATCTAAATAAGTTGCAGGGTTTAAAGAAGTGTTTAAAGTAGAACTTAAAGTACTTTTTTCAATTTTAAAAATTTTTGAATCATTTTTAAATTTAAAGTACAAATTATCATTAGCATCAACTGTTCATGATTGAATTCATTTTCCTTCACTCATTGCAAATGAAGTAACTTTAATATTATTTAAACTTGAAGGATCAATAATAATAACTGTGTTGTAAACAACAGTTGCAACTTTTCCTGATAATAAAACAAAATAGTCATTTTGTGGCGCAACTGTACTATTTCGATAACCAGGTAAACCATTTGCTACTTTTTTAGCATCTGATCAAGTTCCAGTACCAATAAAGTTTAAATTATCATCAACCATTAAAAAATAAACATCATAACTTGCTAAACTAGCTGAACCATCTCCTGTTGTTCCAGATGTAGTACCAAAAGAGTTAACTTCTAAAAAATTAATATTATTTGCAACAGGAATTAAGTTACTAAAAACCCAACGATAACTACTTCCAGTATCTTTTAAATTATTTACTTTATCTTTACTATTACCTTGCAATTTTGTAACACTATCAGTTTTTGGGTTATACAAGTATGCACTACCATCATAGTCATTTGCAGCATTTCCAAAACAAATTACATTTCCTGATGCTAAAGCTGAAACAAAATATACCATTCCAGTTTCACCCAAACTTATGGTTTTTGTAATTTTTCCATTTGATGCATCAATAGCAAATAATTTTTGATCTTTATTTTGTCCCCCAATAAATCCCAAAACTCAAATTGTATTAGTTGATCTGTTATAATCTCAATTAAATCAAGCTCTTGGTCATGAAACACCTCTTCCTGTATATACAGCATTGGCTCCAATTTGACCATTATAACCAACATTATATTCTGCCATATCAATATCTCAAATTTTTGATCCATATCAATCAAGAGCAGTAATTTTATTACCTCAAAATGTTAAAGGACCTGAAGTAGTTGATAAATTTGAATTTTGTGAAATATTTTGAGCAGCCACTAAATCACTTACATCTTCTTGTAAATTAGAATCTATTTTTGTAAAATAGTTACCATTGCTTATATAAGTTTGTGTGAATACCCCCAATGGAGCACCAATCATTAAACCTGCCAAACTAATAGTTCCTAAAGAAAGTAAAAATCTCTTTTTCTTGTCCATAAATACCTCCCAAAAAAAATGAAAACACGTTATATAAGATAAACCCAAAAAGAAAATTTGGAAATATAAACTATTTTAGTTTTATATCTCCTTTTTCTTTTAACTATCTTATTCCTAATGTACATTTAAAACATACTCCAATAAAATTACTATGTCAATAAAAAAATAAAAGATAAAAAAATCAGAAAGTTTTTGCTTTCTGATTTCTGCTTTTATAGAACATATTGGATACTATAACTTGAAAGTGATTTAGGATTAGTCATTTGACCAAAATCAATTGTTAGTGAAACTGTTTTTTGAATTTCATTAATAATTGCTGTTAAAGTGAATTGGTTATTTTGTAATTTAGTTTGGTATTCACCAGTATAATAAGTTATTAATTTCTTAACATTATTATCTTTTTTAACTCAGTCTCCAAATTGAGTTGCTGATAAATTATTTAATTCATTTTCTGTAAAATATTTTTGTGAAATTAAATAATTTTTTAACATGTTATTTGAAACAAAAGACAAATTATCATCAGTTTGATCTGCATTACCCTGAACAAAACCAGAATAATTGGCAATTAAATTTAAGTCACTACTTGCACCATTTAGCAAGTTTTGAGGAATTTTTACATAAAAACTTGCAATTCCCAATGAGTTGTCAATATACATAGTAGTTTGAATATTTGTGTTATTACTTCAACCTTTTGGAACTGAAGTACCCATATTTTTAACCAATAAATTTTCAATCAAATCACTTAAATTACTATATGTATTATTTCCAATTTTAAGTGGTTGTTTTTTTGTTACCAAAGTATCATAAATTTCTTGAACTTGTTTTAGCTTAAAATCTAACAAGTTTGCTGAACTATCATCTACAAACTCAACTGAAAATTTCTTATTGTACTGATCTGTTGTCATAAATCCACTAAATGTGTAATATGCAGTATAATCAGTAAATCCATGTTGACCATTTCCAATTACTGGTGCATAGTCACTACTTAATTTAAAAGATACAGTTAAATTTCCATTAGTATCATCTGGTGATAAAGAAATATTAAAATCATTAGAGTCAAAACCAGTATATTCAACTAAATTAGCCATTACATCACCTTCAGTTACTGATGATGGTAGTACTGAATTGAAAGGAATATTATCAAAAGAAGTAACATTATTTTTAAACTTAAAAGTATAAGAAGACTGTTTGTTTAAGTTAGTATAAGTTACTAAGTAAGTGTGAGCTTTTTTATCAGGTGAATTATCACTTGAAATATTTGCAGTAATTTTCAGTGTTCCATTTGAATCATTTGGAACTAAATTAAAATTAATTTTTGAAACTGGATAACCTTTACTTAAACTTGTGTTAATAAATTGTAAAAAACCTGCATTATTAGCACTTTGACTTGCTAAATTTGAAAATGAACTTGGTAAAGTATTTGCTTCAAGCAATAATTTAAGTTGAGGAATTTTAGTAACATCAATATTTGTATCCTGGTTGTCTACTGCTTTTGTAGTTTGTCCCATGAAATAAAAAGCACTTTGTTCTGTACTTTTAAAAACTTCATAAGAATAATCAGAATTATAAGTTAATACATCATTTGCTCCAGTATAAGTTACACCCATTGGAATGTACTCATATTTAACTGAAATTTTAACAGTACCACTTGTATCATTTTGTTCAGTAATTGAATAAGTTTTTTTCGGATATAGTAAATTACCTTTTGCATCTGTTATTGTTTGAGATTGAAATGATGCTTGAAAAGGATCTAAATTATTAACATCATCAACTTTTAGATTTGAAGGAAGTGTATTTAAAAAGTCATAGTCAGTTGATGTAGACAGTGTTTTTCAACTAACTTTGTTTTGTATTTTGTTAGTTGTTGTAAAACTTTTTTCAATAGTTTTTGGAATTGAATTATCAGGTAAAGATGAAGCAAATCAAGGAACTTGATAAAGATTAACTTTTACTTTAAAAGTACCATCAGTATCATTTATTTCTGAAATAGTAAATGATGGGTATTTACTATTTGCTTGAAAAAATGAATTGTTTAAAGTTGTTATATCATTTTGAGTAATTTCACTTGGTAATTTTGAGTTTAAAATTGAACTAATTATATCAAAGTCAGCAGCTTTTTGAAATGACTCACTAGTATTTAATAACCCTTTATAGTCTCCTTGTGCTTGGTTATTAATATTTTGTGTAACACCAATTGCTAGACCATATTTTGTAGTAGTATTGTCATCTGGTGGGGCTGCAGTAGTAATATAAGTTTCTAATTTTGAATTAATCATCATCAACTGACCAGTATAGTCAAAAACATTATAAATAACAAAATTATTTGCAAAAGTATTTACACTATTTTGAGTAATTCCTGATAAATCCAAATAAGTTATTGGACTTAAAGATGCACTTGAAGTAGAACTTAAAGTATTTTTTTCAATCTTATAAATTTTTGAATCTTCTTTAAATTTGAAATACAAATTATCATTTGCATCTATTGTTCAAGACTGAATTCACTTTGCTTCACTCATTGGGAAAGAAGTTGAAATAATGTTTCCTAAATTTGATGGATCAATAACAATCACTGTATTATAAACTACTGTAGCAACTTTACCAGAAAGCAAAACAAAATAATCATGTTGTGGTGCAATTGTGGAGTTTCTATAACCAGATATACCACTTGCAACTTTTTTTGGATTAGCTCAGTTGCCTTTACCAATAAAATTTAAATTATCATCAACCATTAAAAAATAAACATCAAAACTTGCAAAGTTAGCAGAACCATCACCAGTTGTTCCAGATCCACCAAATGAATAAATTTCTAAAAAATTTATGTTATCAGCAACAGGAATTAAATTATTAAAAACTCATCTATATGATGTTTTTCCTTCATCTTTCAAATCTGCAATATTATTTTTACTATCACCTGTAAGCTTTGTAACTTGTTTTGAAGATGGAGTATATAAATAAGCAGTACCATCATAAGCTTTAGCAGCATTACCAAAACACATAACATTCCCAGATGCTAAAGCTGAAACATAATAAACTGAACCTGTGTCTCCCAATCCTACAGTTTCAATTACACTGCCAGTTCCAGCATCTAATGCTATTAACTGTTGATCTTTATTATTTCCTCCATAAAAACCTAAAATTCAAATAGTGTTAGTTTTTCTGTTGTAATCTCAATTAAATCAGGCTCTTGGTCATGAAACACCTTTTCCAGTATATGTTGCTTCTGCTCCTTTTTTTCCATTAAAACCAGTATTATAATCACTCATATCAATTTCTCAAATTTTTGATCCATATCAATCAAGAGCAGTAATTTTATTACCTCAAAATGTTAAAGGACCATTAACTGTTGATAGATTTGAATTTTGCGAAATACTTTGTGAAGGTACTAGATCTGAAATGCTTTCATGTTTTTGGGAACTAATTTTAGAAAAAGATGTTTCAGAAATAGGTTTAGATAAAAAACTTAAAGGAACACTTGCAACTAGACCAGTTAGACCTATTGCACTAAATAAAATTAGTAATTTTTTTTTAAGTTTCATATGAAATACTCCTAGTTATTTTTGGTATTTTAGACTATAAAACAAATAAAAAATCAAAAGATAAACAATAAATAAAGTAATTTTTTCAAATTTTTATTAAAGTTTTTAAAAAATAAAAACTACCATAATCTTTATTTTTTAAAAAAAATGGCAAAAAACCAAATTTAATAATTATTTTTAAATGTAATTAGCTAAAATTTCATAAATGTCTACTTTAAATATTAACCTAATAATTTTTCTATATCAACCTTGTAGGACAAATAAAAAAAGTGCAACCTGTTAGTTTGCTGCACTTTTTTTATTTATTTTTTATTACAAAATATATTGAATACTATAACTTGATAAAGAGTTTTTATTTGTCATTGTTCCAAAATCTACTGTTACAGAAATTGTTTTTTGGATTTGATTAGTAACAACTGTGTAATTAAAATTATTAGCATCTAATTTTGTTTTATATTCACCAGTATAATATGTAATTAAATTTTTAATATTATTATCTTTTTTAACTCAATCACTAAACTCAACTGTTGATAAATTTTGAATTTGTTGATTACTAAAAAACCCTTTAGAAACCAAATAATTTTTTAACATATTATTTGAAACAAATGATAAATTATCATTTGTTTTATCAACATTACCTTGAACAAATCCTGAATAGTTAGCTATTAAGTTTAAATCACTACTTGCTCCATTTAATAAGTTTTGCGGAATTTTTACATAAAAACTTGCAATCCCTAATGAATTATCAATATACATTTTAGTTTCAATATTTGTATTGCTACTTCAGTTTTTTGGAACAGAATTTCCCATTTTTTTAACTAATAATTTTTCAATCAATTGACTTAAACTACTATAAGATTGATTTCCTACTGTTAATGATTTTTTTTCAGTAACTAAAGTATCATAAATTTCTTGTACTTGTTTTAATTTAAAGTCTAATAAATTAGCTGAGCTATCATCAACAAATTCAACTAAAAATTTATTATTGTATTCTTCAGTAGTCATAAAACCACTAAATGTATAGTTTGCTTGATAATTTGTAAATCCATGTCCTTTATTTGCTATTTCACTAGCATAACTTTTATTTAATGAAACTGTAACTGTTAAAGTTCCATTTACATCATTTGGAAATAAAGAAATTGTTAAATCATTTGAATTAAAACCTTGATATTTTACAAGGTATGCAATTACATCACCTTCTGTAACTGATGATGCCAAAACTGTGTTAAAAGAAATTTTATTAAAAGATTTAACATCAGTTAAAAATTGAAAATTGTAATTAGTTTGCTTGTTCAAATTAGTATATTTTGCAATGTATGTGTGTGCTTGTTTGTCTGGTGAATTACTTGCAGAAATGCTTGCAGTAATTTGCAAAGTACCTTCATTATCATTTGGAACTAAAGAAAAATTAATTTTTGAAAGTGGGTATCCTTTACTTAAACTAGTATTAATAAATTGCAAAAATCCTGCATTGTTTTTATTAGCGGTTGTTAATGAAGAAAACGAACTTGGAAGTGTATTGGCTTCAAGTAGAGATTTTAATTGAGGAACATTTCTGACATCAATTGTTTGTACTACATTATTTGTTGATTCTTTAGCTGCACCCATAAAATTGAACTGACTTTTAGTAGAAGTATTAAAAATAGTGTATTCGTGTGTTAGTGAATAGGTTAATACTTCATTAGTATCATTACCTGTATATGTAATTCCCATTGGCACATAATTATAATCAACTTTTATTGTAACTTTACCTGTTGAATCATTTCTAGCAGTAATTGAATAGTCTTTTTTTGGGTATATCAAATCTCCACTAGCATTAGTAATTGTTTGTGATTGGAAAGAAATTTGAAAAGGATCTAAATTACTAACATCTTGATTTGTTAAATTTGAAGGAAGCATATTTAAAAAATCATAATCAGTTGAAGTTGATAATGTTTTTCAACTTACCTTATTGTTAATTTTGTTTGTAGTTTGAAAGCTTTTAACAATTTTAGTAGGAATTGCATCATCTGGTAAAACAGAAGCAAATCAAGGAATTTGGTATAAATTAACAGTTACATCAAAAGTACCAGCAATATCATTTATCTTACTTATTTCAAATGATTTATATGCAGAACTTGTTTTAAAAAATGCATTGTTTAATGGAGTAACATCACTTTGAGTAATTTCACTTGGAATTTTTGAATTTAAAATTGAAGTGCTAATTTCAAAATCAGCAGATTTTTGAAATGAATTTTCTGTATTTAATAATCCTTTATAGTCACCTACTGATTGATTAGATTGGTTTTGAGTCACCCCAATTGCTAGTCCTCATTTAGTAGTTTCATTATCAGCTGGAAGATCTGGATTTGTAATATAAAGATCTGATTTTGAGTTAATCATCATTAATTGTCCAGTGTAACCAAAAACATTGTAAATTACAAAATTATTTGCAAAATTACTAATATCATCTGTTTTAATTCCTGCTAAATCTAAATAAGTTTGCGGTGATAAAGTTGAACCTGAAATTGAATTTAAGATGCTTTTGTCAATCTTGTAAATTTTTTCATCATTTTTAAATTTAAAATATAAATTCTCATTAGCATCAATTGTTCAAGACTGAATTCACTTAGCTTCACTCATAGTAAAACTTGAAGTTTTGATATTACTTAAATTAGATGGATCAATAATAACTACAGAATTGTAAATAACAGTAGCAACTTTCCCACTAAGTAATGTAAAGTAATCTCGTTGTGGTGCAATTGTACTATTTCTAAAACCTTGAATTCCAGTAGCAACTTTTTTAGGTGTAGTTCATCCACTTTGGTTTATCGAATTTAAGTTGTCATCAACCATAATAAAATAAACATCATAAGTAGCTTGACTAAATCCGTTGTCACCAACACTTGATTTTGTACCAAAAGCATAAATTTCAGCAAAATTAACATTGTTTGCTACAGGAATTAGATTTGAAAAAGCTCAACGATAATCCTTGTTAAGAGTAGTTCCTTGCTTATCATCTTGCAATTTTTCTGCTTGTTCTTTACTATTTCCTTGAATTTTAGTAGCTGTTTTTGTCTTTGCATCATACAAAAAAGCAGTACCATCATATGAAGTTGTAGATGTTCCATAACACATTACATTTCCAGATGCTAGTGCAGAAACATAGAAAACAGTTCCAGTAACACCAAGATCTATTGTTTCTTTTATATTTCCAGTAATTGCATCTACTGAAAATAGTTTTTGCTTACTGTTTCTGTCCCCATTATTACCATGGCCTATAATTCAAATAGTATCAGTATCTCTGCTGTAGTCCCAGTTTAATCAAGCTCTTTTTCAACTTCCATTGTATGTAGCATCTGCTCCATATTTACCATTACTACCTGCTACATGTAAACTCATATCAAGTTCTCAAATTTTTGAACCATATCAATCAAGAGCAGTAATTTTATTACCTCAAAATGTTAAAGGACCTGTTTTTGTAGACAAGTTAGAATTTTGAGAAATACTTTGTGATGGAACAAGTGTTTTTTCTTCATCTTGCTCCATAGAATCAATTTTTCTAATTTCATTAGTTGAATTAGAAGAGTAAATAACACTTAAAGGAATAGCTGTTAATAAACCTAAAGTAGTCGCAAAAGTAGATAAAAGTATTAATCTTTTTTTACCAGTTTTCATGAAAAAATCCTATATCTAAATAATGTTATGCAAAAAATATTTAATATAAAAATTAGAATATTTATTTAACTATATCAAAAAACTGGCACAAGTAAAAGCACTAAAATGATTTTTTTTCATTTTAGTGCCCTTTTTAACTATGTTAAAACTTTAGTTTTATTTTTTATAAAATGTATTGAATGCTATAACTTGAAAGTGATTTTTGGTCTGTCATTTTTCCAAAATCTATAGTAACTGAAACAGTTTTTTGAATCTCACTTACAATCACAGTTAGATTAAAGTCATTATTTTTTAATTTAGTTTTGTATTCACCAGTATGATAAGTAATTAACTTTTTAATATTTTCACCATCTTTAATTCAATCACCTAATTCTTTTGGTGTTAAAGTATTTACTTTTTCTTCAGAAAAAATATTTTGCGAAAGTAAGTAATTTTTTAACATGTTGTTTGAAACGAAAGATAAATTATCATTAGTTTGATCAACATTGCCTTTAACAAATCCTGAATAATTTGCAATTAAATTTAAATCACTACTTGCTCCATTTAATAAATTTTGTGGGATTTTCACATAAAAACTTGCAATTCCTAATGAGTTATCAATGTACATTTTAGTTTCAATATTAGCATTGTTGTTTCAGTTTTGTGGAATTGAAGAGCCGATTTTTTTAACTAATAATTTTTCAATTAAATCATTCAAATTATTGTAAGTTTGCTTCCCAACTGTTAATTGTTTGTTGCTAGTAAATGTATCATATATTTCTTGAGCTTGCATTAACTTGAAATCCAGTAAACTTACTGAACTATCATCAACAAATTCAACTGCAAATTTATTGTTATATTCTTCGATTGTCATAAAATTACTAAATGTGTGATTTGCTTGATAATTTGTAAAACCATGGCCTCCACTTGCAATTTCACTAGCATAACTTTTATTAAGTGAAACTGAAACTGTCAAAGATCCATTTGTATCATTTGGAAATAAAGCAATATTTAAGTCATTTGAGTCAAATCCCTGATACTTAACAAGATAGGCAATTACATCACCTTCTGTAACTGAAGAAGCTAATACACTATTAAAAGGAATGTTGCCAAATTTATTAGCATCTTGAATAAATTCAAATTTGTAATTTTTTTGCATATTCAAATTTATATATTTAGCTATGTATGTATGAGGTTTTTTATCTGGAGAATTATTTTGTGAAATACTTGCTTTAATTTCTAAAGTTCCATCATTATCATTTGGAACTACACTAAAACTTATTTTTGAAACAGGATATCCTTTACTTAAACTTGTATTAATGAATTGTAAGAATCCTTCATTATTTTTATTAGTGTTTGCATTTGTTAAATAACTAAAAGAACTTGGTAAAATGTTTGCTTCAATTAAAGATTTTAATTGAGGAACATCTTTAACATCAATTACTTGAGTTTGATTGTCAGTAGAGTTTGTTTTTGCACCCATAAAATTAAACTGACTTGGTGAAGAATCACTAAAAATATTGTAATCATGTGTTTGAGAATAAGTTAATACTTCTTGAGTGTCATTTTTACCAGTATACGTAATTCCCATTGGTACATATTTGTAATTAACATTAATAGTAACTTTTCCAGATTTATCATCTGCACTAGTGATTGAATATTCTTTTTTAGGATATATTAAATTTCCATTAGAATCTGTTATTGTTTGTGACTGAAAAGAAATTTGAAAAGGGTCTAAACTTTTGACATCATCCACTTTTAAGTTAGATGGTAACATATTCAAAAAGTCATAATCAGTTGAAGTTGATAAAGTTTTTCAACTTACCTTATTACTAATATTATTTGCAGTTTTGAATTTTTTAGTTACATTTGTTGGAATTGTGTCATTTGGTAAGTATGTTGCAAATCATGGGATTTGATATAAATTAACAGTAACTTCAAATGTTCCTTCACTATCTTTAATGTTGCTAATTTGAAATGATGGATAAGAAGGATTGGCTTTAAAAAAAGAACCATACAAAGGAGTTATATCATCTTGAATAATTTCACTAGGAATTTTTGAATTCAAAACTGATTCATTAATTTCAAAATCAGCAGATTTTTGAAAAGAATCATCTGTATTAAGTAAACCTTTATAATCTCCTTTTGACTGATCAAATTGGTTTTGTGTAACACCAATCGCTAATCCTCATTTTGTTGTACTATTATTTTCTGGTAAATTAGGATTAGATATTACTTCTCAAGATTGTGCATTAATCATCATCAATTGACCTGTATAACCATAAACATTGTAAATTACAAAATTCCTTGCAAAAGTACTTATATCATTTGATTTAATTCCTGATAAATCTAAATAAGTTTGCGGTGACAAAGTTGGGTTTGAATTTGAGTTCAAAATTGATTTATCAATTTTAAATATCTTTTCATCATCTTTAAATTTAAAATATAAATTCTCATTTGCATCAATTGTTCATGATTGAATTCATTTATTTTCGCTCATTGTAAAAGTTGATGTTTTTATATTACTTAAACTTGACGGGTCAATGATAATTACAGAGTTATAAACAACTGTTGCAACTTTTCCATTTAACAGTGTAAAATAATCTCTTTGTGGAGATATTTTACTACTTTTATAACCATCAATACCACTTGCTACTTTTTTAGGTTTTTCTCATCCATTTTGATTAATAGAATTTAATTTATCATCAACTATCAAAAAATAAACATCATATGATGCTTGATCAGATGAACCATTTCCTGTAGTGTTACTTCTAGTACCAAAAGAATATATTTCAACAAAATTTATATTTTTTGCAATAGGAATTAAATTAGAAAAACTTCATCGAAAATCTACATCTAATTTTTTCCCATCTAAGTCTGCTAAATCTTTTATTTTTGCAGCACTATCACCAGTAATTTTTTCTACATTTTTACTTGAAGCATCATACAAATATGCAGTTGCATTATATGAAATTGACGCTGTTCCATAACACATCACATTACCTGAAGTTAAAGCTGAAACAAAATAAACTGTGTCATTTTTTGTACCCAATTCATAAAAAGTACTTTTAACTTCACCAGTAATAGCATTTATTTCAAATAGTTTTTGATTTTTACTATATCTTGGATGTGAGTATCCTAAAATTCAAATTGTATCAGTGTTCCTATTATAATCTCAGTTAAACCAAGCTCTTTTTCAATTACCTAAATTATAAGTTGCACTACTACCTAATTTTCCATTATCACCTTCAACATATTCACTCATATCTACACTTCATATTTTTGATCCATATCAATCAAGTGCAGTAATAGTGTTACCTCAAAAAGTTAAAGGTCCTGTTTTTGTAGACAAGTTAGAATTTTGAGAAATACTTTGGGCAGGTACTAACTCTTTTGTATCATCTTGTTTGTCTTGGCTAACTTTTTTAATTTGATTTGAATAATTATTTGTTGAATAAAACAAACTTAAAGGAATTGCAGCAGATAAACTTAAAGCCGTTAATACAGTTGAAAAAATAAATCATCTTTTTTTTACTTTTTTCATAAAAATCCTATGTGTGACAAAAACTAATGCGTTGGATGTTAATTAGTTTTATTATCTTAAAAAAAAAAAAAAAAAAAAACAATTTAAAAAAAAAAAAATTTATTAAAAAAATAAAAAAATTTATTTATTTTTGCATTAAATTAAATTTTTACAACAAAAAAA
>CAMWTH010000008.1 GCA_947177125.1 uncultured Mycoplasma sp. | reverse complement strand
GTTTTATATGAAGAATTAAAAACTTATTTTTCAAATAATGAACCAGAACTTTATTTACCTTTACTAAAAAAACTTGAGTATGTAAAAATTAATGAAGATCAAAGTAGTGAGCAAGATTTTTATGAAATAATTAGTCTTTTAAAATCTAGATACTATTATTTTGGGAAAGAAAAAATAAAAAATATTGATAGTGCTGAAGATGCTTTAAAAATGTTAATAAGTTATGATCGGTTGGAAAATCAATCATTTGGTTCAATTTCAACAATTTATGAAATCAATCGTAATATTAACACTCCTTTTTTAAATGATTATGAAGATATTTTTGCAAATTCAAAAGATTTAAAAACTTTATTTTTATTAGCTTTTGATTCAGATGTTTTGGGAATAAATTTATTAACAGCAGATTTTTCTAATTATGATTTGTTTTTAAAAAATATTTTATCTGTTAATTTTGATGATTCATGAAATAAATTAGTAAAAGATTTAGTTTATAAAAACATTTGTGAATGAAACTATAATTATGTAACTTTTATTGATGCATCTTTTAGTGCATTTATTATTAAGAACCAACCTGATTTACAATCAAACAAAGTTAAAAATGCTATTTTAGATGAACAATTTTATTTGTATGAAGAAGATTCGATTTTTAATAATTATTTATGATCTTTTATATATGGTAAAACTTTGATTTGAAGATTACAAAACATAGAAGATGTTTTACAAGAAACTAAATCTAAGCAACCTTGAAAACTTAGAAATTATTTATCAGAACTTGAAACTTTAAGGCTTACCAATTTAGATGATTATTATGGCATTATGCAAGTTAAAAACATTATTAAAAAAATCGATTCTTTTTATGACTTTAATAGTTTAAATAAGTTCTTGAAAGAAAAAATCACTAAAGAAGATAAACTATATGGAAAAGGAAAAGAAAGAAAAAACTTAGCTGCTACTTTTGTTTCAGCAACAACTTTTGGAATCTTAGATTTCTTTACAATGATTTTTTCAATTTTAACAGTAAAATCTTCACAACCTGATAATGTTCCAGTAGTTAATTTAGTTGTAATTGGAATTGGAAGTTTTTTTGCATTATTACTTTTTTTAATTTTGCTATACATTGTTTTTGTCCCTTTATTTTTTGGAAAGAAAAAGAAAAATCAATATTACTAAAGGAGGTTAGATTATGAATAAAAATAAGTCAAAATACAATGGTATAAAAGTTAAAAATATCTGACCTTTTTACATTGAAAATATTAATGAGAAATTTTTTGAAAGTTTATCCAATTATTCAAATAAGGCTTTTGCTAATAAAATTCTTCCTAAAATCCAAAAAAACTTTGATGAAGATGAAATGGAAAAATTCAATGAGTTAGATAGTTTAACAAAAAATTCAAAAATTTTATTAATGTTAAATTCTTTGCTAAGAAAGATTGTTTCAAAAACTGGATCTAAAAATAATGATTTACTTTATTGTTTTGAAAAAAATAAATTTAATGAACCTGTTTTTATTAAATCTTTAGCTTTTGAAAACAATTTTTATGCCCATGCTAATAAATCAAAATTTGATAATGAAAGAAAATATGATTTTTTAATTGAAATTAATAATGATTCATATCTAAAAAAATATTTTTCAAATATCCAATTATCTTTCTTTTTAGAAGAAGAAGCAAAAATGTTATCAGGTGGTTTTTCAATTAATTTTAATCAAATTACTGAAAACAAAACAAATGAATTTGAACAAATGATGAATTCAGTTTATTTACACTCATTAATTAAACATTTTATGTCTAAACAATTATATCCATTATCATTAGAAAATTTATTAACTGTAATTAGTAATGGAAATGAAGAATTTAAAATTATTTCTAAAAAACCAAAACCAAATTTAAAACAAAATCAAAAAGGTAAAATTCAACAAAAAAAGAAGCTTAATTATGAAGAAATTACAATTAATGATTTAAGAGAAAATTGAATTTATTTTATTAATAGAAAATATTTTTCCAATCGTAAAGTAAGTGAAAAAGAAAAAGAGTTTTTTGAAAATGAATTATTTTTTTCAATTTTGATTATTAATTTAATAACTTTATCATTGTATGAAGAATTAAAAATTTATTTTACTAATGAAAATCCTGAAATTATTTTAAGATTGTTAGACAAGCCATCAATTATTAAAGAAGATCCTAATCAAAATGTTGAAACAGATTTTTATGAATTGGCAAAATTTTTAAACAATACTTATTTTGCTAGTAAGAAAAACAAAAAATATAAAGAAATAAAAACTGCTGAAGAATTAATTGAAACACTGAATTTACAAAAGAATCAGTATGAATTTTCTTTTGGTATGCCAATTTTCTCAGTTGAAGTTTATTGTAAAGAAAATAAACTAAAATATGCAAATGCAGAAGATGTTTTTAATGATGATTTTCAATTAAAAATATTATACTTAATGGTAATTTTTCCAGAACTATTTGGAATGGATTTAGCCACAGGTAATTTTATTGAATATTCCCAATTGTTAGAAACAGTTAAACAAACTAATATTAATAACAGAAAATTAACATTATCTTTTATTGACATGATTATTAAAACAAAGTGTGAATTTAACTTTGACTATATGTCTTTTGTAGGTGATGAACCATCAATGTTTATTGTTAAAAACAATACTAAAGTTAAAAATGATAAATTATATACAAATGATGATTATGTTCCAACTGGTTTGTATGAAAACTATTTATGAGCACAAATCTTTATCCAATCAAGACTATGAAAAAGTGTTAGTGTTGAAAAAGATTTTACTTATGATCAATTAAATAACGAAAATACTTATCATAAAAATAAAATTAAAAAACTAGAAGACTTGTCTTTTAGTTGGTATGATGATTACTATGGAATGAGTCAAATTAAACCAATTGTTTCAAAAATAGATGAGCAAATTAATTTAAGAAAATCTATTGAATCATTAAGAATGAAAATTATTCAAACAGATGAATTATCGAAAAAAGATAAAGAAAGAGGAACAATTTTATTTGCTTACATTGTTGCTACTTTAATTGGTTTTATTAATTTTTTTGGAATGATTTTTACAATTTTAACAGTTGATAAACCTGAAGATGGATTAGGAACAATTAACATTGTTTTTATTGCAATTGGTTGTGTATTTGCTTTTTGGCTTTTTTTCATTCTTTTTTATTTTGGTATTAAAATTATTAAACCTATGCGTAAAAATAAAAAGAATTAATTTTTTAGTTTTACAATTTTTATGAACTATTAGCAAGTTATTTTTAGGAGAAAGTTATGTTTAAGTCAATGATTGCTTCAATTGTTTCTAAATCAATGAAGAAGAAACTTGAAAATTCAACAATTAAAGAAGAAGACTTAGTAGATGTACTAAAACAAATTCGAATTTCTTTATTAGATGCTGACGTTAATTTGGGTGTGACTAAAAATCTAATTAAAAACATTAGAGAAGCTGCTGTTGGAACAATGGTAGATCCTGGTCAAAAACCTGAAGATGCTTTACTACTAATCATTAAAGAAGAGTTAAAAAAAGTTTTAGGGAATGAAACAAAAACAATTGATTTCAATAAAAAGAATTTGAAAATTTTAATGGTTGGATTACAGGGTTCTGGAAAAACTACTACTGTTGCTAAAGTTGCTAATTTTGCTAAAAACAAATTTAATAAAAAACCTCTTTTAGTAGCTTGTGATATTTATCGTCCCGCAGCAATCGACCAATTAGAAACTTTAGCAAAAGAAATAAAAGTAGATTTTTATGAAAAAAAACAACAAAATCCTGCAACTACTTCAAAACAAGCAATTGAATTGGCTAATAAAAATAAAAATGACTTAGTTATTATTGATACTGCTGGTAGATTACATACAAATAAAGAATTAATGGATGAATTAAAACAAATAAAAAAAGCAGTTAATCCTGATGAAATATTATTGGTTGTTGATGCAATGGCAGGTCAAGATATTACAAATGTAGCACAAGAATTTCATAATAATTTAGATTTAACTGGAATTATTATTACTAAGCTTGATTCAGATGCTAGAGCAGGTGCTGCTTTGTCATTGTGTTCAATTTTAAATGTTCCCATTAAATTAACTGGTGTAGGTGAAAAAGTTGGTTCTTTAGATGTTTTCCATCCTGATAGAATTGCTGACAAAATTTTAGGATTTGGTGACATGATTTCTTTAGCTGAACAAGCAGCTGAAAATTTAGACGAAAAGGTTGTTAAGCGTTCATTTCAAAAAATGCTATCTGGAAAAATGGATTTAGAAGATTTAATGAATCAAATGGAACAAATTTCAAAAATGGGTTCATTAGGTTCAATTATGAATATGCTTCCAAATTCTCCCCAAATTACGGAAGATAAAATTAATGATGTTGAACAAAAAATGAAAGTTTGAAAAGTTTTATTATCTTCAATGACAGTTAAAGAAAGAAGAAATCCAGCACTTTTAAAAAAGAATCCAAATCGAAGAATAAGAATTATAAAAGGTTCTGGAAGAAAAGCAGATGAATTAAACAAAATGCTTAGTGAATGAGAAAAAGCAAAAGAAAGAATGGAATCAATTGGAAAACAAATTAAAAAAGGGCAAAATCCTTTTACACAATGAATGAAATAACTAACTAAATAAAATTAGATACCAAAGATTTAAAATTTGGTATTTTTTATTATGTTTGCTGTGTTATTATTATATATGCTGTGTAAAAACTATTTATTACCCAGCTCAACCATTCTTGTAGGTAATTAAGTCTCCTAGTTTTCTAGTTGAGCACCAACCAAGATGAGTCTAGTTTAAATTTATGGAGGAAAAATGTTTGCTATTTTTGAAGTAGGAAGTAAACAATACAAAGTCCAAAAGGGTGATGTTATCTATGTTGAAAAACAAGATAAAAAAGTTGGTGAAAGCATTTCTTTTGACAAAGTATTAATGGTTGATTCTACAGTTGGAAAACCTTATATTAAAAATGCTTCTGTTTCTTGTAAAGTTGAAAAACAAGGAAAACAAAAAAAGATTTTAATTATTAAGCATAAAAGATATACACGTTCTTTAAAAAGACAAGGTCATAGACAACCATATACAAAACTAGTTGTTACTGATATTAGTTTAAAATAATGATTCATATAGATTTTTATTTAGATGGCTTTAAAATAAGTGGACATGCTAAATATGCTAGAAAAGGTAAGGATATAGTATGTGCTGCAATATCTGGAATCTGTTTTGGATCAATAAATTGATTTAATAAAAAAGATATTATTATTTTTGAAAGTAATGAAGAAAAAGTTGAGTTAACATTAAAAGTTAATTTGTCTGAAAAAAACAAAATGGGAATTTCTTTGATTGAAACACAAATTAAAACAATAAGTGATTCATATTACCAATTTTGTAAATTTAAAAAACATAATAAAGAATTGGAGTAAAGTTATGAAAAATTTAATTATAAAAAAAATTAATTTACAATTCTTTGCTAGTAAAAAAGGGGTTGGGTCAACAAAAAATGGACGTGATTCAAATCCTAAGTATTTAGGAGCAAAAAAGTCAGATGGTGAATTTGCTAAATCTGGTCAAATTATTTATAGACAAAGAGGAACAAGAGTTTACCCAGGAAAAAATGTTGGTTTAGGTAAAGACCACACATTATTTGCAAAAATTGATGGAATTGTAAAATTCACAAAATTTGGAGATAACAAAACTAAAGTAAGTGTTGTTGCAAAATAAAAAAACACTTACTTTTTTTAAAAAATTGGATAAAATAAATTGATATGAATAGTAATGTTAAAAAAGAAAAAGTAAAAAAAAGTGTAAATTTAAAAGCTATTTCTTGATCAAAAGTTGGAATTATTTTTGGTTTTGTTGTAGCAGTTGCTTTTTTTATTGCAGGAGCTGCACTAGCAGGAGTTTATTTCAGTAATTTTCAAGCTTATCAAAGTTTAGTTTCTGCTTGAAAAGGTGGTCCAGGATTTGATGAATACTTAAAAAGTCATAATGACTATGTTACAAACTACCAAAATGAAACTAATACACAATGAGTTTATGCAAGTTATTCAATGTTTGCTTTAGGAATATCTTTTTTAATTCTTGGAGTTATTTTAGCAATAGTTTTCTATTTCTTGTTAAGAAGATTAAATAGAAATAAAAGTCAGTCATCATTTTCTTATGATGAAGGAAATATTGATAAAAAATCAATCTTTAAATTTAAAAAATAGCAACTTAGTGCTATTTTTTTTATAATTTAAAAAGCTTTTTCATTTGAATTGCTATCCCATCTTCATCATTGGTATGGGATGTTATTTTATTTGTTAATAGTTTGACAGTGTATGAAGAATTTTTCATTGCATATCCATTACTTTTAGAAAGCATATCTAAATCATTTTCTCCATCACCAAATGAATATGTTTGTGACAAAGGAATCATGTAATAACTTGACAAAAATTTAATTGCTGTTCCTTTATTTGAAAAAATAGAGTTAACTTCTATAACTGTTCCTGCAAAGTCACTTGGTAGTGATCAATTTCTTACTACTAAAGTACTTGTAAATTCTTTGATTTTAAATGTTATATAGTCTAAATTTTCTTTATTTTCAATGTAAATTAAAATTGAATTAATTTCATTATTAAGTTGTTCAAATTCATTTAATTTTAGAATTTTAAAATTGCCTTTTTTACTATTTGATGCTACATGGAATTTTGATAAGAATTCTCATTTTAGATATTCATTTTTTTTATCAGTAAACAAATAAGTTGCATCAATGCTTTCTACAAAAACACAAGTGATGTAACTTAATAATTTTTTGTTTGAAAAAAGAGATTTAACAGTATCACTAGAAAAGCCCAAATTTAGCAAAGAAAAACTTGGTTTTGATGGATTAATTAAAATCCCACCATTTAAGTTTGCCATAATAGTGTTAAGTTCTAATTGGTTGTAATAGTCAATTGCTGCTCTTATTGGTCTTCCAGTAGCAATACAAAAAATGTTGCCTTTTTCAATAAATTTTTTAATAGTTTTAACAGTAAAATCAGAAATAGTTTCATCTGATTTTAAAAGTGATCCATCTAAATCACAAACTACTAAGTTTCTGTTTGCTAAGTTTTTCATAAATTTTTATCCTTTAAATTCACCAAGTCCTAAAGCATTTTGAACAAAGTTTATTTTTCTATTTGCAATTTCATTGCATAATTTTGCATTTTTACTTAATTTTTCTTCCAATTCTTTACTATTAAAATAAAAGAAATATTTTTCTTGAATTGATTTAATAAAGTCACAAGTGACATCTGCTACTTTTGTTTTAAATTCTCCATAATTTTTATTTTTAAACTCTTTTTCAATTTCTGGTATTGGTTTTTTGGTTAAACAAGAATAAATGGTAATTAAATTACTAATTCCAGGTTGAGTTTCTACATTATATTTAACAACATTTAAAGAATCAGTTTTAGCCTGCATAATTTTTTTTCTAACATCTTCTAATTTGTCTAATAAAAAAATTGTTCCCTTTGGATTTTCACTAGATTTTGACATTTTTATTTCAGGATTAATTAAGTCCATAATTTTAGCACCAAGTTTTGATTCATAAATTTCAGGTACTTTAAAAAGTTTTTTGTTATATTTTTTGTTCATTCTTATTGCAATATCTCTTGCAAGTTCAATGTGCTGTTTTTGGTCTTTACCTACTGGAATTAAGTCTGCGTCATACAACAATATATCAGCAGCCATTAAACAAGGATATATAAATAGACCAGTTGGAATGTTAGTTGTTTTATTTGCACCTACTTTTTGTGATTTATCTTTAAATTGAGTCATTCTACTTAACTCACCCATATAACTATGACAAGTGATTATGTAACTTAATTGAGTGTGTGCCAAAACACTTGATTGATAAAAAACTATATTATTATCAAAATCAAGTCCACATGCTGCATATATTGCAGCAACAGATTTACGGTTAAGTGCTAATTCTTTTGGGTCAAAATTAACAGTAATTGAATGCATATCTGCAATAAAAACAAAAAGTTCATTTTCATTTTGTAATTCAACAAAATTTTTCAATGCACCTAAATAATTACCAAGTGTCAAAGAATTTGTTGATTGAATACCAGATACAATAATTTTTTTCATAACCAATCCAACCTAAAAAATACAAGAATAAATTAATTTAAAAAACTTAACTTTATATATAATTATATATATTACATGTTTTTTAATGTTATATATAATATGATAATTTATTTAATTCATATTAGTTATATATATTAAGTTAATAAGTAGGTATTTCATGATTAAATTATTCATTAAATCTGATTGCTTAGGTAGTAAAAAAGCTGAAGATTTTTTTAAAAAAAATGACATTAGATATGAAAGAGTAAACTTAAGTTTTGCTCCAATGAATGAAGAAGTTTTGTTTTTGATGCAAGAATTGGTACCAAATTTATCAGATTTAATAAATTTTAATTCTGAATTTTTTGTTGTAAATCCCCATTTAAAAGAATATTTAGCCAATATAAGTGCAATTGACAGAAATAGAGAAATTTTGGATTTTATTCTAAAGTGTCCTGATGCATTAAGTTTTCCAATTGCTTTTGATATTCATGATAATAAAAAACCAGGGAATTTATTTGTTGGATTTAATGATTCTGAATGAAGAGCTTTTCTAGAAGAAAATAATGAATTTTCTGATCCAATTTATTCAAATATTAACAGAAGTTTTATCTTTGAATCTTGTTGTTTTTATGATGAAGTTAAAAAAGATGACACTGATATTTTAGTTAAACTTGGAAATCCAAATAAATAATGAATAAATATTTAATTATTGACAATAATTCACCAAAATCTCTTTTACTAAGAAAAAGAATTGAAAATTTAGCACCAAGTGATTGACAATACAATGAAACTGATTATGAATATATTTTTATAGTTGGTGGAGATGGTACTTTTTTAAGAAATCGTTATAAATACATTGATAAAAAAATTGTTGCCATTAATGGTGGTAATTTAGGTTACTACTCTTATTTTAATGCTTCTAATTTGAAAACAATTTTTAAAAAAGTCACTGATCAAAGCTATTTCTTTCAGCCTTTAACAATTGAAATAAGTATTAATAATAAAAATTATTTTTGTATTAATGAAATTCTAATTAGAAGTGACAAAGTATTAAATACACAAGTTTATATTAATAATGTTTTACTTGAAAAATTTAAAGGGACTGGAATATTAGTTTCTACACCTTTAGGTTCTACAGGACATGCTAAAAATTCAGGTGGTGCAATAGTTGATCCAAACCTTGATTTAGTACAATTTATTGAAATTGAACCACTAACACAAAAAAAATATAGTACTTTAAAATCACCTTTTATTTTAAGTTCAGAAAATAAAATAGTACTAAAATCTAAACAAGAATCAGTTGCTTCAATTATTTTAGATGGTGAAAAAATTGAAGATAATTTTACTAATAATTTAGTTATTAAATTTAATTATGCTAAATTTAAAATGTTTAAACCAGATTGTAAAAAAAATTATCTTAAAAAACTAAGAGATTCTTTTGTAAGGGATAAATAAAATGAAAAAAACTACATGATATTATATTTTAACTTTTGGAATTGGTTATCTAATTGCCAAAAGAAAAGCTAAAAAAATTGCCACAAATGTTAATACTGAATTGACTGTAAGTGAAAAAATACCTTTTGAAGTAAATGAAATCATTGAAGCAATTGGTGGGTTAGAAAATTATATTTCAAATACTGCTTCTTTGAACTCAATTAAATTTAATGTTAAAAATATTGAGTTAGTTGATAAAGAAAGAATTAAAAAAATGGGTGCTAAAGGAGTAATGATGAGTGATGAAACTGTCACTTGTTTGTTTGGTGACTATTCAAAAAAATTATCAACTTTAATCAATGATAGTAATTTAGTGTAAAAAAGTTACTAATTAATCTTTTTAATTTTTTTAATCCAGATGCTAAAAAGTAATTATTATATTATCTAAGGAGACAAGATAATGATTAAATTAAATTTAGATAATTTTTCAAGTAATCCAAAAGATGTTGAAAAAATTTTTAAAACCTATAAATCAAAAATTGAAACTTTAAACAAAAGCATTGAAGAAAGAAAATGTAAAGGTGCTTCAATGATGGGGTGAATAGATTATCCTAAAAATTATGACAAAAATGAAATCAAAGAATTAATTAATTTAGCTAAAGAATGACACAATAACAAAAAAATCAAAAATGTTGTTTTATTAGGGATTGGTGGTTCTTATATTGGGGTGAGAGCTGGAATTGATTTAGTATTACCAGAATTTAATAGAGATAAAAAAATTTATTATGTTTCAAGTATGTCTTCTTCTTATGTTGCTTCCTTATTAGAAAAATTGAAAAAAGAAGAATTTTATTTAATTGTAGTTTCAAAGTCTGGAACAACTTTAGAAGTTGGAGTAGCTTTTAGAATTTTTTATAGTTTATTATTTGAAAAATTTGGGAGTGAAGGTGCAAAAGAAAGAATAGTTGCTATTACTGATAAATCTAAAGGTACACTTAGAAAAATTGCTCACAAGCAAAAAATTAGAACTTTTTCTATTCCAAGTGACATAGGTGGTAGATTTAGTGCAATTACTCCAGTTGGACTATTTGCAATGGGTGTAATGGGATTAGATGTAGAAAAAGTTTTAAAAGGTTGTGCAAAAGCAATTGAAGCAACAAAAAGTTCTAATATTGAAGAAAACACTGCATATCAATATGCAATTTTAAGACACTATGAGTATGAAAAAAACAGTAAATCTGTTGAAGTTTTTTGTATTTATGAAAATGCTTTGCAATTTTTTAGTGAACATTTAAAACAATTATTTGCTGAATCTGAAGGAAAAGAAGGAAAGGGATTGCTACCATTTAATTGCTTGTTTTCTACTGATTTACACTCTGTAGGTCAATTTTTACAAGAAGGAAATAAGATTCTTTTTGAAACATGCATTGAATTTAGAAAACCACTTGCTAATGTAACAATTCAAGAGTTTTTAAATGACGAAGATGGGTTAGGTTTTTTAAATGGTAAAAAACTTGATTACATAAATAAAGTTGCTGCAAGCAGTACTATAGATGCTCACCACCTTGAAGGTAAAGTTGATGTGATAAAAATTGAATTAGAGCAAAGAAATGAAGAAACTTTTGGATATTTATATTCTTGGTTTTCTAAAGCAGTTACAATGAGTGCTTTACTATTAAAAGTTAATCCTTTTGATCAACCAGGAGTTGAAGCATACAAAAAGAGAATGTTTGCAAAGTTGGAAGATTAAAAGATTGTTTATTGACAATTTTAAACTTATTTTTTATTTAAAGGTTTAGAAATGATTTTTAAAAAAACATTTTTTAATGTTAAAAATTATTTTAATAAATATTTTATTTTGGTTAATATTCTTAACCTTTATTTTTGAAAGTCTATAGCTGCTCCTATTTCAACTTTTATTATTTTTCCTTTATTTTCTATTATGTTACTTTTAACCAATATGGAATATGCATCTTTAGTTATGCCAAGTGTTATTAGTACTCCTTTAATTAGTATGCCTCTTGTTATTTTGACTACATTAATTTTTGATTTAAAAAAGAACTCAATTGTAGAAAGAATTTTTGTTTTTTCAAAAAAACCTATTCACTCTAATGCAATAGTTGCAATTTATTGCTTTTTATTGATTTTTTTAAGTTTTGTCTGAAATGCTTTTCTTATTTTTTTAATATCTTTGAATAGAAATATTTTTAAAAATAATATTTTTGAAAATGTTAGTTGATGATCAGTTTTATTTGTTGCTTTTTTAGCAACTTTTATGTCTGTTTCAATTTCATCTATTATATACACTTTCATGAAATCAGCATTACAAGGCCAATTAATTGGTTATTTAATTTCAGCGTTTTCATTGGTTTTTTCTGGATTTGTTGTTCCTATCAGTACATTAAGTTCAATTTCTGTATTAAACTATGTATCATATTTTTCGCCATTCAAGTATGTTAATTCTTCTTTTGTCATTGCTATGAATTTTGGAACTAATCCTAATAATTTAAATGGTATTACTATTTTTGATTTAAATAGAAATTTTGAGATAGACATTGGTGGAAGCTCAGTAGTTTTATTTCACTCTTATGATTTGTCTTTAAATATTTTTGTTCCACTAATTTTAACTGTAATTCTTTTTTCTGTTTCATTAAACAAAAGAATGTGCAGAAAAAGATAGGAGAAAAGATGGAAAAAGAAGTATTAATTTCTATTAAAAATTTATGCAAAGAATATGAAATAAAAAAAGAAAAGAAAATAATTTATGATGATTTTTCTTTAGATATATATAAAGGTGATAGGTTGGGTTTTTTAGGGAAAAATGGTGTAGGGAAAACTACACTAATCAATATGATTATAGGAAAAACTTCTTATCAAAAGGGTGCAATAACTTTTTCTGAATGTATCACTGATAAAATGAGAGATATTGGTTATCTGCCTCAAGAATTTAAGTTTCCATCAATTTTTTCTGTTAAAAACATTTTAAAAATAATTAAATCAGATTTAAAAAGAAACCAAAATTTTGATAATGACTTTTTTGAATTAATTTGTAACAAAATAGAAATTAATTCACTGTTAAATAAAAGGTACAATAAACTTTCTGGTGGTGAAAAGCAAAAAATCAACCTAGTATCAGTTCTTTTGTATAATCCTAAAATTTTAATATTGGATGAGTTTTCATCCAATATTGATATTGAAACAAGCTTTACAATAAGAAAAATATTGAAAAAAATTAATTCTACATTAATAGTTATTTCTCATAATGCGAAAGAAATTTCTGAAATATGTAACCGATTAGTTTTTTTAAAAAATGGAAAAATTTTTAATGAAATAAAAAATGGTAAAAGTATATCTGAAAATTCTATAAAAAAGGTTTTCAAAAAAATGGAAGAGCAATAAATCATTTTTACTAATTTTCAAAATTCAAGATTTGATCTATTAAAAATATCTTGAATTTTTTTATTTACTAAAATTAAAACTTATTTATAAAAATTATAAATAACAAAATTATGTGCTATTATTTATAAATACTTTAAAAAGGAGTAAAAATGACATTTCCATTCCATGCTAGTGATTTTAATAATTCATTAGAATCAGCTATTGCTATTAATTTGCTAATTTATATAGTTTTATTGATTACTGTACCATCTCTTTTTATTCTTGTAATTTCTTTTATAAAACCTAAGATTAAAGAAAAATCTAATTTTTACTTATATGCTTTTTCATCAGCTATTTTTATTATGATTGGAACAGTAGGATTAATAAAAGAAGGTTTTGAATCCAGTCAAGCATTTAGTGAAACTTTAATAAATTTTTCAAAAACATCACAAGATTTAGTAACTGCAGCAATCATAGGATGTGGAGCAATTATTGGTTTAACTGTTGCTATTTTGTTTAGATATTTATTTGTAAAAAAATCTGGTGAAGTTCACCTTTCGCATGAAAATCACTCTCATGATGATCATATTTTTAATTTATCCGACATTGATAACCCTAAAGCTGCATGACTTGTAATTTTTTTAATATTAAGTCACAGAACAATTGATGGTTTTGTAATGGGTGGTACTATTGCAAAAATTAGTGACGCAACTGAAACAATTAACTTAGGTTTAGTAATTACTTTTAACATTCACATTTTGATTGAAGCTTTAATGGTTTACTATCGTCAAATTCAATTTGGACAAAAAAGATGAAAAGCAGTTTTATACAATTTTTACACACTATTAGCTTTAATTCCAATTATGTTTATTGGTGCTTATATTAATAAATATTTAGTATATGCAGGATGAGTTTTGCCACTTGCAAATATTTCAGGTGGATCAGTTATTACATTTGTGGGAATAATTGAACTTGTACCAGAATTTTTACATCATAAAAAAATGTCTTCAAAAGAATGATACAAACTAATTATTTGTTTTTCTGTTGGTATTGTTTTTGCTCTTGTTTTTTTGTCATTATCTCATGGATCTCATTCAGAAACTGAGTATGAACATATTGAGACACAAAATCTTGTTCAACAAGCTAAACATTTTGTTGCAAGATACTACTAAAAATTCCTTTTTATTTTTTATATTTTTAAATAAATTAAATATTAAAATCTAAATAGTTATTTTTATGGAGTATTTACATGGAAAAAATCTTTTACAAAGGTAGTGCATATGTTAATGGTAAATTTTTAGATGGTGAAAAAACAATTCCTGTTGTTTCTACAATTGATGGAGAAATTATTGGAAGTGTTGCAGCATTGTCAAAAAGAGATGTTGATTTAGCGTATGAAGGAGCACATCTTGGTTTTAATGTTTGAAGAAATTTAACTCCTAGTATGAGAATTAAAAAAATTAAAGAATTTGCTGAAATTTTTATTTTAGAAAAAGAATTTTTAGCAACTTTAATGGCATACGAAATTGGAAAATCTTATAAAGATGCACTTAAAGAAATTGAAAGAACTTATGAAAACATATATGAAACAATAGCAGTTTATGAAAAAGAATTTATTAACCAAACTATTATTGATGAGCTAGATCATGGTGTTAAAGGAAAAACTGGATATTTTTATCATGAACCAATTGGTGTGGTTTTGGCAGTTGCTCCATTTAATTACCCAATTAACTTGGGGTTATCAAAAATTATTCCTACTTTACTTGTTGGTAATACAGTAGTATTTAAACCAGCAACTCAAGGGTCTTTAGTTTCAAGTCAGTTAGCTAAATATTTTGACCAAGCAAATTTTATTGGTGGAGTTTTTAATTTAATAACAGGAAAAGGAAGTGAAATTGGGGATTATATTAGTGAAAACCCTAGAATTGCTGGTGCTACTTTTACAGGTAGTACTGAAATTGGTAAAAAACTAGCATCTAAATTACCAATGAAACCTTTAGTTTTAGAACTAGGTGGAAAAGATGCTGCAATTGTTACTAACAATGCTGATGCTGAGTTAGCAGCTGAAGAAATTGTTAAAGGAGCTTTTTCTTATTCTGGACAAAGATGTACAGCAATCAAAAGGGTTTTGGTAACTAATGAAATTGCTGATGAATTGTTAGATAACATTATTAAAGAATGTTTAGAACTTAAAGTTGGTAGTCCTTTAGATAATGCTGATATTACTCCTTTGATTGATAAAAAAGCACTTGATTATAATCTTGGTTTAATTAGTGATGCATTAGAAAAAGGTGGCACACTGGTATATGGTGGCAATGTTGAAGGGTACAATTTATTAAGACATACTGTTATTGATAATGTTAGTACTAGTTCAAGATTAGCTTGGGAAGAACCATTTGGACCATTATTACCAATTATTCGTGTTTCAACAGTTAATGAAGCAATTGCAATTGCAAATGCTAGTCAATATGGTTTACAAGGATCTGTTTTTACAAAAGATAAAGAAGAAGCTAGAACAATTGCAAGATATTTAGAAACTGGAACTGTGAATATCAATCGTTCAAGTTCAAGAGGGCCTGACATTTTTCCTTTTGTAGGAATTAAAGATTCTGGGTTTGGAGTACAAGGAATTAGGGATTCATTAAAAGCAATGACTAGACCAAAAGGTGTTGTTGAAAATGATTAAAGCAAAAATTACTCTTTAAAAACAATTAAAGAGTAATTTTTTTATCAAAAGATTTTAAATTTATAGTTTTTTTTCAAAATTAAAATATAATAATAAAGTTAAAAATTTTATTATCTTTTGCGCCTGTAGCTCAGTGGATAGAGCATGCGCCTTCTAAGCGCAGGGTCAGGAGTTCGAATCTCTTCAGGCGCGCCATTTACATATAAATAAAAAAAGTACCTTTGGACTGAAAGGCACTTTTTTTATTTTTTTGAGTAATATATAAGTATTTATTATAAATTAATTTTTTCTATTCTAATGGTGCTCAGGAAGGGACTTGAACCCTTAAGGTATCACTACCGGTAGATTTTGAGTCTACTGCGTTTGCCATTTCGCCACCTGAGCAAATTAATAAAAAAGAATACAACATATAAATTATAAACTATTTTTTTTTGGAAATAAAATGCTGGGGACTATTTTTTTAAAAAAACTTTGCTTAAGTCTGTTATTTTATTAAATTTAATTTATTTTAATCATTTATAATTTATTAGTTATTTATACAAACAGCATAGGAAAATTTAAAAATGATTTTTTTAAAAAAATTTGAAGCTATTGGTTTTAAATCATTTGCTGATTTTACTAAACTTAATTTTGACTCTACTATGATTGGAGTTGTTGGACCAAACGGTTCTGGAAAATCCAATGTTATTGATGCAATTAAATGAGTTTTAGGAGAACAATCAATTAAATCACTTCGTGGTAAAAAAAGTGATGACATTATTTTTCATGGTTCTAAAACCAAAGAAGCTTGTGACTATGCTCAAGTTACTTTAACTTTTGACAACAGTAAAAAACACTTACACTTTGATGCTGATGAAGTTGCAGTTAGTAGAAAATTATACCGTGGTAATGGAAATAATGAATATTATGTAAATGGTCAATTAACTAGATTAAAAGATATTCATGATATTTTTAGTGATACTGGTTTATCAAAAGGTTCTTTAGGAATTATTTCACAAGGGACTGTTAATTGATTTGCAGATTCAAAACCAGAAGAAAGAAGAACTATTTTTGAAGAAGCTGCTGGAATAAGTAAATACATTCGTAAAAAAGAAGAATCTTTAAGACAACTTGAAAGAACTCAAAACAATTTAAACAGAGTTAATGATTTGACAAAAGAACTTTATAAAGATATTAAAAAATTAGAATTACAAGCAAGTAAAGCAAAAGAGTATTCAGAAAAAAAAGCAGAATTAACTAAACTTGAAATTTCTATTTTAGTTAAAGATATTTTAGAAGCACAACAAAAACTTGAAAGTGTTCAAAGTAAATTGTTAAATTCAAGATCTGCAAAAGAAGATTTAGGTCCAAAACTAAATTCATTAATTAACCAATTGAACTCTCATAAAAATTTATTATCAGAAGTTGAAATTAAAGCAGATAAATTTGCTTGAGAGCTTAGTAGCATTAAAGATAAAATCTCGCAACTTGAAGTACAAAAGTCTATTTTTGATAATGATTTAGCATTAGATATTAATTCATCAGATTTTCAATCAAAAGTTGATGCACTAGAATCTAAAATTTTAATTTCTGAAAAAGAACTAAAAACAAATAATGAAATTATTGAAAGAAACAAAAATGAATTAAACCAATTTACTAAAATGTTGGATGATTTAAAATATGAGGAAAAAATTTTAGAAAAAGAAATTTTAGATTTGTCTAAACTAGTTACAAAGCAAGAAAGTGAATTAGAATACTTATCAGATATTTTGAAAACAAAACCTACATATGCAATAGGTGTTAAGTCTGTTTTAGAAAATAGAAATGCATTAACTGGAATTTTAGGTTGTGTAATTGATTTTGTTAAATGTGAACAAGAACATGAAAAAGCGATAACTATAGCACTTGGTAAAAACACACAAAATATTGTTACAAATACTAGTAGAGATGTAAAAAGAGCAATTGATTTTTTAGTAAATAATAAAGCAGGTCTTGCTACTTTTATGCCAATTTATGACATTACAGTTAAGCCAATGCGTGATGAACATAAACAAATTGTTTTACAACTTGATGGTTTTATTGGTATTGCAAGTGAATTAATTAAGTGTGATAAAAAAATTCAACCAATTTTTGATGTTTTATTAAATAAAGTGATTATTGCTGAAAATTTTGAAAAGGCTTTAGAAATTTCTAAATACACTTACCAACTTTATAAAATTGTGACTTTAGATGGTCAAGTTATTAACCCACATGGTGTTATTACTGGTGGATATAGTAAACAACTTGAAACTTCTTCTTTTGCTTTAGATAAAAAAATCAATCTTACTAAAAAAGAATTAGATGAATCAAAAAAAACACTAACAATTAAAGAAAATCGAAAATCAGATGTTGCTTTATCTATTATTGATGCAGATGCAAAATTAAGAGAAAGAAAAGTTAATCTAGGAATTTATTCTTCAACAATTAAAACTATTTCTGATGAAATTGTAAGATTAAAAACTGAATACCAAAAATGTACAAAAAGATCTTTTGACAAAAGCGAAAATGAAACAAGTGCTTTAGCAAAAGATTTAAAAGATTTAATTGAAAGATTAAACAGTTTAAATAACACTAAAGAAAAAGTAATTAATGAATTTAATGCTAATGAAGCAACAAAAAAAGAATTAAGAAAATCAATTTCAGAAATTGAAAACCAAATTGAAGAAACAAGAAACACTTTAAACACAAGTACAGATGTAATTGTTGAATTAACTGAAACAGAAGTAAACAATAGAAATAAATTAGATTTTGCAAGACAAAAACTAAGTGATACTTATAAAATGACAGTTGAAAGTGCAATTGAAAATTTTAGCACACCTTTAGAAATGTCTGATGCAGCAGCAAGAAATAAAATTGAAAAACTTTCAAGAGAAATTGGTTACATTGGACCAATTAACATGGAAGCTGTTAGTGAATTAAAAGAAAAATCAGAACGTTATGAAAAAATGCATAATGAAGAAATAGAAATTGAACAAGCTAAAGAAAATATTTTAAATGTTATTAAAGAATTAGATCAAAAAGCCCATGAGGATTTTGAAAGAACTATTTTAAGAATTAATGAAGAATTACCAAAAACTTTTAGATACTTGTTTGGTGGGGGATCTTGTTCAATAGATTTTACAGATCCAACAGATATTTTAACTTCAGGAATTGATATTAAAGCTAATCCACCAGGGAAACATGTTAATTCTTTATTTGCTTTATCAGGTGGTGAAAAAACTTTGGTGGCTTTATCAGTATTATTTTCAATTTTAAAAGTTAGTTCTTTCCCTTTAGTAGTTTTAGATGAGGCTGAATCAGCTTTAGATCCTTCTAATGTTGAAAGATTTGGAGATATTATTTCAGCATACTCAAAAGAAACACAGTTTATTGTTATTACTCACCGAGAGGGAACAATGTTAAGATGTGAAAAACTTTATGGTGCTACAATGCAACAACAAGGGGTTACAATAATTTTCCAATCAAAAGTACAAGAAGCTAAACAATTTATGTCTGAATTAAATGAAAATAATGAAGTAGAAAACTAAGGAGTTATTTATGGCATTTGGTTTTTTCAAAAAAATAATTAATAAAATAAAAGGTAAAAAAGAAGGAAGTATTGAAAATCTATCACAAAAGATAGAAGAAAAAAACGTTAAAAAACAAGCAGAAATTTTACAACAACCAGTTGAAAAACAAAAAAAGTTTGATGATGGATTAAAAAAATCATCTACCACTCTTTCAAAAGCAATCACTGAAATTGTTAAAAAATTTAAAAAAGTTGATGAAACTTTTTATGAAAACATTGAAGAACTTTTGATTTCTTATGATGTTGGAGTAATTGCTACAAATAAGATTACTGAAGCAATTCGGGATGAAATTGCATTTCAAAATGTTGAAGATTCCAAATTAATTCGTGAAATTATTGTTGATAAAATTTTTACATATTACATTCAAGATACTGATGTAAATACCTTTTTAGATATTAGAAAAGATCGAACTAACATTATTTTAGTAATGGGAGTTAATGGTGTTGGAAAAACCACATCAATTGCTAAAATAGCACACCGTTTCATTAAGCAAAATAAAAAAGTATTATTAGTTGCTGGTGATACATTTAGAGCTGGAGCTGTTGAACAATTAAAAATTTGAGCAGATAGATTAAAATGTGACATTGTTTTACCTGATAAAGAAGGTCAAGATCCTGCATCTGTTATTTTTACTGGTGTTAAAAAAGGGAAAGAAGAAAAGTATGATTTAGTAATTTGTGATACTTCTGGAAGATTACATAACAAAATTAACTTAATGAAAGAATTAGAAAAAATTCATTCAGTAATTCATAAATTTGATAACTCTGCTCCTCATGAAACTTTACTTGTTTTAGATGCGACTTTAGGTCAATCTGGAATTATTCAAGCCAAAGCTTTTAAAGACATAACAAATGTTAGTGGAATTATTTTAACTAAAATGGATGGAACATCAAAAGGTGGAATTGTTTTATCAATAAAAGATAATTTTAATATTCCAGTTAAATATATTGGTTTAGGGGAAAAACTTGATGATTTATCAGCATTTGATTTAGAAAAATTTGTTGATGGAATTACTAAAGAAATTGTTATTTAAAATGAAAGATAAAAATTTGTATGAAATTAGTTTACTAATTGATTTTTATGGAAAGTTACTAACTGAAAAACAATTACAAAACATTACTGATTATTATTTTAATGATTTATCATTATCAGAAATAGCACAAAACAATAATGTTTCAAGAGTTGCTATTTATGACAGTATCAGAAAATCAAAAAGTGAACTAGATGAATTTGAAAAAAAATTAGGTTTTATTAAAAAATTTAATTTACGCAAAAAATTATATGAAAATATAAAAGATGAAAATTTAAAGAAAGAATTATTACATACAGAAGTTACAAAATTATGGAATCCAAATTAAAAGTTGTTTTTGAAGTAAGTAAGTTTTATGATTTAAATCCCAATGATTTGTTTTCACTAATTGATTTCATTATTAATTTTATTTCTAATTCAAATGGTATTACCGAGTTCTACTTTATTTTAGCTTTAGTAGAAAAGGAAGAGAAAAGTGATTTAGAATTAGAAAAAAAATTTAATGAGTTTAAAACAAAAATTACTATCTTACTGAAAAGCAAGAACTTTTCTATTAAAAATAATCCCCTATTTTTTGGTTCAATTTTAAATCCGATTAATTTGGAAGATGACAATAAATTAATCTTTAACAAGTTTTTTGCAAAATCTAAAAATGAAATTGAACTTTTAAACAATCAAATAATTCTTTTTTATTTAACTACTGATCTTTGTGACTATTTACACTTAAATAATTTCTTTACATATTTTTTGAATTTTAATAGCAACAACACTGAAAGAGAAATTAAAAAAATATCTAAAGATACAATTGGAGTTGTAGATGCTTCAAATCAAAATGAAATTAGTTTTTCTTCTATTAATTATGAATTTTTAACTTTTTTAGAAAATGAAGAAAATCAGTAGTTATTTTTAATAAAAATTGGTTTATTTATGTTTTTTTTATAAATAAAAAATATTTTATTTTTTTTATTTATAAAAATTAGATAATTTATAATAAATCTTATAATTGCAGTTTGGATGAATCATTATGAAAATATCTTTTATTTACCATTTATATGAAAATTCAACAAATTTAGAAAAATCTATCAAATCTTTACTAAGTCAAACTAGTAAAAGTTTTGAAATTATTTTTATTGATGATTTTGCATCTGACGAAGTTAAAAAAATATTAAATAGTTTTGATTTATCAGATAAAAAATTCAAAATTGTAAGACTTTTTGAAAACTATGGAAGATCTTTTTCATATAACTTAGGATTAGAAAAAGCTAGTGGTACATATGTTTATTTTGCAGAATCTAAAAATGTTTTTGAACCAGATTTTGTAAAAACTATTAGCAAAATTTTAGATAATAAAAAATACGATTTTATTGGTTTTAAAACAAATGTAAATAATGTTAATGATGATTTTGAAACTGAAAAAGAAATAACTAGAGATGAATTATCTACAAATGCTTCATTTATTGTTAATTGTGCAATTAGTATTAGAAATAAAGTTTTTAAAAAAAGTTTTTTAGAAAAAAAGAAAATTAGTTTTGTAAATTACAAAAACCTTTATCCAATTTACCTTTTTGATGTTTTAAATTCTTATGAAACTGCTTTTTATTCTTCAAAAAAATTATTAAGTTTAGAAAATGATAAAAATTCAGTTAAATATACTTATAATTTGTACAACATTTTAGAAAGTGCTTTACTTTTGTCTTACAAAATTAATGAATCACAATTAGACTATGATACTAAAAATAATTATTTAGTTTGATTACCAAAATTATGTATTGGTGACTTTTTAGTTAAAATGTTTGATTCTTATGATAATGAAAAAACTTTATCAATTGCTATTAATAAAGCTTGAGAAACTTTAGAAAAAATTGACCCATCATTTAGAAATAACAAAAGTTTGGATTTATTAAAAAATCCTAAATTTAAAGAATACATTCGTTCATTTAAACCAGCATTTAGTTATGTTAAAAAGAATTTTATTTGAGGATAAATGTGAATAATATATTGGAAAAAAATGAAAAGAAAAAATATAACTTAGCAAGTGCTATTTCTAGAACTTTCGCAAGATTTTTTGATTTGATATTTACTTTTCTAATTATCATTGCTTTCTTTTTTGTTATTTTTTCTAATTTGATTCAAACTAATTTTTTATCAAATAATGAACAAAATTGAAACCTTATTGAGTCATGACAAATATTTTTATTTACTCTTGTTATTTTTTTAACAATTTTTATTTATTTTATTGTTGTCCCTTTTCTCTGTAAAGGATATACAATTTTTTCAAAAGTTTTTAAAATTAGAATTTATAGCACTTCTTTAAAAATTGTTAATGAGAACAGAAAGTTTTTTAAAAACTTACATTGATTATTTTTTGTCCAATTAATTATTAGAGAATCACTAACTTGTTTGGTGATGATTGTTATTACACTGATTTTGGGGATTGTAAGTTTTTTTGCAAAGAGCCAAGTAATTGCTTTTTTATTAAATGTTAATAATGAACCTAATACTACAAATGTTGTAGAAATCGTTTTCCAGTCTTTTTATACTATTGCTGCAATTTTGGAATTTGTTTTAATTTTAAATGTTGCATTTACAAATAAAAGAAGATCATTTACAGATAATATTAGCAATACTGTTGTTGTTAAAATGGTTGAGGTTTTTAGTGATGATAAAAATGGTGTTTTAAATTTAAAAAACAAGAAAAAACCAATCATTAAGTATAATTTACCAGGTGAAATTGATACAAGTGAAATTTTTGAAAAAGGAAATGATAAAAATGGATAGTAAATATAGTAAATTTAATGAAAACCAAAGGAAAGCAATTACTTTTGATGATGACATTCCAGTTTTAGTAATTGCAGGAGCTGGTAGTGGTAAAACATCTGTTTTAACTCACCGTGTAGTTTATTTAATTAATGAAAAAAATTATGCAAGTTGAAAAATTTTGGGTTTTACTTTCACAAATAAAGCTGCTAATGAAATGAAAACTAGAATTTCCAATATTATTCCAAACAAGAAATTTCACTATATTGGTACTTTTCATTCAGTTTGCTTAAGAATTTTAAGAGAAGATATTAAAGCGCTAGATATTGAAAATATTACTAGTAATTTTTCAATTATTGATGAAGATGATCAAAACTCAATTTTAAAAGATATTTATAAAGCAAACAACTTTGATAACCAAGTTTTAAAAATCAAAGTTTGTTTATCTTGAATTTCTAAAATGAAAGCAGAAGGTATTTATGAAAACGATGATGTTTATGAATGATTAAGTTTTTTAGATAATACTTATGAAGGTCATACAAAAAAAAATATTTGTAAAAAAGTATATGAAGAGTATTTAAAGTTTTTAAAAAATAGTAATTTGCTTGATTTTGATGACTTAATCAAATATGCTAAACAAGTTTTGCAAATTGAAGAAATTGGTAAAAAATGAAAAGAACGGTTTGATTATATTTTAGTTGATGAGTTTCAAGATACTAATTTAGATCAGTACGAAATAATTAAATTACTAAGTAAGAATATGAAAAATGTTTTTGCAGTTGGAGATCCAGACCAAATGATTTATTCATGAAGAGGAGCTCAAAAAAATATTTTTAATTCTTTTAAAAATGATTTTGCCAATACTGAAGTTATTGTTTTAGAACAAAATTATAGATCAACAAAAAAGATTTTAAATATTGCAAATTCTTTAATCAATAATAACCCAAACCGAATTAAAAAAAATTTATTTACTGACTCTAATTTTAATAGTGAAGTTATTTATTTTGAAGCAGATGATCAAGATAATGAATCAAAATTTGTGTGTTCAAAAATTAAAGAATTAGTTCAAGAAAAACAATATCAGTATAAAGACATTGCTATTTTATATCGTGCTAATTATCTTTCTAGAAACATTGAAGAATCACTATCACACAATTATATTCCATACCGAATTTTTGGTGGATTTAGATTCTACCAAAGAAAAGAAGTTAAAGATATGATTGCTTACATGCGTTTAGTCGCAAATAGTGATGAAATGAGTCTATCTAGAATTTATAATGTTCCCAAAAGACAAATTAGTGAAAAAACTTTTTTTGCAATAAAAAATTATGCTGTTGCAAACAATTTATCAACTTTTGCTTCTTTTGGAAAAGCCGAAGAAATTGATGAACTATCTGCAAAAGCTAAAAATTCATGTTTAGAATTTTACAATTTAATATCGGAAATAAGAAATAAAAAATTTGATTCTATTTCTCAATTAATTGATGAAATTGCAGATAAAACAAATTATTTTCAAATGCTTAAAGATGAAGGTGAAGAAACTAGAATTGAAAATATTGAAGAATTAAAAAATGCTGCACTAGCATTTGAAAAGAATAATCCAGATAATGCAAATTTACACTACTATCTGCAAGAACTTGCAATCATAACAAGCGTTGATGAAACTAACAATAAAAATGACAAAAATATTAATACCGTTTCTTTAATGACTGTTCACTCTGCAAAAGGATTGGAATTTGACATTGTGTTTATTATTCAAATGAATGAAAATATTTTTCCTTCAATTAAATCAATTGAAGAAGGAAATTTAGATGAAGAAAGAAGAATTGCATATGTTGCAATTACAAGAGCTAAAAAGAACTTATATTTATCATGTAGTCGGGGAGCAAATTATTTTGGTAATGTTTCTGGTCAAAAAACACCATCTAGATTTTTATTAGAAATAGATAATTTGCTTGCAGATAAAAGAATAGTATCTAAAAATACATCTACTAGTAGCAAAAAAGTTTTTGATTATTCTAGAAACGAAAGAAGTTCAATTGATTTAGATAATGTATATCATGATAAAAAAGAAGAGTATTATATAGGTGATTTAGTTTTGCATGATAAATTTGGGAGAGGAATTGTAATGGATGTTCAACATTCAATTATTACAGTTGCTTTCGATAGACCACAAATTGGTAAAAAACAACTTATTAAGCATCATAAATCTGTTAGAAAGATTAAAAAATAATTATGATTAATATTTTATTTATTGGTGATATTTCAGGGGTAATGGGGAAACTTGCCATTGAACTTGAATTAAACAATATTAAAAAACAAAATAAAATTGATTTCACCATTGCAAATGCTGAAAACACAACAAAGGGTAGAGGTCTTGACTGAAAAGACTATAATTTTTTATGTAAAAATGGAATTGATTTCATTACAATGGGAAATCACACATGACATAAAAAAGATATCTATGAAATTTTAAAAACAAAAGATAACATCATTAGACCTGCAAATCTTGATGAAAAGCTTTTAGAAGCAACTGTTGGAGTTGGTAGTAAAATTGTTCATATTAAAAATAAGTCATTTCGAATTACTAACTTATTAGGAATTTCTGTTGCTATTAAAGAAATGCAAACAAATCCTTTTTTAGAATTAGAAAAAATTATTACAAATGAAGCTAAAGCAGACTTTCACATAGTTGATTTTCACTGTGAAACTACAAGTGAAAAAAATGCTTTCTTTTTAAACTTTCAATCACAAGTTCAAGCAATTTTGGGAACACACACTCATGTTCAAACCAATGATGCAAGAATTATAAATAACACAGCTTATATAACTGATGTAGGAATGACAGGTGCAGCAAACGGAATCATTGGTGCTAAACCTGATTCAATTATTAACATGTTTAAAGGCAACTCAGAATTTTTTAAATTAGAAGAACAAATTGGACAATATCAATTTTGTGCTGTGGTTTTAACTTTTAACCCACAAGATAACCAAGTTGTTGGAATAAAAAACATCTATAAATTCCAAGATATGGTAGGGTATAGAGAAAAATAATTTATTTAACTAGTTTTAAAAAGTAATAATAACAAGTTAGTAATGAAGACAAATATAAATCATTGTTAATAATAGTTTCTAACTCTTTTTGAGAAACTCAAATATTTTCACTAACTGCTTCAAAAATTGAACCATCATTTTGTGGTGCTTCAATTTTTTTATTTGTAACATCAGTAAGGTAATAAAAAACTTTTTCATTCATTTGGGTTGTAGCAACACTTGGGTTAATAGCAATTAAATCATTTTCATTTATTGTTATTCCACCTTCTTCTAAAACTTCTCTAACTGCACTAGTTTCAGGACTTTCATCTTGTTCAATTGATCCTGTAATTGGACAAGGGTATAATTGACTTCAAACTTTCTTTTCTTCAACTTGTGGCATTGGTTGTAATCTTATTAAGAAAAAGAAATCATCTTTAACTTTTTTAAAACATAAAACTGCAATGCTATTAACTGATCTTCTTTGACAATAATAAAACCCTTTTTTAGTTTTATACATATCTAAGTGTTTTGTTTTAACTATTAATTTATCTTCTTTTTTATTCATAATAATTTATTGATTTTTTATTAATAATAAACTAAATAAAAAAAATAGAGTCTTGAACTCTATTTTTTTTACATCTACTAACTTTTAAATTAATTTTTAATTGGTTTTCTTTCTTTGTCAGTAAAGTTACTACAAACAATTCTGATGATATCAATTAATCATCCAATTCCTAAACATCCACCTGTAACTAATCAAAGAATACCAGTACCAATTTTTCCTACATAGAATCTGTGAATACCAATGTAACCTAAAAAGATTGCAAGAATAAGTGTTACTGTTCAATCTTTTTCACTTTTTTGTGATTGATCAACATTTTTTCCAGTTATGTTATCCATCATTTTAGCTGATGCATTATTTAAGTTTTCACTCATTTTGTTTTCTTTAGAATCACTCATTTTAAAAACCTCTAATTTTTTTAATTACTTATATAAATATATACTTAATTGTATTAAAAAAACTATACAGTGTCTATATGGTTGGAAGAGCATTAAAAAAAACTAAATTTTATTAATTAAATTTTTCATAAATTTATGTATAAAAACTAATAAGAAAAGAAGC
>CAMWTH010000007.1 GCA_947177125.1 uncultured Mycoplasma sp. | reverse complement strand
ATATTATGGAAATTTTATTAATGAAAACAAAATAGAAAACAATGTTAATAAAAAAATAAGAAAATATGGAAAAAACAAATATCCAATAAAATTTAAAATTTATTTCATTTCTGTAATGAGTGTAGTAGTTTATCCGATTACTGTTTTGTTTATTTTTTTAATAATTTCTCATTTACCATATTTTATTTTTATTTACTCTTAGATAAATTTATTTTTATTTTTCATTTAATATTCAAATTTAAATTATTATTCAAACATTTTTGCAAATATTTGAAAAACCAATTAATCATATTTGCTATTATTTAATTACCAAAAGAAAGGAAACAATAATGAACAAAGAACTTGTCTATAAACAATTAACAGAAAAAACTTATCCAATTTATATTTCAAAAGAAAATAAAGAAAAATTTATAGAAACTGGTGATGTTTCATATTATCAAAAAGGTATTTTTAATAATATAAAAAATAAAACAAAAACAAAAATAAAAATAAGCTTTGCAGTTGAAATATTAAAAATTATTTCTTATTTTTTGGGGCTTGTATCATTATTTTTTTTTAATACCTATTGGTCTTGATAAAAGTCTTGCTAATTTTTTTGGTTATTTTTATTTTGCTACTTTGATTTTTTCTATTTTTATTTTAATTTTTAATGACATTTTTTATTTGAATGTTATAGGGTTTTTATCAAGTAAGAATAATAAAAGAACATTAGTTTCTTATTTGCTAAAAGAGTATTTAACTTGTAAATATGAATTAGTAAAACAAGTTAACTTATCTGGAGAACGAATTTCGCAAATAAAGGAAATGTTTTCGAATAAAAACTTGGTTTCAGGTTCTTCAGATGATAACAAAAAAATCAAAGATAAAAATTCCAAAATCTTGAAATGATAGTAACTATAATGAAAAAATAGAAAAAATATTAAAAAATATTTATATATCTGCAAAATATTATTATTCATTTATTTTTTTATTGGGAATTTTAATGGTAATAGTTTCACTTTTAGTTTATGTAGTGTAATAAAAAATCTAATACTTTAAATGTATTAGATTTTTTATATTGCTTTTTATTTCATTTGTTTTTGAATGTAAAGAAATAAATTAAAAACTATAATGTTAATTAAATTATTATAGAAAATTCTAAATTCTATTATTTTAATATCTTCATTATTAAGGTTTTTGTAATTACCAATAACTATATTATTAATTTCTTTAGATTTTGGAAATAAACCTTCAACAGCAGAAATTGTATAAATTTCTATTTTTTCTTTTAAAAAATAATTTATAACTTTTGATTCAAATTCAGTTAATTCTGAAAAAACTTTTGTGACAATTAAAATAGAATTTTTATCTTTAATAAGATTCTTTGCTATTTTGAGTCTGTAATCATTATCTATTCTATAAATTTTAAAAGGTAAGATTGAACTAAAAAAATCAAAAATTTTTGATTTAAAAAATTGATCAGAATTATAAATGTAAACATAATTGCAATTTAAAATTTTTTTTGTTAGTTTGTTTACTAATTCTTCATCTATTGTTTTTAAAGCAACCTCTAATTTATTTAAATATTCTTCTATACTTATGTTTTGTTTTTTTAAACTCTCTTTTTTATTTAAGCTTATATCTTTAAAATATTTTTTTGCAATATCTGATTTCATTTGATTTGCTGATTTATAGTTTAATTTTTTTGCTATTTTTTGGATTGTTGAAACAGAAAAATTATTTTTTTCACAAAATTCTTTTAAATTAAAAGCGCTTAGAAACAATTCTGGGTTTTCATTAATAACATCTATTAATGATAGTTCTGTTTCTGAAAATTTTCTTCTATCATAGTTTTTTATTATTTTGAACTTCATAATTTTTTTAATACTTTCTTATATTTTTGTAGTTCTATTTATAAATATATAAAAAAAGGAATAGACTTTTTAAAAAATAAAAAAACTCTCTTCTAATTAATTATTTGGGTAATTTTTGCTAAAAAATAGCCAAAAATTTAATTTTAACTCAAAAAAATTTAAATTTTTTGTATTTTTCTATTGATTTTTATTTTTTTATGGTAATATTATTATGGGTTTAATTGTTAGAGAGAAAGTATAACCTCGACAAAATACTTTTTTTAGATGAAGCGACCCCTTTTGATCAGAAGAATATAACAACAAAGCCATTTGATTATTTGTCGGAATAATTGAATCTTGTGGTTAGCATGCTTCACCTACCGGTATGTGCATGTATCGGATAGTGGCTAAAAAAAAGAAAACAATCGGTTTACTAGTGGATGTGATGCAATCTAAACATATACAAGTAAATGGGTTGTTTTTATTTTCTAATAAAACAAAAAATGAGTGTAAAAACTCATTTTTTTATTTTTATCTAGCAATTTAACATTAAAATTTTTTATATCTTTATTAATTAAATATTCATATGGAGAATTATATGACACCACATAACACCGCAAAAAAAGAAGATATTGCTAAAATTGTATTAATGCCTGGAGATCCACTTAGAGCTCAATGGATGGCTGAAAACTTTTTAACTAATGTAAAATTAGTAAACCAAGTTAGAGGAATGCTTGCTTTTACTGGTGAATACAAAGACAAAAAAATAACAATTATGGGCCATGGAATGGGAATTCCATCAATTGGTATATATAGTTATGAATTATTTCACTTTTATGATGTTGATGTAATTATTAGAGTTGGAAGTGCAGGTTCATATTCAAAAAATATTAATGTAGGTGATTTAATACTTACAAAAGAAGCATATAGTGAATCAACTTTTGCAAATTTAATTGGAGTTGAAGCACTAAATAATGTTTTGCAAGGAAATAATAGTTTAAATGAACTAATCAAAAAAACTGCTAATGAAAACAACATTTTATTAAAAGAAGCTAGAATTCATAGTTCTGATATTTTTTATGGTTCTAAAAGAAATTTGGATCAAATAATTGCTGATACTAAAGCAGAAGCAGTTGAAATGGAATCTTTTGCATTATTTGCTAATGCTATTAAATTAAACAAAAAAGCAGCTACTTTACTTACATGTTCAGATTCACTAGTTACTCATGAATCAATGGATGCTCATGACAGACAAACTAAGTTTGTTTCTATGATTGATTTAGCTTTAAAAACAATATTAAAAATTTAAAAAAATTATGACAATTTTAGATTTAATTGAAAAGAAAAAAAACAATAAAAAAATAAGTGAAAGTGAATTTAATTTTTTTATTGAAGGTTTACTAAAAGATGAAATAAAAGACTACCAAACTACTGCTTTTTTGATGGCTATATATTTTAATAAATTGGATTTTAATGAAACTTTTTATTTAACCAAAGCAATAATTAATAGTGGCAAAATTTTTAATTGACCTAGTTCAATTAAAAATTTAATTGACAAACATTCAACAGGTGGAATTGGTGATAAAGTTAGCTTGATAATTCTACCATTGCTAAGTTGTTTAGGGGCAAGTGTAGCAAAAATTTCAGGCAGGGGATTAGGTTATACTGGTGGAACAATTGATAAATTAGATTCTATTAATATGAAAACAGATTTAACTAATTTTGAAGCAACTGAAATTTTATTAAAAAATCATTTTTTTATAATGCAACAAACTAAAGATATTGTTCCAGCAGATAAAATTCTTTATGGATTAAGAGACACATCAGGAACTATCAATAATGTTTCTTTAATAGTTGCTTCTATTATGTCTAAAAAAATAGCTTTGAACACTAATAATATTTATTTAGACGTAAAAGTTGGTGATGGTGCTTTTTTTAGTAACTTAAATGATGCTATAGAATTTGGAGAACTTTGTATTGCTATTGGTAAAAAATTTAATAAAAATGTTTTAGTTCATTATACAGATATGAATAAACCATTAGGGAGATGCTTGGGTAATTTAATAGAAGTTAAAGAAGCAGTAGATTTTTTACAAGGAAAATTTGATTGTTTATATTTAAAAGAATTAATTTTTGAGTTTTCAAAAGATATTTTACTAGACTTAAATATTTGTACAACACCAGAACAAGCTGTTAAACAAATTGAAAATGCTATTAACAGCAAAAAAGCAATTATATCTTTTTTAAATTGAAACAAATATCAACAAGGCAAATTGAAAACATTTGAAGATTTAAATAATTTTTATAATCCTAAATTTAAAAAAGAAATTAAGGCATGAAAAGAAGGTTATGTAAATTTTATTTCCAATAAAGAATTAGGGTTAATACTAATTGATTTAAAAGCAGGTAGAAAAATAAAAACAGATAATTTAGATTTTTTAGCTGGTTTATATTTAAATAAGTATTCTGGTGAATTTGTTAAAAAAAATGAAACAATTATAACTGTTTATGCATCAAATGAAATAGATGAAAAAATAGTAAATAAAATAAAAGAAAATATAGAAATTAGTAATCAAAAAATTCATTTAAACAAAACAATATTAAAGGTAAGCAAATAACTAAAAGGAGAGAAAAAATGATTAATAGAAATATTAGTACAATATATTCAAAATTAAAAGAGATAATTCATAATGCTTATGTACCATATTCAAATTTTAGGGTTGCATCAATTTGTAAATCTGGAAATTCATTTTACTATGGGGTTAATGTAGAAAACTCTTCTTATCCTGTGACTCTTTGTGGAGAAAGAAATGCTATTTCTACAGCAATTAGTAATGGTCATAAACAAATTGATGAAGTTTATTTATTAACTGATTCAAATGATTTTGCTACACCTTGTGGGATGTGTAGACAATTTATGAGTGAATTTATGGAATCAGATAACTGCAAAATCTATATTTTTAACTGAGAAGGCAAGTATATAGAATATACTATTAATGATTTACTAAAAAGTCGTTTCACTAAAAAAAATTTAAATTATAAAGGAGTTTAATGTTATGAAAAATTTAAATACTAGTTCTATTGAATATATAAAAACAAATCCGATTGCTGATGAATGAATCACTTCTTCTAGAATTAATGACCAATATAAAAAATTTATTTTAGCAATGTCACCTGAAGAAATTAGTACATATTTTACTAATGAAAAAATGCAATTTGGTACAGCAGGTATAAGAGCAACTGTGGGTCCTGGTACTAACCAAATGAATATTTTTACTTACCAACAAATGACTGAAGGTGTTGCTAAATGATTATTAAGTCAAAAAGAAAATCCAACTGTTATTGTTGCTCATGACACTAGAAAAAATGCTGATTATTATGCAATGATAGTTGCTAGAACTTTAACTAGTTTTGGAATTAAAGTTTTTTTGTTTAAAAATAACCAAATGAAAGCTACACCAATTGTTTCATATAGTGTTAAAGAAGCACAAACTGATGCTGGTATCATCATAACTGCTAGTCATAATCCAAAAAATTATTTAGGATTTAAGGTTTATGGAAAAACTGGAGGACAAATTTTAGATGATGATGCAAACCAAATAATTTCATATATGCCTGAATCTAGAACAATTATCAATAACACTTACTCTCCTAACGAAAATTTAATTTCATATTTTGATGACACTATAGTTGAAAGTTATTTTGATGCTTCATATAAATGCTTAATTAACACAAACATTTATAGACAAAAAAACTTTCCTGTTGTTTTTACTCCTCATCATGGAACAGCATGTTATGATTTACCTTATTTATTAAGAACTTTAGGGTATGAAAATATTTTTTCAGTTCCTGAACAATCAAACCCTGATTCAAATTTTACATATTCTCCTTCATTTAATCCTGAAGAAAAAACATCTTTTAATTTAGCTGTTCAATATGCTGAAAGATTAAAAGCAAAAATTATGCTAGGAGTTGATCCAGATGCTGACAGATTAGCAGTAGCTGTAAAACACAGAAATAAATGACATTATTTAACTGGTAATGAAATGGGTATTATTTTCACTAACTATGTTTTACAAAATAAGAAATTTGAAAAAGCTCCATTTATTGTTTCAACTTATGTTTCTACAAATTACATTGATAGAATAGCAGCTAAATATGGAGCAAAAGTATTTAGAACTCCAACTGGTTTTAAATGAGTTGGTGCTGAAATTGATAAAAATATCGATTCAATGGAATTTGTTGTTGGATTTGAAGAAGCAATTGGTTCTTTAAATTCAGATATCAATAGAGATAAAGATAGCTTTCAAGCAGCTGCATTAGCATTAGAAATTTTTACTTATTTAGATGATGATGAAAGAACTTTAATTGACTATTTAGATGAAATTTTTGCTGAATTTGGATATTGATCTGGTGAAACGGTTTCTTATCGAATTGAATCTTTAAACTGAAAAGAAGAAATGCAAATGAAATTAGAAAAATTCCAAAAAATAAAAAACGAAGATATTTTAGGAATTAAGATTATGGTTATTAATTGAAATGAACCAGCAAAAGCTTTAGAATGACATTTAGAAAATGATATGTGAATTAAATTTAGACTATCTGGTACTGAACCTAAATTTAAAATTTATTATGAAATTTATGGAGATAGTAAAGAAATTTGCAATCAAATTTTAAAAACATTTAAAGAGGAATTTGAATTTTTATTAAGATCATAAAAATATAAAAATTAAGAAGGTATGAAAATACCTTTTTTTATTTCAAAAAAAGAAAAATTTAGTATATTAAATAACCTTGCATGCTTTTTCATGGTATTTTATTAATACATAAATTTTTGGTATGCAAACAATAATTATTGTTGTGTATTTAAATTAATGAATTTATGTTGGGTATAAAATTTAAGGAGGATTAAACTAAATAAATCTTCTAAATCTGAAAGATTTATTTAATGTTTTGATTTAACTTATGAAATTTAATTTTAAGAAAAAAGTTATAGCAATTACTGGTCTTGGAGTAGCTGGTATAACAGTAGCATCTACTACTTCAGTTTTAACTGCTTACAAAGATGACATTGCTAAAATTCAGTCTGCTGAAGTTATTGCACCTGTAGATAATGAAGAGAGTACAACTGCAGATGCCAATCCAGATAACTTAATTGTTTCTCCAGTTGTTAAAAACTCAGATGAAACAAATGAAGAAAAAGTGGAAGATGATTGAAGTGAATATAGGGATGGTACAATGGCAGCATCTGTTGTATCAAGAATTAGTGAAATTAATTTAGATTTTAAAACTGCTAAAGCAAATAGCTATGGTTTACAACAAAATTATGTTGAGTATACAGATAATGGTAATTTTTCTAATTATTCAACTTCAGTTGAAAATTTTAAAACTGATTTGTATTTATTTATAGATTCATTTTGAACTAAAAATGATAAGAGTTTTGATATTTTATCTTTTTCAATTGATAACTTTATAGTTTCTGGAAAGAACATTAATCAAATTATTTTAGGAAGTAGTGTTGTTTCTTTTGACTTAAATGTAGAAATTAGTGCTTTTAAAGATACTAAATTAGTGTTATTTAATAAAATTTTTAAATTAGCAAAAGGAGAAACATCTAATTTAAAAATATCAGTAAATAACCAAACTGTTATGCCTGTAATTAATGAACTAGTTAGTGAATTTTATTTGGGTTGAGAAATTAATTCTGCTAATTTTGAGTTTAAAGATCAATCAGTTACTAAAGTTTTATCACCAACAAAAAATTCTTATTCTTATGCTTTTCAATATATTTTTGATGATTTAACTGACAAGAAAAATTATGTAGAACTTTACAAAGCATTCCAACCAAAGATTTTGGATATGGATACTACTAAAGTTAAAGAAAAAATTGTTAATTATTATGATCAACAACTTAGTGAAACATTAGATTTTGTTGATATGGGAATTCAAATAATTGGAATATTGAAAGAAAATCCTAATATTGAAAATTTACTTAGTAAAATTGCACCATACTTAGCAAAAATTGCTACAAAATTAAATATTTTACCAGCCTTTATTGAACCATTACTGGCAGAAGGGTTTGCTAATCATAATGTTTCTTTTGTATCAATTTTTGAAAAAAATAAAAAGGTTGTTATTGATTATGTTGGTGAGTATATGCCAGATTTAGTAGATTTAGCAAAACCTATAATTGAAGCAATTGGTCCAAACATGAATGCTGAACAAATGTCTGAATTAAAAAGTTTATTAGTTTATTTTGGATTAGACAACAAAATTATAGATATTTTAGCTAATGATTTTTTAGGTGAAAATGGCAATCCTAAATCTTTATATAACATCTTAATTGATAATGTTGATACAATTGTCTCACTTGCTATGTCACAAAACAATAATGATGTTGTTGGAGGTATTTTAGGAATTGTTGAATTATTTACAAGAAGAACTTTAACACATAACTTATTGCGTCCAGTTCTTTCAGTGATTTTTGATGGTAATACAAATAGACAAAATTTTATGTATGCTATTGGAAGATTAGTGAATTTAACAGCTGTTTGAAATGTTATAGAAATTATGTTTATTAATAATGATTTAGCAGGTTTAGATACAATTCAAGGTATTTTGAATTCAATTTATAATTTTGCTAGTCAAGTTTTTGCAAGAAAAGCCAATTACAAAGACTATAAAACTGGATATGAAAACTTAGAGTTTTCAGGATATTTTGATAAAGAACCAACAATTGATAAGCAAAGTCAAACAATTAATTTTAAGTATTTAAGTTATTTAATAATTAAAAAGAAAATAACTTTAGATTTAACCCCAATTAAGAGAATGTTTGACTCTGGTAGTGTTTGAAATTTAATTAATTCTTTTCAAGATATATCAGGATATGGTTGAGCTATAAATAAAGATTGATTGAGAGATGGTGTGGTTAGATTCATTCCAGATTCAATTTCAGTTGGTGGAACATCTACAAGTTTTACTGAAATAACTTATGAAGCACAAAACTCATCTTTATATTTTGATCCAATCCAATCAAATTCTGATTATACTTTGGGTTTTAAATTTGATTATAAAACAAGAATTGCATTTAAAGATCAGTCTTTAATTTCTTCAATAACTAACAGCTACAATTCAAATTTTGATTGAAAACAAATTGGTCCAGTTCTTGTTTGAGGTGATTATTATTATTCAGATTTTTGAAGATCAATTTTGTCAAATGTTATTACAAGAGATTATGTTTTCACTAGCATAGCTCATGTTGAATATTCATCTGAAATTGTTGCTAACACTTTAACATATGATCCAAATTTATATACAACTGGATTTACAATAACTAGAACTGAACAAGATAAAAGATTGAATGGACAATCTATTTACAAAGACATTTCATCATGACCAGACTTTTTTGTTTATGAATCAGTAAACACTGATGCTTTATATAATGTCAAGTATTCAAATACTGGTGATTATTATGAAAAAATTATTGCACGTACACCAACTATTCCATACTTTATTACAGATAGAATCACTAAAAATGATTATTCTATAACTGAAAAATGAAATTATTTAGCAAGTACAAATTTAGCAGTTAGATCTTACTCAGATGCTTTATTTAATTTCAAATTACCAATTCACATTGTAATTAAATATATTATTGGCAAAACTGATGTGAAAGCTAATATTGATTTTTTTGCAATGAATCATCAGTTATATTTGCCTTTTATGTATTATGATACTGTTTCAAAAAAGATGGTTGACAGTTATTCTGAAGGTTTTTCACAAATTAATAATAAAGTTGACACAGTTGGTAGTTGATTCTGAGAAAGTCAATTTTATTCTTAAAAATAAAACAAAAAATAATTTAATATTTTTGTATATTGTAATAGAATATACATAGTGTAAATTGAGCAAGATGTTCTCTTGCTCAATTTCTTTTTTAATATGGAGTAAAAATGAAAACTAGCAAAACTTTTTGAGAGAACTTAGATAAAATTGCTCAAGAAAAAGAAACAAGTAAAGAAAATATTATTAATATTTTAAAAACTGCTTTAGAAAAATCATATTTAAAAGAAAATCCTGATATGGATATTGAAACAGAAGTAAATGAAGAAAAAGAAACAATTAAACTTTTTGAAAAGAGAATTGTAGTAGATAAAACAGATGATGAAATTGATGATGATAAAGAAATAAATTTAGTTGATGCTAATAAAATTAAAAAGTCATACAAAATTGGAGATATTGTAAAAACTGAAGTTGAAATTGGACGATTTGAAAGAAGATTAGCTTCTCACTTTGGACAAATTTTAAACCACAATTTAAATGAAATTTCTAACTCTAAAATTTATGAACAATGAAAAGACAAAGTTGGATATATTATTAGAGCAGAGGTTGAAAAAAATGAACGTTTTGTAGAAATTAATTTAGGAACAACTAAGGGTGTGCTATTGAAATCAGATCAAATTCCAGGTGAAGATTTATCTCCGGGTCAAAGTTATTTATTTGTAATCAAAGAAGTTAAACAACAAACAAAAGGGTGACCAATAATTTTATCAAGATCTGATGAAAGACTTTTAAAATACCTTTTAAAAAATGAAATTTCAGAAATTGCTAATGGAACAATTGAAATTAAAAAAATTGCAAGAATTGTTGGTTACAAAACAAAAGTAGCTATTGCTTCTAAAACTTATGGTGTAGATGCAATAGGAACAGCAGTTGGTCCAAAAGGTGAAAGAATTAAAAAAATTTCTCAAATGCTTAATAATGAAAGAATAGATGTAATTTTATATGATGATGATCCAAAACAATTTTTAGTTAATGCATGTCATCCTGAAAAAATTTTAGGAATTGAAATTTCAGATGATGAAGATAAACCAGGGTCTAAAATTATAACCATTATCTGTCCAGAAGATAATTTATATAAGTTAATTGGTAAAAATGGAGTTAATGTAAAACTTTTGTCTAAATTAACTGGATGAAGTATAGATGTTGTTTCTGATGAATTTGCTAAAGAATCAAAAATTAAATATGACGATATTTCTGATCTTGTTTCTTCAAAAGTTAAACAACCAAAGTCTACTTTTATAAATAACAAAAACAACCAAAGTGGTAACAACAACTGAAAGTCTAATAATAAAAGAAATAATAATAATGATTTTTATAATAATTTTTCAGCAGACCTACCAATTGATACACCGTTTGATTATGAACAATACCGTGCAGATTTAGAAAGTATTACTGATGATGATGTTGAAAGTTTATTAAATACCACATCAATTAATTCTGGAAAAAAACAAAAAAAGAATTTCGATGATGAAGAAGAAATTGTATTAGTAGATGGTACTGGTAAAGAAATTTTTAGTGAAGAACCAGTAATAAAAGAAAAAAAAGTATCTAAGAAAAAACAGGTTGAAACTAAAGAATTTAACCCTGATGAAATTGAAGCTGATGAACCAATTATAATTAGAAAACCAGTTATCAATATTGATGATATTGGTGGAGATGATCCATTATTAAAAAATAAAAAAGAAAAAAATACTAAAACTAAAAACATTAATAAGCAGCCAAAAGAAAAAAAAGAAAAAGTTAATGTTTTTGATGAATTGATGGATGATACTGATGATATATCAGTGGAAGAAAGCATTGATACATCAGAACTTGATAATTTAGAATTAGAAGATGAGTAAAAAAATTCTTCGTGTTTGTTGCATTTCTAAGCAAGAAGCACCAAAAGAAAATTTGGTTAAAATAACCAGATTTAATAACCAAATTTTCATTAATGACAATAATGTTCAAGGCAGATCGGTTTATTTTTTGCAAGATAAAATCAAAGAGATTAATATTAATAAATTTTTTAATGTAATTAAATCTAAATTAAAATTTAATTTAGAAGAACCAGACAAAATGAAAATTATTGAATTCATAAAAAATAGTTAAAAAATAAAAAGGGGTAAATTATGAAAAAAAATACAAAAACTAAAATCAATAAAAAATTAAATAAAAAAAGTGTTGATAATAGGTTAAATATCGACATTAAGTCGCAATTTAAAAAAGTAGAGATAGGAATTAAAAATGGGGTTTTTGTATTTACTAACAATTTAACTATTGATGAATTTTCAAAAAAAATTAATAAGAGTAGCTCAGAAATAATAAAACATTTGTTTTTGAATGGAATTACTTGTAATTTAAATACTTTACTAGATGAAAGACAAATTGGAGAACTTTGTTTAGAGTTTGGATATGACTTTAAAAAAGAACTTCAAATTAATGAAGATAATTTTTTAGATAATATTAAATTTGAAGATAAGGATGAACATTTAGTTAAAAGACCACCAATTGTAACAATTATGGGTCATGTAGACCATGGAAAAACCACATTATTAGATACAATAAGAAAAACAAACATAGCAGAAAAAGAAGCTGGTAAAATTACACAAAGCATTGGAGCTTATCAAGTAGAGTGAAAGAAAAATTTAATTACTTTTATTGATACTCCTGGACATGAAGCTTTTTCAAAAATGCGTGCTGTTGGTGCTGATTTAACAGATATTGTTGTTTTAGTTGTTGCTGCTGATGATGGATTAAAACCACAAACTGAAGAAGCAATTGATCATGCTTTATATGCAAAAGTTCCAATTATTGTTTTCATTAATAAAATGGATAAACCAACAATTAATATTGACAAAATTCTGACACAGCTTTCAGATAAAGATGTAGTTTGTGAAGAATGAGGTGGTAAGACAATGGTTGTTAAAGGTTCAGCAATTAATGGAACTGGAATTAATGAACTTTTAGAAGCAATTATTCTAACTGCTGAAATCATGGAATTAAAAGCAAACAAAGACAGACTAGCTAATGGAATTGCAATTGAAGCTAGTATGGACAAGGGTGAAGGAGCTGTTGCTGATTTATTAGTTCAAAGTGGAACACTTGCTGTTAATGACTATATTTTGGTTGGTGAATTTTATGGGAAAGTAAAAAAAATGGTTGATTACAACAAGAAAGAAATTAAATTTGCCACACCATCAACACCAGTTAGAATAAGCGGTTTAAATGGTATTCCTAAATCTGGTGATAAATGAATTGTTACTAAAGATGAAAAGTTATTAAAAGAACTTAGTACCAAAAGACAACAAAATACAAAGCAAAAAAAATTATCAAACTTTACTAGTAATTTATCTGAATCTAATGCTGATAACAAAGAATTAAATATTATTTTAAAAACAGATAATAATGGTTCACTAGAAGCAATTAAAAATTTGTTGAAATCACTTGATATTCCAGGTGCTAAATTAAATATGATTAGAGGTGCTATTGGACATATTAAAGAATCAGATGTTGACTTAGCAAGAACATCAAAATCTTTAATTATTTCTTTTAATTTAAAAACTTCATTAAAAGTAAGTGATTATGCAACATCAATGGGAATAAAAATAAAAAATTACAATATTATTTACCAAATTAAAGATGAAATTGAAAAATTATTAAAAGGAATATTAGATCCAGTTTATGTTGAAAAAGAATTGGGAACTGTAGAAGTTAGACAAATCTGACAACACTCTTCAATTGGAAAAATTGCAGGTTGTCGAGTTTTAACTGGAGAAATTAAAAGAAATGCATTAGCAAGAATTAAAAGAAAAAATAATGAAGTAATTTCTGGTGCTAAAATTAATTCATTAAAACATGGTAAAGAATCAATTAATAGTGCATTAGCTGGAAAAGAGTGTGGATTTACTTTAGAAAATTTCAATGATTTTATTGAAGGAGATATAGTTGAAATATATGAAATTGTAGAGGAAAAATATGAGTAATAACATAAGGATAGAAAGATATGAATCAATTATTTTTGATTTAATCTCAAATGCAATTTCAAATCAAATTTATGATGCAACTATAAAATTAGCAACAGTTCATTATGTAAAGTTATCAAAAGATAAAAGTATTGCTAAAATTTATATAAGTTGTTATGATAAAACAATGATAAATAATATATTAAAAAAAATAAATGCAGCCTCTGGATTTTTTAGAACAGTTTTAGCTAAAAATTTAAATTTAAGAAAAATCCCTGCAGTTGTTTTTTTAAATGATGATTCAATTGATAAAATAGATGAAATTAATTCATTATTAGAACAAATCAAAGGAAATAAATAAGTATGGCTGATAATAAAGAAAAAGATATTAAAAGTAGTAGTGGATCAGTTTTTAATTCAAGTGACTTTAAAAATACTGCAGTAAAAAAAGAAGGTGAAATAAAACCAGAAGTTAATAATACACCACCTGCACCTAATATTCCTGCTGCTCAATCAAAAAATAATCTTATCAAAGATAAAAATGAAACTTTTTTTGAAAAGTTTGAAAAATCAAAAAGAGATTTTGCTAAAGAAAAAAGAAAAGAAAAGAATTTAGCAAAAAAATCAATTTCAACTAAAAATAAATTATTAGGCTTTGAAAACAGATTAAGAGATGATGGTTTTTTCAAAAAGTTTTGAATAGTTATGATTTCAATTACTGCTATATTATTAATTTATGCATGTATTGTGATTGGTTTCTTAGGTCCTTGCTTTTCTGCAGTAGCAGATACTAGCAAGTGAGTTCCAGCTGTAAATATTTATGGTGGATTAACTAAAACATCAATTATTTTTTCAGGAATTGCAATTTGTTTAATTCCGATTCCTTACATTTTCTTGCTGGCATTGTGGTTTGTTGGGGTAAACAACGTTCATCGTAGCAAAGCATTTATTGTTTCAAATTTAGTCATTCTATCAATTTCAGCTGTTCTTTTAATTTTAGTAGTACCACTATCATCAATTGTGTTTAATCAAGTAATTGGATATTCACCATTGCAATAAAAGTAAAAAATAGAAGTTTGTGCTTCTATTTTTTTTATAATTTTTACATATAGGAGAAATTATGAAATTATATTTAGCAGGATCTTTGTTTAATGAAGCTGAGATTTCACAAAGGAAAAAAGAGGGTATCATCTTAAAAGAAAAATTTCCCAATCTTTCTGTTTTTAATCCAATTGAACAACCCTTTAATACTAATAAAGAAAATCTTCCCACACCAATAGATATTTTTAATGGTGATACTAAAGAAGTGGTTAAGTGTGATATTTTTTTAGCTGATGTTACAAATAACGATCCAGGTGTTATTATGGAATTAGGAATAGCTATTACTCTTAAAATAAAGCACATTATTTGTGTTAATTCAGATATTAGAATTAAATCAGCAAATAAATATGATATTCCAACCTATTCAATGAACCACTATGTTTTAGGAGGAATTTTAAAATACGGAAAACTAGTTTTTAGTTTTAAAGAAGCTTTAAGTGAAATTGAAAAAATATTAGTAAAAAAATAAAAAAGAATTATAACAGGTTAATTAATAAAATAATTAATAAATTGTTATAATTATAATTGCATTTTAAAATCACAAATGCACTCTTTGCCGAGTATAGGCTATATCCATAAAGAGGAGACTAATAAATAATGCCAAAATATGAAATTATGCTAGTTGTAGATGGTTCAGTTAAAGAAACAGAAGCGGTTAGTGTTGTAAATGATTTAAAAACAATCTTAAAAGACTCTAGGGATTTTAAAATAGATAAGTGAGGATTAAAAGACTTAGCTTATCCAATCAAGAAAAAAACTAGAGGTTATTATTTTATACTTAATTTTTATAATGAAAATTCTGAATCAATTAAAGAATTTAGACGTGTTACATTATTAAAAAAAGAAGTTTTAAGACATTTAATTATTAATCTAGAAAAGGATTATGGTTATAAAGCAAAAACAAATCCTAAAAAAATTGTTAGATCTCAGTTTAGAGCTGAAAGATACAAAAGAATTAAAGAACAAACTCTTGCTGAACAAGAAAAAATAAAAAAAGAAAGAGATACTACACCAGTTAAATTAACTGATATTTAATTGATTTAGTATTTCATAAAGGGGACAAATATGAACAAAGTATTTATGGTAGGAAGACTTGCACAAGATCCACAACAATTTGTTACACAAAATGGGATAACTCAATCTCGAATTTCAGTTGCTTCAAGTGACAATTGAAATAAGAATGAAACTTATTTTTTTCCGTGTATCGCATGACAAAGCACTGCAAATTTTATTAATGCTTATTTGCATAAAGGTGATTTAGTAGCAATTGATGGAAAATTAATAAGAAGAAGTTATGTTTCAAAAGACGGCAAAACAGTATATGTTATAGAAGTTGTAATTGAGTCTATTAAGCCTTTATATACAAAAAATAATGATGGTAACAATCCTTCATCTCTTGATAAAAATTATAAAAATAATTTTGCAAAACCAAATAACACTCAAAGTGCAGTTAAAACTGAACAAGATGTTTTAAAACAATTTGAAGATTTGGAACTATCTAATAACAGTCAATCAAGTGATTCAAGTAGTTTAAGTGATGATCCTTTTGCAATGAGTGAAGATGATTCTGATAGTGTTGTTAATTTAGATTGATTAGATGAATTTAAAGATTAATTTGGAGTTTTATATATATGGAAAAAAAAGCAAAAACCACAGCAAAAAAATCTACTTCTACTAAAAAAGCAACTCCTGCAAAAAAAGTAGAAAAGAAAACAGAAAAAAAAGTTGCAACTAAAAAAGCAGATACCAAAGTAAAAGCAACAGCAACTAAAACAAAAGCAGTATCTACTTCTGCTAAAAAAACTGAAACTAAAAAAGAAGTTAAAAAAACAGTTAAAAAAGAAGTAAAAGAAGTGAAAAAAGAAACTAAAAAAGAAGTTAGTGTAGCATCACCAAAAGCTAAATCTACTTCTAGTACAAAAACATCTAAAGAAAAAACGACACCAGTTTCTGCTCCTACTAAAAAAACTGAAACTAAAGTTAGTAGTAAAAAAGCCGAAACTGTTAAAGAAGAATCTAAACAAACTACTAAATCAACTGTTAAAACTGAATCACCAACAGATGCACCAAAAGGAAAAGAGAAAACTGAATTTAAAAAAGATTTCAATTCAGGAGAAAAACCAAATTTTGCAAAATATAACAGAGGATACCCAAATAAATTCGGGAGAAGAAAAAGATTTTGTAAACTTTGTGCAAAAGGAATTGAACATGTAGATTACAAAGATGTAGAGTTGTTATATAAATATTTAACTCACAATTTAAAGATAGCTTCTAGAAAGGTTACTAGTTCTTGTTCTAAGCATCAAACTAGAGTTTCTAATGCTATTAAAAGAGCAAGAATTGTAGCTTTAATCCCTTTCATTAAAGATTAATTTATTGATTAAGTAGAAATATTCATATTTCTACTTTTTTATTAATTAGTTATTTTTTTATATAAGATTAATATAGTTTTTTATAGAGATTATTTATGGATAAATTAGAAATTCAAAAAATTGCTGAAATGTTTGACCACACAAATCTTAGTCAAGATGCTAGCTATGAAGATATTAAAAAATTATGTGAAGAAGCATTAAATTACAATTTTTATTCAGTATGTGTTAATCCTTTTTACATAAAAACTTGTAAAAATTTTTTAGAAAAATCACCAGTCAAAGTTTGTACAGTTGTAGGGTTTCCACTGGGTCAAAACACAATTGAATCAAAAGTTTTTGAAACAATTGATGCAGTAAAAAAAGGTGCAGATGAAATTGATATGGTTATTAATGTTTCAAAGTTAAAAGAAAAAGATATTAATTATTGTTTGACAGAAATCAACCACATTAAAAAAGCATGTGGAGAAAAAATTTTAAAAGTAATTGTTGAAACTTGTTTATTAACAACTGAAGAAAAAAGTTTAGCAGCAAAAATTGTTTTATTATCTGAAGCAGATTTTATAAAAACTTCTACAGGATTTTCAAAAAGTGGCGCCTCTTTTGAAGATATTGAAATATTTAAAAAAATTGTAGGTGAAAATAAATTAATCAAAGCAGCAGGCGGAATAAAAACAACTGATGATTTGTTAAAAATGATTAGTTTGGGTTCTAACAGAATTGGAACATCTAGAGGTGTTAATTTAATAGAGGAATTAAAAAGTAGATAGGAGAAATCATATGAAACTTAAATTATTAGCTTTAACTCTTTCAAAATTTCAAGATTTAGAAATGGTAGCTTTACTTTCGATTTTTAAAGCAAGTCAAAAATTTGAAAAAATAGATTTTTATTCACCAGAAAATAAAGATTTAGTGACAGGCCAATTTGATATTGCAAACATTAAAACCATTACTAGTTTTAACGTTGATGATTATGATGTTTTATTTATTCCAGGTGGGTTTGGTGCAAAACTGTTGAGAAGTTCAAAACCTGGAATTGATTGTGTAAAACAATTCATTGAAAAAGACAAGTGAGTAATAGCAATTTGTGATGCACCAAATGCTTTAGCTGACCACAATTTAATAGCAGACAATCAAAAATATATTTCTTGATCTGATGGTGATATTAAAGACCCAAAAAGAATTAGTGATTTTAACACTCATGTTTTTCATTCTGGTAAATTAATAACTGGTAGATGTCCAGTTGTTACTTTGGATTTAGCATTTTATTCATTAGCTGTTATTTTTGGAAAAGCTTTTAGTGATGAATTAAGAATAAAATTAATGGGAAAAAAATAATATTTTATTTTTAAAATTTTATAAAATTCATTTTTTAATTAATAATTATATAATTAACTATTAGTAATAAAATTATGGATAAATTAGAAAAATTATTTAATATTGTTTGTTTTTCATTATATGGTGGCAGTGAATATAATGGCACAAATGATGCAGGCCAATACAATTTTTATGGTTACAAAAGTTGAGTTTACTATCTGTTTGGTGCTATATTTTTGGTTTTGACTATACTATCACTTTGATATACTTGAAGAATTAGACATAGTAAAAAAGAGTATGAAGCCATTGCAGTTAGTTATGGTTGATGAAAAAGATTTTGATATCAACATAGATTTGCTATTATGATTATGGTAACTGTTGCTTTATTTATAATAGCAATTGCTTTTTTTACATTAAATTCTGTCATTATAGAACCACAAAGCGAGTAACAAAAATGAGTATCAATAAAAATAAATTATTATTAGGTAGTCATGTTGGTTTTAAAGCCAAAAAATATTTAGTAGATAGTGTTAATGAAACTTTATCTTATGATGGCAACTGTTTTATGATTTTTACAGGTCCACCACAAAACTTTATTAGAAAAGATATAGATTTAAATTTAGTAAATGAAGCAAGAAAAATAATGCAAGAAAAAAACCCTTTATTACTAAATAATATTGTAGTACATGCTCCTTATTTAATTAATTTAGGATCACCAAAAGAATCAACAAGAAAATTAGGATTAAATCAATTGATTGTAGAAATTAATAGAACTTATCAAGTTGGTTCTAAACTTTTAGTTTTACATCCTGGAAGTGCTTTAGATTCTAATAGAGATGATGCAATTAATCATATTATTAATAATTTAAATATAGCACTATCAAAAACTAATAATGATGTCATTGTTTGTATAGAAACAATGTCAGGTAAAGGTAGTGAAGTTGGTATAAATTTTTTAGAAATTTCTAAAATTGTATTGGGTGTGGTAAATAAATCAAGAATTGGAGTTTGTTTAGATACTTGCCATATTCATGAATCAGGAATAGACATAACTAATCCTGATAGTGTTTTAAAAGAATTTTCAAAATACTTAGACATTTCTTTTATTAAAGTAATTCATTTAAATGACTCTAAAAATGAAAAAGGAGCAAGAAAAGACCGTCATGATAATATTGGATATGGCAAAATCGGTTTTGATATTTTAGTTAAATGAGCTCATAACAAACAACTTGCTAATGTCCCAAAAATTTTAGAAACACCATATCATGACAATAAGCCAATTTACAAACAAGAAATAGAAAATTTGAATTCAAAGGTTTGAAAAGAAAATGAGTAAAAAATTAATTGATAAATTAAATAGTAAAACTGACAAAAATTTTCGGATAACAAAAATTAGAGTTGATATTATTGATTGTTTGAATGATGGATACCATGGACATACTATTAAAAATATCATTGATCATTTAAATAGCAAAGGAAAAAAGGTAAATGTTAGCAGTGTTTATAACACCATTAATTTTTTAATTGATGAAGGTGTTGTTGAGATTGGTACTGATATTGATACAAGAGAACAATCTTTTGAATTGATTGATAAAGATAATTTACACATTCATTTACATGATTTATCAAGCAACAAAATAAAAAAAATTACTTTGCCTAAAAATATTAGAAATGCTATTTCTGAATTTTTAAAAAAAGAAGGTTATCAATATGAAAACATTAAGTTAGATATTACAGCCACTAAAAAAGTAAAGAAAATGCCCTAATAGCTTAATGGATAAAGCGCTTGTCTTCGGAACAAGTGATGGAGGTTCGATTCCTTTTTAGGGCGCCAATAGTGTAATAAAACCAGAATAATTTTTAAGTAATTATTCTGGTTTTTTCACTCTAATTTTTCATTATACACATAAAAATAAAAAAACTTTTATTTTTATGATTTATTTTTTTATGAAAACTATTAAAAAAATTAAATAACTTTTTTTTAATTTAATTCTCTAAAGTTTTATTATTAAGTTCTTAAATAAATAAAAAATAAGGAAAGTCTATGTTAACTCAAATTAAAAATTATTTTGAATTTGATAAGCGTGGTGCTTTGTGAAAAAAGGAAATAATTGGAGGAGTTTCCACATTTTTTGCAATGTGTTATATTCTTTTTGTTAATCCTTCATTTATGTCTTTAGCACCGCTTTCAGAAGGGTCTTTAATTACTAATTGAGGTAGCGATTATATTGGTGGTCTTTTTTTAGGAACTGCTATAGCTTCTTTTATGGCTACTTTTATAATGGGTGCAATTTCTAAAGTTCCTTTATGTCAAGCACCTGGAATGGGTCTAAATACATTTTTGGCTTTTAATGTAGCTGGTCAGTTTGGATTAGGATATGAAAGAGCTTTAGTTATTGTAATGGTATCTGGAATTTTATACTTTGTTGTTGGAGTTAGTCCACTAAGACAAAAAATGATGAAAGCATTTTCTGGTAATTTAAAAATAGCAATAGGTACAATGACTGGGCTATTTATCGCATATATTGGTTTTTCTAATTTAGGAATAATTCAACAAGGGGTGTGAGGTGCACCATCTTCAGTAGGATCATATTTTAATAATCCTGTTATTATTATTGGTCTTGTAGGTGTCTTTTTATTAATTGCTTTACACTTTTTAAAAGTTCCTTCACCAATTGTTATTTTTGCAATAATTTCATTAGTAATGCTTGGAATATTATATGGTGCTAATGTGTCTTATGATGTAGCAACATATTCAGAAACAGGTGAAAAAATAGTAACATCTCACCGAATGTTAGAAGATGTTTTTACCTTACAAAATTATAGTGATTTTGATAAATTTAGTACCATTTCTGCTTCACTATATCAAGGTAATATTTGAGCTAGTACTTTTAGTCAACCACTTTCTTATGTTGCAATTTTAACTTTCTTTTTTATTTCTTTTATGGATGCTTCTGGAACAATGTATTCAGTAGCAGCTGGAATGGGACTGGGGTTAGAAAATGCAGATAAAGAAAAAAATAGTTGGAATAACTGATTTACTAGAGCAAATGCTGTAGAAGGATTTACAACAGCAGTTTCACCTTTCTTTTTACAATCTCCTGTTGTTTCATTTATTGAATCTAAAACTGGTGTTGCTTCTGGTGCAAAAACAGGAATAAGTGCAATTGTTACATCTGTTTTATTTTTAACTTCTATTGCATTATGACCAATCTTAAAACCTTTATTACCAATTAATATTTATGATGTTGAGGGAAATTATATTGGAGGGGTTCAACCAATTTCTGGACCTATTTTGGTATTTATTGGGGTTTTATCAATATCTCACTTAAAGGATTTTAAATGAAAAGGCAATCCTGCTGACATTCCAATGTTATTATTCACAATTGTTATGGGAGTAATTGGATATTCAATTTCTAATGGTATTTCTTGAGGAATTATTGCATATAGCTTTGTAAGTGTAATTTACAGTTCATCTAGATTTGTTTCTGAAAACATTATTAAAAAGAAAAACTATAAAGATTTTATTGAAAAAGAAAATCAATTACAGAAAGAGACTGAGCAATTAAAAAATTCAAACAAAAATTCTATCACTCAATACTGGCAACTTTTTAAAGGAAAAACAAATGGTGAATTTAATGGAGTTATTTTGATAACAAGTTGTTTTGCATTAATTTATGTGGTGTTGAATTCATTAATTTTAGCAGGTGTACTTTCTGCTTAAATAACATATGGAGCTGATTTTCAGCTCTTTTTATTTTATTTTGTAATTAGCAAAATTTAATTAATCTCTATTAAATTACATAAAAAAAATAGAAAATATTGATTATTATTATATTCATAAACTAAATTTGAAAATGACAGAAATAATTATTAATTCAGTAATATTTTTTATTGTTTTTTTAAGTTCAATATTTTTTGTTTTTCGATTAAAAAATGTTGGAAAAGGATACAAAATATTTTTTGTCAGTTATATTTTGTTTTGAATTCCTTTAAAAATGCTTAGAGAATATACTTCTGTTATTCAAAATCAAATTGATCCAAGTATTGTTTGATTACCTTTGATGTCATATGGGTTAATTGGAATTTTTATAAGACCATTTGTTGATTATTTATCTTTGTATTTAAGAAATAGAAAAATTATTTTATATGCAGCAGTTTTGATTGGGATAGCTTCATTTATTCCGATTTCTATAGTTCAAACTACAGCAACCAATACAATTCAATCAATTGGTGTTGGTGTAGGTGCATCAATGATTGGCACATATGAATTGATGTTTAAAGAACAATATACTAAAAATCGGAGTTTTTTAACAGTATCAATAATGGCTTTTCCGCCGCTTTTAGCAGATTTTATTGGTGCTCCAATACAATCAATTATTAAAGTTTCTGCAATTTCTCAAAACACTCCACAAATGTACAATTTCATGCTTTCAATTATGTGAATGATTGGAATAGTTATATTTTTAATAGTTTTTATAGTTCTTTGGTGTGTAAAGGAAAATAGAATGCTAGTTGGTATTATTAGAACTAACAATAAAATAAAAAACAGTTCCACTCAATTAAGTTTTTTTGTGCTTTTGTGCATTGTTGGTTTTTTAATAGCTTTTATTAAATTTTCAAATAGTGGATCAATAGCAACTTTAACAATAGAAAATTTAGCAGAGAGTCAAGGGATTAAAAATCAAGTTTCAAGTATACAAGGATACATTGCAAGTTTGTTTAGTTTTTTTCAATTATTAGGAACACTTTTTGTATCAATGTTTTTGATTAAAAAAACAAATAAAATTGTTTCATTTACAGTTGGAATTGTTTGCTGAATTATTTTTGAATTGGTTGTTTCTTTCAATCAAAATCCTTATGTTTATTTTGGTGTGTCATCACTAAATGGGTTTGCCTATGGAATTTTATACAATTTGGTTTTGGCCTTTATTTTAACTTTGTCTTTTGAAAATAAAAAACTAAAAAATGGAAGATATGAAATTAGAAAAATTTCTCCAATGGGGATTTATCAAGCAATTTTAGCAATTGGAATTGCAAGTTCATCCTTTTTCACAACTTATTTAAAAACTATACTAGTTTCTACAAATAGTTACATGACTGTTAACTTGTCAATTTTAGCATTCATTATAGGATTAGAAATGATGTATTACATAGTTTACTTACTTGATAAAAAATCATTTTTTAATCAACAAATTAATTTAAAGCAAATCAAATAATAAAAGCATATTTATTTTTACTAAAATAAATAGTAGTTTAAAATATCTAAATCAAAAGGAGTTTTATGGATAAGGTATTAATTTTAGATTTTGGTGGACAGTACACACAATTAATTGCAAGAAGAATTAGGGAATTAAATGTTTTTAGTGAAATAGTTGATTATGACATAGATATTTCTGAAATTATTAAAAAAGGTCCCAAAGCAATTATTTTATCTGGTGGTTATGATAGTGTTTATGGAGACAGAAGCATTAAACCAAATAAAGAAATATGAAATTTAAACATTCCTATTTTGGGGATTTGTTATGGTTTTCAAGTGATGATTCAAGAAAATGGTGGAATGGTTGAAAATCATAAGGACTCTGAAGAATATGGATCTACTGATATTTTCTTTAGAGAAAATATTTTATTTTCTGAAATTCCTTTATCTAATAATTGTTGAATGAGCCACTCAGATAGTGTTGTTCAATTACCAAAAGATTTTGCTGCAATAGCTTCTACCAACAAATGCAAGGTTGCAGCAGCTTGTAATTTAAGCAAGAATTTTTTTGGCGTGCAATTTCATCCTGAAGTTACTCAAACTCTTTTTGGAAACCAATTACTAAAAAACTTTTTAGTTAAAATAGCTAAAATTAATCGCAATTGAAAACCTTCAAATTTTCAAGAAGATGCAATAAACGAAATAAAAAAAACAGTTGGGAATGATAATGTATTGTGTGCAATTAGTGGTGGAGTTGACTCATTAGTTTCAGCAGTATTAACTTCTAAAGCAATTGGTGATAAATTGTATTGTGTTTTTGTTGACCATGGATTACTGAGAAAAGATGAAGCAAATGAAGTTGCTTATACTTTAAAAAAATTAATTGGTAAAAATATTTTTTTGTTAGACCAAAAACAAACTTTTTTGTCTAGATTGAAAGGTATAACAGATCCTGAAGAAAAAAGAAAAATAATTGGTAATACTTTTATTGATGTATTTGAAAAAGTTTCTAAACAGTTAAATGTTCCATTTAAGTTTTTGTTACAAGGTACAATTTATCCAGACATTATTGAAAGTGGTACAAAATTTTCAAAAACAATTAAATCCCATCACAATGTAGGTGGCTTACCAGAAAAATTAAATTTTAAACTATTAGAACCTTTAAAGTATTTATTTAAAGATGAAGTTAGACAACTAGGATTAAATTTGAATATTCCATATAATAATGTTTATCGTCAACCATTCCCTGGACCTGGTTTAGCTGTAAGAATTATTGGTGAAATAACTGAAGAAAAAATAAAAATTTTACAAGAAGCAGATTATTTATTCAGATCATTTATTGATAAAATTTATGAAAATAGTAAAGAAAAACCATGACAATATTTTGCTGTTTTAACAGATTCTAAGTCAGTGGGTGTTGTAGGTGACAATCGTTCATATGGTTATACATTAGCATTAAGAGCAGTAGATAGTGTAGATGCTATGAGTGCAAAATGATCAAAAATTCCTTTGGATAAATTAGAAAAAATAAGTTCAATTATTTGTAACAAAGTTTCACAAATTTGCCGGGTTGTTTATGATATTACAAATAAACCTCCCGGAACAATTGAGTGGGAATAAAAAATATTCTAATTCTTTTAATTAGAATATTTTTTATTTTTATAAAGTTGAAAATGTAAAAGTTAAAATATCAAAGTTAGATTTTCATTTCCAATTATAATTTGAATCAGTATTAAGCATAAATGTAAGTTTGATTATAAAATAACTATTTTCTATAGTTGTTATTTTACTAATAGATAGTCTTCCCATTACAGGTATAAATTCTTTTTCATCTTCTTGATCTGTTGTTTGTTGATTATTTGCATCTATTGATATTTTAATTGGACTAATGCTTTCATAATTAATTTTTGTTGAATCTAAATCCTTATTTGAATTTTTTCATGATATTGAGATATTGCTATCATTTTTTGCTTCAATAAATTGTTTAAATAATGAAGCATTATTAAAATAATCACTATAATATGAAAAAGATTCAAAATTATAATCTTTATAATGAAATTTATTTCATGATGGGTTAAAAGTTTCAGATGTAGGAAGTAAAAAGTTTTTTATTCCTTCTAGATCTCAATTTGAAGCATCTATAGTTGATGATGTATCAGCAATAAAATTTAAAGTTTTTTTACCATCAGATTCTTGTGTAATTGTATAATCAGAATAATTTTTAATAATATCAGAGATTTCATATACTTCTTTTTCTTGTTTAGAATTTTGGGAAGAACATGAAGTCAAAATTATAGGTGCTACTATTGATAGAGATATAAAAGATAGTGACAACAAAATTTTATTTTTTTTATTCATTTTAATTTCCTTTTTGCTTTTAAAATATGATTATCAAATAAAAATATACTATAAAAAAAAAAAAAAAATTGAAAAAAATTAAAAAAAAAAAGATTTATATTATGAAAAAATCAATTAAAGAAAAATTAAAAAAAATACCTCACAAACCTGGTTGTTATCTATGAAAAGATAAAAATGGAATTGTGATTTATGTTGGAAAAGCTGTTGATTTAGCCAATCGAACAAAACAGTATTTTTTAAAAGATAGAGACTTAAAAACAAGAAAACTTGTTAAAGAAATAGCTGATTTAGATTATGTTGTTGTTAATAATGAAAATGAATCATTATTGCTAGAAAACAATTTAATTTCTGAATATAAACCAAAATACAATATGTTACTGAGAGAATCTAATACTTTTCCATATATTGTAATAACTAAAGAAGAACATCCTAGAATTTTATATTCTCATGATTCTAAAAAGAAAATTAAAGGTACTTACTATGGTCCTTTTGCAAGTTCTAATAGAAAATATGATTTATATAATTTTATTAATAGAATTTTTCCCTTGAGAAAGTGTAATAGATTGCCAAATAAAAAATGTATATATTATGACATTAATCAATGTTTAGGTCCTTGTATCAATAAAATAGAAAAAAAAGACTATGAACCATATCTAAAAGAAATTAATGATTTTTTTTCTGGTAATTCTAAAAACCTAGATAATCATTTAAAAAAACAAGAATTAGTTTCAGCTGAAAGATTAATGTTTGAAGATTCACAAAAATATTTTGAATTAAGAAAGAATTTAAAATCTTTTTCTGAAAGACAAGATATTATTTTTTCTAAAACAAATGATGAAGATATTGTTGGTTACTATTGTAAAGAAAATGTTATATCAATTGTGATATTTAAGTATGTTAGTGGTGTTTTATTAAGTAAATATGATTTAATTACAGTTTTTTATTCAGAACTTGAAGACATAATATCAACTTTAATTTTTGAGTACTACACAAAAATAGCAATTGAACTTCCTAAAAAAGTTTATTTATCACTATCAGACCAAGTTTTAAAAAATTTAAGTGAATCACTAAAAATTCAATTTCTAAATCCTAATAAAGGTGTTAAAAAAGATGTAATGGATAAAGCTTTTTCAAATGCAGTAGAAATTATGAAAAATAAATACCTTCTTTTAATTTCTAATCAGGCAAGAGAAATGAATTCAGTTGATGAATTACAAAAAATTTTAAATATTGAAAATATTTACAGAATAGAAATGTTTGATAATTCAAATATTTTTAATGAAGACAAAGTTGGTGCAATGATTGTTTATGAAAATGGTGTAAAAAACAAAAATGAATATAGAAAGTTTATTATAAAAAATAAAGAAGCTAACTCAGATTTTGAGTATATGAAAGAAGTTGTTTATAGAAGATATAAAAAAGCTTTAGAAACTGATGGTGTTATTCCAGACTTGTTAATAGTAGATGGTGGGAAAATTCAAGTTAATGCAGCATTAACTTCATTAAAAGAATTAGAGTTAGATTCAGTTATTCCAGTGATTGGTTTAGCAAAAGATGATAAACATAAAACTGATAGAATTGTTAAATCTGATTTTACTGATATTAAATTAGATAAAAAATCTGATCTTTATTTTTTCTTACTAAACATTCAAGATGAAGTACACAGATTTGCAATTACTTTTCACCGAAATAAAAGATCTAAATCGTTATTTCAAAATTCTTTATATCAAATAAAAAACTTAGGAAAAAAACGAATTGAAAAATTATTAGAAAAATACGAAAGTTTGGAAAAAATTAAAGAGGCAAGTATAGAAGAATTAAGTCAAATAGTTCCTCATGATGTTGCTGTTGAAATCAAGAAATTAAATTAAAAAAGCACCAATTAAAATGGTGCTTTCCTTGAGTGAAATTTGAAGTGCAACACTATAGTAACACATTTAATATCCATA
>CAMWTH010000006.1 GCA_947177125.1 uncultured Mycoplasma sp. | reverse complement strand
CACAGAGAAACCCTGTCTCTAATTCCCCTCCCCCAAAAAATGAATTTAAATTTTCACCTTTTTTTGAGTAGTTTTCTTTAGTGATTTTTTTTATTTCTTTAATGACATTTTCAACTTTTTCTTTTTCAAGATTAATTATTTTTGTTTCTTCAAAGTCATTTAAAAAAAACAAAACAATAATCTCAATTGAAGGTTTTGAAACTATTTTATAAAATTCGCCTACAATATTTTTCATTTCATTATTTTCATGTTCAAAATCATATATTAAAAAAGTTTTATCTATGTTTTTATATTGTTTTTTTGAATTGTCTATCTTTGATGATATTTTTTTAGATTTGATTTCTCCTTTTAAATCTTCATACCTAATTTGAATTTTTGATTCAAATATTTTTTTTAAAAAAGAAATAAAAATTTTTTCTGTTTGACCTTCACAAAAAATAAGAATTTTTTTGCTTATAAATTCTTTTTTATTAGATTCATTTCTTTTTTTATTTTTCATTTTTTTTAAAATTTCTCCATCGAATATCTAATATAAGGATCAGCTCCAAATTTTCCTTCACTATACATTTTGCTTCAAGAGTTATTATCTCTAACATTAAAATCAGATAATCTAGAAATTGACCCTATATGAGATTCATTTAAACTACTAAAATATATTTCATCTTTTCTAAAAACTTCATTATCTAAAGTTAGCATGTCATGACTATTAAAAAATAAAACAGCACCTTTTTTGTTTGTTTCTTTACTAGTAAAAAGTTTAATTATATATCTTAATAAAGAAGTGTGAAGTGATGCATCTAATTCATCGACAAATAAATAACCACCTTCTTCTAATGTTTTGTCTATATTAGAAATAAAAGCAATCATTTTTTGAGTACCTTTTGATTCTAGTGCAATGTTTAATCAGTGTTTGTCAAAATTACTATTTTCTTTTTCTAAAAATAGTGAAGTAAATTCATAGCTATCAATTATTGGGTTTGTTTTTTTAAATTCATAGTTTGAAATATTAAAATTTAAGTCATTAAAATATTTAAGTAATTTAGTTCTATTTTTTTCCATATATTCTTTTGTTGGTTTATTTCAATAATCAAAGTTGCTAAAAATCATTTTAGCAAAATCAGTAACTACTATACTGTTCATTAATTTGCTAAAATTTTGTAAATGAGCATTTTTGATAATCCCTGCTAAAAAAGAAAAAATAGGAACAGTTGAAATTGTATTTATTTTTGAAATTTGTTTGATATCAAATTCTTCTATATTTAAAATATCTTTTTTTTTGTCAAATAAAATAGTTTCTTTGTTTATTAATTTATTTTTTGTAAAAGAAAAACTTTCATTTATTACTTCTCTATTGTTTTTTATTGATATCAAATATTTATAAAATGTATCATTTATAACAAAAAGTAGTTCAAATGATAAAGGTTTTTTTTCATCAAATAAATTTAATCTTTCTTGAGGAAAAATGTAATTATTTGGATTTGAAATTATTTTATAAAAAGTTGATAAAGCTGCAAGAATTGCTGTTTTTCCCCCACCATTAGGACCATAAAAACAAATTACTGGTAAAAATTTTTTACCAACAGAGTTATTAGTTATTAGACTGTTTTTATGATTTTTTATACTTTTAATTGCCTCAAAATTTATAGTTTGTTTTTCCTTAAAAGGACCAAAATTTGAAAAACTAAAATTAACCAACATACAAACACCAAAAAAATTTTTTACAGAATAATAATAACAAAAAAACGTAAAAAAATTACATTTTTAATAAAAAAATTATTTTTTTTAAATTATTTTTAGTTTTTTTTGTAATTTTTTTACATTTTTTAATATTTTTTAAATTTTTTTCTACTATTTTTTAATAAAAGATGGAAATTATACCTTTTATATACCTTTTATATAAAATAAAAGTTTGAAACTTAACTTAAGTGATATAATAATCAAGTATGCATTAATTATTGAGATTGCTGATACACCAATATTAGTTGTCGGGATTATTAGGGAACTCATTGTTAATGGTAAGTTGGTTAAAAGCCAATAGTATTTTGAAAGGACAACTTATAAATAAATATGAAAAATGAGATGAAAATTAAATTATTTTCTTATGATCATAGGTTACTAGATCAATCTGTAAGAAAAATAATTAAAAGTTCACAGGATAGTGGTGCTAAGGTTAAAGGACCTATTCCACTTCCTACAAAAAAAGAAATATTTACGATTTGTCGTTCTCCACACGTAAATAAAACTTCTAGAGAACAATTTGAAAGAAGAACACATCAGCGTTTGATTATTTTGGTTAATACTACAGAAAAAACAAAAGAATACTTGAAAAACATCATAATACCTTCTGGAGTTGATATCCAAATTACACTTAAATAATTATTTGGAGGATTAATATTATGAAAATGATTCTTGGAAGAAAAATAGGTATGATTCAAAGTTTTTTAGAAGATGGAACTAAGATACCTGTTACAGTTATTCAAGCTGAACCAAATGTAGTATTAGAGAATAAAACAAAAGAAAAAAATGGCTATGTAGCAACAAAAATTGCTTATGGGAAAATAGAAGAAAAAAAATTAAATAAACCACAAAAAGGTTATTTTAAGAAACTTAAAACTGAACCACACAAATACACTAAAGAATTAAGAGATGTATCTGGTTACAATGTTGGTGACAAAATTTTAGTTGATGTATTTAATTCTGGTGATAAGGTAGATGCCCAAGGAATTACTAAGGGAAAAGGATTTACTGGTGCAATTAAAAGATGAAACTTTAAAATTGGACCTTTAGGTCATGGTGCTGGTTATCCTCACAGATATCAAGGATCTATTTCTTTTGGTAGAGGGGGTAGTCAAGGACAAAGAGTACCTAAAGGACAAAGAATGTCTGGACATTATGGACATGAACTTGTAACTATTAGTAATTTAACTGTTGTTGGTACTGAAGTAGAAAAAAACTTGATTTTAATAAAAGGTTCAGTGCCTGGACCAATTAATAGTTTGATTTTGTTAAAAACAACTGTTAAAAGAAAAAAACAAGTTAATCCTTTAAAACTTTCTGATCCTGAAGCAGTTGCTAAAGCTATTAGAGAAAAAGAAGAACAAGCTAAACTTGCACAAGAAGCTAAAAAAGCAGAAGCTCATCAAAAAGCAGAAGCTGAAAAAGAAGCAAGAAAACAAGAAATGATAGCTAAACAAAAAGCAGCTGAAGAAAAACAACATGCTCAACAAGAAGCAAAAGCAGAAGTTAGTGAAAATAAAACTGATGAAAAGAAAGAAGGAGATAAATAATGAGTTCTGTTAAATTATTAAAAGATCTTTTAGGAAATACTGAAGAAGTAGAACTAAAAAATAATAAACTTTTCATCAAAGAAATTAATACTCAAGAATTATTTAATTCAGTATTAGTGGCTAATGCTAATGAAAGACAATCAACTGCTTCAACTTTAACAAAAGCTGAAGTTAGGGGTGGGGGAAGAAAACCTTATAAACAAAAACATACAGGTAGAGCTAGACAAGGTTCAATCAGAAACCCTCATTATGTAGGTGGTGGTAGAGCATTTGGACCAACTCCTGAAAAAAATTACACTTTAAAGCAAAATTCAAAGGCTTATAAATTAGCTTTTAAATCAGCAATGACTTTAAAGTTAAATGAAAAGGGACTTAATTTATTGAGTAATAAAATTGAAATGAAAGAGCCTTCTACTAAAACAATTTCTAAGTTGTTAAAAAAAGTTTCATATGATGATAAAAAAATTCTTTTTGTTATTAATGAAACAAAAAATGAAAACTTTTTAAAATCTTGTCAAAATTTAGAAAAAGTAGTTTCAAAAACATGAAATCAAGTTTCTGCAAAAGATATTCTTAACAGTGATATAGCTGTTATTCAAGAAGATGCTTTTAATAAAATTAGTGAGGTATTTGCATAATGGATTTGTTAAGTGTAATTGTAAAACCACTTCATTCAGAAAAATCTTATTCATTAAGAAATGAAGATGTGAAAAAATATGTTTTTGAAGTTAACAAAAATGCTAATAAATATGAAATTAGTTTAGCATTTCAATTAATTTATGGAATTGCTCCTGAAAAAGTTAATGTTGTTAACAGAAAACCAGCTCCTACAAGAACTGGTACTAGAAATCCAGGAATGACTAAAGCAAAAAAAATTGCTTATATTACTTTACCTCATGGTGTTGATATTCAAATTGAAGAAGATCAACCTAAAGAAAAAGAGACAAAAAAAGACATTCCAAAAGATTTAAAAAAAGAAAATAGAGAAGAAAAAAAAGAAAAACCTAAAAAAGGTGTTTTATCAAAATTAGTAAAAACTTCTCCAAAAGCAAAATAAAAATATAGTTAGGCGAAAAGCGAAAGGAAGCAGATATGCCAATTAGAAGAGTCAAAGCAAGAAGTAGTGGAATCAGACAAACAATTATTATTGATTACAAAAAAGTTTTAACTACTTCTGTTCCTGAAAAATCTTTAGTAGTAGCTATTAAAAAACATTCAGGAAGAAATAACAACGGAAAAATAACTGTAAGACACCATGGTGGTGGTTACAAAAAGAAGTATCGTATTATTGATTTTAAAAGAGACAAAATTAATAAAGTTGCTACAGTTAAATCAATTGAATATGACCCAAACCGTACATCTTTTATATCTTTAGTGGTATATGAAGATGGTGAAAAAAGATATATTATTACTCCAAAAGATTTAAAGGTTGGAGACAAAATATTATCAAGTAACAAACAAATAGATATTAAAGTCGGTAATGCTTTACCAATTTCATTAATTCCAGAAGGTACATTTGTTCATAATATTGAACTTTATCCAGGTCGTGGAGGACAAATGATTAGATCAGCAGGTTCTTCAGCACAAATATTAGGTAAAGATGAAACTGGGAATTATATGATTGTAAAACTTTCATCTGGTGAAGTGAGAAAAGTACCTAATTTATGTATGGCAACAGTTGGTGTTGTTTCAAATGAAGAACATAACTTAGTTGTTGTAGGTAAAGCTGGTATTAATAGACATAAAGGAATCAGACCAACAGTAAGAGGTTCAGCAATGAATCCAAATGATCACCCACATGGGGGTGGTGAAGGAAGATCACCAGTTGGACATGATGCACCAAGAACTCCGTGAGGTAAAAGACACATGGGTGTTAAAACTAGAAATAAAAAGAAAGCATCTAATGCACTGATTGTTAGAAGAAAGAAATAATATTGAGAGGTTAATAGGATGTCAAGAAGTTCAAAAAAAGGTCCATATGTTGAACCAAGTTTAATGAAAAAAGTGCAAGCAATGAAAGCAAGCGATAAAAAGAAACCAATCAAAACATGATCTAGAAGAAGCACAATTTTTCCAGATTTTGTTGGTTTAACTTTTGAAGTTCACAATGGAAAATCATTTATTAATGTTTATGTAACTGAAGATATGATTGGACACAAACTTGGAGAGTTTGCACAAACAAGATCATTTAAACAACACACAAGTAATAGAAAAGATTTAGTTAAATAATTAAGGAGTAAACAATGCAAGCAAAAGCAAGTCAAGCAAATATTCATGTTTCACCAAGAAAAGCTAAATTAGTGTGTGACTTAATTAAAAATAGACCAGTTACAGAAGCTTTAACAATTTTAGAAAACACTCACAAAAAAACTGCTGTATTTCTAAAAAAATTATTGCATCAAGCAATTGCTAATGCAACTAACAATCATGCAATGCAAGCTGATAAATTATATGTTTATACAGTTGTAGCAAATCAGGGATCAACATTAAAAAGAACCATGCCAAGAGCAAAAGGATCTGCTGATTTAATTAGAAAAAGACACACTCATTTAAAAATTGTTTTATCAGATGATCAAAATGAAAGAAAAAAAGAAATTGAAGTTATCAAAAAAAGAATCAAAAAAAGAGCAGCTAATAATAAAGGTTATTCAGCAAAACAAAGAACTGCAAATGAAAAAGGTTTAAAAACAGTTGAAAAAGTTAAAAAAGTAAAAACAACTAAACCTATTGTAAAACCTGAATCAAAAAAAGAAGTTGCTAAAGTTAGCAAACCAGTTTCTAAAGTTCAACCAAAAAAAGAAGATAGTAAAACAACTAAACCAGTTGGTAGTAAAAACAAACCAAGTGTTTCAAAAACAAACAAAGCAAAAGCAAAATAGCAAATTTAAGGAGTTATTATGTTAGAACCAAAACGTACAAAATATAGAAAGCCACATAAAGTAAGTTATGAGGGAAAAGCCAAAGGTAACAAATATGTATCTTTTGGTGAATTTGGATTAATGGCAACTTCAGGAGCATGAGTTTCAAACAGACAAATTGAATCAGCTCGTATTGCTATTTCAAAAGCACTTGGAAAAACAGGAAAAATGTGAATTAGAATTTTTCCACACTTATCATTAACAAAAAAACCTTTAGAAGTTCGTATGGGTTCTGGGAAAGGTTCACCAGAAAAATGAGTTGCTGTAGTTAAAAATGGAACTGTTATGTTTGAAGTTGCAAATATTCCAGAAGATGCAGCAAAAGCAGCATTAAAAAATGCAGGTAATAAACTTTCTGTTAATTGAAAAATAGTTAAGAAGGGAGAAATTGCACATGATTAAGGATTTAAGAACAAAAAGTGATAATGAATTGGGTAATTTAATTTCTAAACTAAAAGTTCAATTACTAGAAATGAGATTTAAGATTGCCAATGGTGAAGTAGAAGGCATTCATAAATTAAAAGAAATTAGAAAAACTATTGCAATGGCAATGACAGTACTTTCTGAGAGAAATGTAAAAATTTCTTTTTCAACATTTAATACACAGTTAATTAAAGAAAAAGATGGTAAACAGCAAATTATTGGTTTACCAATTGTTACTGAAAAAGATAGTAAAACAGTTTCTAATCATAAACAAAAACCTGAACCAAAAAAAGAAACTGATAAAAATGTAAATAAAACAAGTCAAGAAGTTAAAAAAGAAACAACTTTAAAAAAAGTTGAAACAAAAAAAACTGATAACAAGAAATCAGAACCTAAAAAGAATACTAACAAATCAGTTAGTGCAACTAAAAAATCAACAACTGATTCTAAAGTTGCTTCAAAAAACAAACCAAAAACTGCTAATAAACCAGTTAGCAAAAAACCTACATCTTCAACAAAACCAAAAACACCAGCGAAAGGAAAAAAATAATTATGGGTCAAAAAGTTAATCCAAATGGTTTAAGAATTGGAATTATTAGAAATTGAGAATCAAGATGAATTGCTAAAGATAATAAACAAACAGCTTTATGATTGGTTCAAGATGATAAAATAAGAAAGCACATTTTTAAAGTTTGTAAAGCAGCACAAGTTTCACATGTTGAAATTGAAAGACAGCAAAACAAAATTGACATTTTTATTCATTGTTCTCAACCTGGAATTGTTTTAGGTAAAGATATGGTTAATTTAAAAGCTTTGAAAAAGCAATTAAATTACATTGTAGGTAGAAAAACAAAAGTTAATGTAAATGTATTACCAATTGATAAACCAACTTTTTCTGCAAGAATTATTGCAAGAGAAATTGCTGATGCAATTGAAAACAGATTTTCTTTTAGAAATGCTCAAAAGATTGCAATTAAAAAAGTATTAGCTTCAGGTGCTAAAGGAATTAAAACAAATGTATCTGGTCGTTTAGGTGGTGTTGAAATGGCTAGAGAAGAGGGATATTCTGAAGGAATTGTTCCTTTAACAACTTTAAGAGCAAATATTGATTATGCTTTAGAAGAAGCTTGAACAACATATGGTTTAATTGGAGTAAAAGTTTGAATTAATCGTGGAGAACTTTTTAAAAAATCAAATTCACAATTTAATAAATTTGAAAGAAAACCAGTTGAAAAAAGAAAACCTGAAATTCAACAACCTAAACCTGAGTTTAAAAAACCAGTTGAGAAACCAGTTGAAGAAGAAAAACCAACTAAGCCAGTAAAAGCAGAAACTTTAAAACGTGAAAAAGAAGTTTTGAAAGTTGTAGAATCTAAAACTGATGAAACTGGTAAAAAAGGTAAAGTTGAAGAAACAGCAATTATTATGATTTCAACTAAGCATGAATATGCTGATAACTTATTAAATGAAGATTTAAATAAAAATGTTTTCTTTTATAAAGTTACACCAGTTAACCCAATTAAAAGAGTTTTAGTTTATACAACTACAGGTAAAAAAGAGGTTATTGGTGAGTTTGACTTAGATAAAATTGAAATTTTATCAGTAGATTATGCTTGAAAAAAATATGGTAAGCAATCTTGTATGTCAAAAGCAGATTTTGATGAATACTATAAAGATAGTGATGGTAAAGCACACGTACTTATTTCAAAAGAAGCATTTAAATATAGCAGATCTAAAAAACTTGAAGATTATGGAATGAAAAAAGGCCCAAGTGGTTTCCAATACTTAAAATAATTTAGTGAAAGGATAAGATTATGAGCAATCAAGTTAGTACAAGAGACAGCAGAAGAAAAATTTTGCAAGGAACTGTAGTTTCTGACAAAATGCAAAAAACTATTGTTGTACAAGTTGAAACTAAGTCTAAACACAGACTTTATAAAAAATTAGTAATTACTCACAAAAAATATCATGCACATGACGAAAAAGAAGAATGCAAAATTGGTGATTTTGTTGAAATCATGGAAACTAGACCATTAAGTGCTACAAAGCGATGAAGATTAAATAAGATCATTCAAAAAGCTAAATAATTTTTAAAAAATTAAGGGGTAAATAATATGATTCAATTTATGACAAAACTTAATGTAGCAGATAATACTGGTGCTAAACAAGTGGGAGTAATTAAAGTATTGGGTGGAACTAAAAGAAGATATGCATCAGTTGGTGATATTGTAGTAGTTTCAGTAAAAAAAGCTCAACCTGATGGAATTGTTAAAAAAGGTCAAGTTTGTAAAGCTGTTGTAGTACGTGTAAAAAAGAATATTTTAAGATCAAGTGGTAATTCACTATCTTTTGATGATAATGCTTGTGTAATTATTAAAGAGGATAAAACACCAAGAGGTTCACGGATTTTTGGACCAGTAGCAAGAGAACTAAGAGACAAAGGATTTTCTAAGATTGTTTCTCTAGCTTCAGAAGTACTTTAAGGAGTTAAATAATGCAAAGATTAAAAAAAGGTGACAAAGTTAGAGTTATTTCAGGTTCTGAAAAAGGAAAAGAAGGAACAATTTTAAAAGTTTATCCAAAACTAAATAAAGCACAAGTTGAAGGGATTAATGTTAGAAAAAAACACATTAAACCAAACCAAAACAAACAAGAAGGTGGAATTGAAGAAGTAGCAATTCCAGTTAATATGTCAAAACTTGCTTTAATTGATTACAAAGCAAAAGGTAAAACAACAAGAATTAAATTTGGTTTTGATAAAAATAATAAAAAAGTTAGAATTTCAAAAATTTCTAACAATGAAATTACTAAATAAGGAGGAAAGAAATTATGGCTAGTAAAACAAGTCTTTATGATAAATATAAAAAAGATATTTCAAAGTCTTTAATGAAAGAATTTAATTACAAATCTGTAATGGAAGTTCCTCGTCTAGAAAAAATAGTAATTAATTCAGGTTTAGGTGATGCTACTTCAGATTCAAAAATAATTGAAATAGGTTTAAAAGAACTACACTTAATTACTGGACAAAAACCAGTGGCAACTAAATCAAAAAAATCAATTGCTACTTTCAAATTAAGAGAAGGTCAAGCAATAGGTGCTAAAGTAACACTTAGAAAAGAAAATATGTGAAATTTTTTAACTAAGTTAATATCTATTGCAATTCCTCGAATTAGAGATTTTAGGGGTTTATCAGTTAAATCTTTTGATGGAAAAGGTAATTATACATTTGGAATAAAAGAACAAATTATTTTTCCAGAAATTGTTTATGATGATGTGAAAAAAATTAGGGGATTTGATATCACAATTGTGACTTCAGCAAAAACAGATAAAGAAGCATTATTTTTATTAAAAGAATTAGGAATGCCTTTTGTAAAAACAAAGGAGACAAAATAGTATGGCAAAAAAATCATTAATTGTTAAACAAAAAAAACATCCTAAGTTTAAAGTTAGAGCTTATACAAGATGTGAAAGATGTGGTAGACCAAGAGCTGTAATTAGAAAATTTGGAATTTGTCGTTTGTGTTTCAGAGACCTTGCATATAAAGGTGCAATTCCTGGTGTTAAAAAGGCGTCTTGATAGGATAGGAGGATTTTAATATGTACATGGATCCAATTTCAGATTTACTGTTAAGAATTAAAACAGGAACAAAAATTAAAAAATCTCATGTTGTTGTTAGAACATCTAAATTAGTTACAAACATTTTAAAAATATTGAAAAATGAAGGTTATATTGTTGATTTTAAGAATGAATCAATTGGTAAAAACAAAACACAAACAGTTGTATTTTTAAAATATAAAAATAATGTTTCATCAATAACAGGGTTAAAACAAATTTCTAAGCCAGGTCTAAGAATTTATAGTGAAGCTCAAAAATTACCTAAAGTTTTAAATGGTTTAGGTATTGCAATTATCTCAACTAGTATGGGTTTAATGACTGATAAAAAAGCAAAACAAAACAACATTGGTGGCGAAGTTATTGCTTATATTTGATAGGAGAAAAAAATGTCAAGAGTTGGAAATAGATTATTATCAATCCCAAGTGGTGTTAATGTAGAAATAGAAAAATTTCTTGTTAAAGTAAGCGGGAAACTTGGAACATTAGCAATTCCTTTTGATAATAAAAAATTATCAGTATTAAACAAAGATTCAATGATTATTGTAAAAAGAGCTAATGATGAAAAACAAACAAAAATGCTTCATGGAACAACTAATGCAAACATTAAAAATGCACTAGTTGGTGTGAGTGAAGGCCATACAAAAAAATTAAAAGTTACAGGTGTTGGTTACAGAGCAGCAGTTAGTGGTAGCAAAATTACTTTAAGTTTAGGATATTCTCACCCTGTGATTTTAGATATTCCACAAGGTTTGACTGTGACATGCCCCCAAGTTACGGAAATTGTAATTACAGGTGCTGATAAAGCTGTTGTTGGGCAATTTGCAGCAGTTATTAGAAGTAAAAGACCACCAGAACCTTATAAAGGTAAAGGTGTTGCTTATGCTGATGAAGTGATTATTAGAAAAGTTGGTAAAACAGCTGAAGGTTCTAAAAAATAATTTAGGAGTTAGTTTATGAAAAATATTAATCTTAATAGAAAAGAAAAAAGAGTTGAACGTCATAAAAAAGTTCTTAGAAAATTTAGAAGAATTGATAATGGTTTACCAAGACTGCGTGTTACAAAAACTAATCAGCACATCTTTGCACAATTATTAGATGATAATAAAAACATTGTGCTTGCTTCTAGTTCATCTTTACAACTTAAACTAGTAAATGGAAATATTGAAAATAGTAAAAAAGTTGGTGAAGATATTGCTAAGAAAGCTTTAAGCAAAAAAATTAAATCAATTAATTTTGATTGTGGGGGATCAAAATACCACGGAAGAATATCAGCATTAGCAGATGCTGCAAGAAAAGCAGGATTAAAATTTTAGGATATTAAGGATATAAAAATGGAAGAAATTAAACAAGCGACTTCTGAAACAGAAAAAAAATCAGAAGTAAAAGAAGGTAGCAATACCTTAGAAAAAAACAAAAAACAATTTATTAAAGCTAATTCATCAAATATAAAACCATTTGAAAAAAAATCAGCACCAGGTAACAAAAAATCTTTTTCAAAAGATGGTACAAGTTCAAGTGGTGGAAACAGACCAGCAAAAATTTCTAAACAATCAGTTACAGGTTATGAAGAAAAAATTGTAGGGGTTAAAAAGATTTCTAAAACTACAAAAGGTGGTAGAAATATGAGATTTTCTGCCTTAGCAGTTATTGGTGATAGAAAAGGAAATGTAGGATTTGGATTAGGTAAATCTATTGAAGTTCCAGTTGCAATTCGTAAGGCTTTAAAAAGTGCTAAAAACAACATGTATAAAATAAAAATGAATAAAAATTTCACTTTATATCATGAAGTGGTTGGTAAACATGGTGCTGGTAAAGTTTTAATTAAACCAGCTCCAAAAGGTACTGGGGTAATTGCTGGTGGACCAATTAAAGTTGTTTTAGAGTTATGTGGTTTTAAAGATGTTTATTCAAAAAACTTAGGAAGAAACACTTCTTTAAATATGGTTAGAGCGACTATTAAAGGTTTACAAATGCAAAAATCTCCTAAAGAATATGCTGCTCTTAGAGATAAGCAATTAAAAGAAATATGGGAGTAGAATATGAAATTAGAAAGTTTAAAAAGTAATAAAGGTTCTAGACATAAAACTAAACGTGTTGGTAGAGGTTTTGGTAGTGGAATAGGAAAAACTTCTACACGTGGAAGTAAAGGGCAAAAATCTAGAAAATCAGGACACACAAGACCAGGTTTTGAAGGTGGTCAAACTACTTTATATAGAAGAATTCCTAAGATTGGTTTTAATAATAAAAATTTTGCTAATGAATATAATGTAGTAACTTTATCTAACATTGTTAAATTAGATATTGCTAATGTTGATAAAAAAGTTTTATTAGAAAAAAAATTAATTGATAACAATAAGTTACCAATTAAAGTAATTGGTGTTGCTGAAATCAAAAAACCAATTTCAGTTTCAGCTCACAAATTTTCAAAAGGTTCTTTACAGACCCTTGAAAAAAGCAAGTCAAAAGCAATTGTAATTAAATAGTTTTTATTGAAGCAAGTGATAGTCACTTGTTTTAATAATTTATTTAAAAATAAAAAGCAAATTTTGAATAGGTTTTAAAATGAAATTAGTTTTACTGGGTGCACCAGGATCTGGAAAAGGCACTTTTTCTGAATATATAGTTAAAAATTACAATTTAGTTCATCTATCCACTGGTAATATTTTTAGAAAAACTATGGATGAAAAAAGTTTGTATTGGGAAGAACTAAAAAGTTATATGTCTAAAGGTTTATTAGTTCCAGATGAATTAACAAACAAGATTGTTAAATCAACTTTAGATTCATATGGTAATTCTAAAAGTTTTATTTTAGATGGATACCCAAGAACAATTGCACAAGCAGACTTTTTGTCAGCAATCACTGATATTGATGTTGCAATTTATTTAAATGTTCCTTTAGATGAATTGGAAAAAAGATTAATTGGTAGAAGAATTTGTAATAAATGTAAAAGAATTTATAACATTTATTACAGCAAGCCAAAACAATTTGATATTTGTGATGATGATGGTGAAACTTTGATTCAAAGAAAAGATGATCAAAAAGAAGTTATTGAAGAAAGAATGAGAGTTTATAAAATAAATACAGAACCATTAATAGACTATTACAAAAAAAGTAATAAGTTATTTACAATTTATAACAAAGAATTTGATTCAATAACTAATGATATTGATGATTTACTGATTAATAAATTTAATTTAAGAAAGAACAAAAATTAATATGATTTACATAAAATCAGATTATGAAATTGAACAAATTAAAAAAGCATGTGAAGTTTGAAAAAAAGTAAAACAAGTTTTATTAGAAAACACAAAACCAGGTAAATCATTAATTGAACTTGACGAATTAGCAAAAAAAGTAACTTTGGAAAATGGATGTACAACACCTTTTCACAAATATCAAGATTTCCCAGGTTATAATTGTATTTCAGTGAATGATGTAGTAATTCACGGAGTCCCAACCAACTACAAATTAAAAAATCTAGATATAGTTACATATGATGTTGGTGTTGCATATAATGGTTATATATGTGATGCTGCTTTTACTGTTGTTTTAGGAAACAATAAAGAAGCTGAAAAAATTAATGAAGTTTGTTTTAACTCTTTAATGGAGGGAATTAAACAAATTAAGCCTAATAATCATATTGGTGACATATCTAGTGCTATTGAAGACTATGTTAATAAACATGGTTATCATGTAATTCAAGATTTTGGTGGACATGGGTGTGGTAGAAAATTACATGAAGATCCCATTATTTTGAATTATGGAAAAAAAGGATCAGGTCCTTTAATAAAGAAAAACATGGTTTTATGTATTGAGCCCATGATTTTCACAAATAATGCAAATTATTATATTGATAAAGACAAGTGATCAGTTATAGCAGAAAATCATTTACTTACATGCCACTGAGAACACATGGTTTTAGTAACAGAAAATGGTTGCGAAATACTAACTGAATAGAGGTTAAATGTCAAAAGAAGGAAAAATAACATTAAAAGGTAAAGTAACTACTGCTTTACAAGGAGGACAATTCAAAGTCCTTTTAGAAAACAATGTTGAAATTACGGCAAACGTATCTGGTAAAATCCGTGTTTATAAAATACAGATTTTAAAAGGTGATACTGTTGAAGTTGAGTTAAGTCCATATGATTTAACACGTGGTCGTATTATTTATAGAATATCTTAATTTAAATAGGGGGAGAGAATAATAATGAAAGTTAGATCTTCAGTTAAACCTATTTGCAAAGATTGCAAAGTTATCAACAGACACAGTCGTGTTATGATTATTTGTAAAACTGCAAAACATAAGCAAAGACAAGGATAATAAAATTTTGGAGGAAAGATGGCTCGTATATTAGGGGTTGATATTCCAAATAACAAAAGAGTGGTAATCTCTTTAACTTATATTTTTGGAATTGGAAAATCAAGAAGTCAAGAAATTTTATCAAAAGCAAAAATCGATGAAAATAAAAAAGTTTCTTCTCTTTCAGAAGAAGAATTAGCTACGATTAGAAAAATAGCAAGTGAATATGTAATTGAAGGTGATTTACGTAGAGAAGTTGCTATGAATATTAAACGTTTAATGGAAATTGGTTCTTATAGAGGAATTCGTCACAGAAGAAATTTACCTGTTAGAGGGCAAAGAACAAAATGTAATGCAAGAACAAGAAAAGGACCAAGAAAAACTGTAGCAAACAAAAAAATTGAAACTAAGTAATAATTAGGAGGATATTTATATATGGCAAAAAAAAGAAAAAAGAAGTTAAGTTCTCCTGAGGGGATTGCTCACATTCATGCATCTGCTAACAATACAATTGTTACATTAACAAATACTGGTGGAGATGCAATTGCTTGATCAAGTTCTGGGTCAATTGGTTATAAGGGTTCAAAAAAATCAACTCCATATGCTGCTGGTGTTGCAGCTGAAACTGCTGCTAAAGTAGCAATGGATTTAGGTTTAAAAAAAGTTATAGTCAAAGTAAATGGAACAGGTAGTGGGAAAGATACTGCAATTAGAAGTTTACATGTAGCAGGATTGGAAATAACTGAAATTCATGATGTTACACCAATTCCACACAATGGTTGTAGACCACCTAAAAAACCAAGATAATCTAAGGAGAATAAATAAATGGAAAAGTTTTTAAGATATAGTATTCAAATTGGGAAAGACCAAAATAAAGATTCAGATTATGGAATTTTTGTTATTAAACCACTAGAGAGAGGTTTTGGAAATACAATTGGGAACAGTTTGAGAAGAGTTTTACTAAGTAACATTGTAGGACATAGTTTGTTTGCTGTAAAAATTCCTGGTATTACACATGAATTTCAACCAATTAAAGGTGTTAAAGAAGATTTAACTCAAATCATTTTAAATTTAAAAAGATTAGTTGTAAAAATTGATCAACAAATTTTTGGTGAAGATGAACAAAAAGAAACAAGTTTAGAAAAATGACCAACACTAAAAATTGATTTTTCAAAAGGTGGAATAGTTAGAGCTTCTGATATTGAAACACCAGTTGGTTTTGAAATTATAAATAAAGATATGTATATTGCTACAGTTGATAGTGGTGCAAAGTTAAAAATGGAGCTTTTTGTAAAAACTGGAAGAGGTTTTGTTACATTTAGTGAGAATAAAGAATTAATTAATGCAATTAATGTAATTGCAGTGGACTCAAATTTTTCACCAGTTATCAAAGTTGGTTACAAAGTTAGTGATATTAAAACTACAAAAAATGAAATCAACGATGTTTTAGAATTAGAAGTTGCAACAAATGGTTCAATTTCTGCAGCTGAAGCAGTAGCAATGAGTGCAAAGATTTTAGAAGAACATTACAAACCAATTGTTACTGAACTTTTTGAGAACTATAATGACCTTAAAGTTATTAATGAAGAAGCAACAATTCCAACAAGCAAATCTTCATTAGCAATTTCAATTGATGAGTTAGAATTATCAGTTCGTTCTTACAATTGTTTAAAAAGAGCTGGTATTCATACAATTACTCAGTTGACTGATAAAACAAAAAGTGAAATTGAAAAAATTAGAAATCTTGGTAAGAAATCATTCAAAGAAATTATTAAAAAAATTCAAGACAGAAATTTAAAATTAAAAGAAGAACAATAGGAGTATTTTATGTCTTATATTAACAAAAAAGGTAAAACTACTTCTTGGAGAAAAATGGTAATTCGTCAACAAGTTTCTGAGGTTATTGCTAATAATCAAATTAAAACAACATTAACAAAAGCAAAAGAAACTAGAAAACATGTAGATAAAATTATCACATTAGCTAAAAAAGATACATTAGTTTCTAAAAGAGCAGCAGCAGCAATTCTTTTAGATACATCTATTTCAACAAAATCTCAATTACTGCAAAAATTATTTAATGATTTACAAAAAAAATATAAAAGCAGAAATGGTGGATATACAAGAATTTTAAAACTTGGAAAACGTCAAGGTGATAATGTTGAAGAAGCTATTCTTCAATTAGTTTAATTAAAATCTATGCTTAATGCATAGATTTTTTATTTTATAATTATTTAATGTTTTAAAGAAGGGGAATTTAATTTATGATGGAACAAAAAAAGAAGGTAAACTTGCAAGATTTGTTAGATTTACAAAATGAATTATTAAAAGACAATTCTTTTCATGTAAGTCAAAATGCTTTAGTAAAAAATAGTTTAGATAGTGTTGCAATTAACTATCAAAATATAACTAAATATAATGAAGAATACAGTAATAATATTAAGCAAACATCTGCTAAAATAACTGATCAAAAAAATTCAGGTAGATGTTGAATTTTTGCTGCTTTGAACATGATAAGAGATAAATTTATTGTTGATAATAACATTGAAAATTTTGAGTTTTCCCAATCTTATTTACATTTTTATGACAAGTTAGAAAAAGCAAATGTTTTTTTAAACCAAATGATTGATATGGCTGATGTTGATACAACTGATAGAGTTTTATTTAGTTTATTGAGTGACCCTGTTTCAGATGGTGGATTTTTTGAATGAGCACAAAATCTTATTTTAAAATATGGAGTTGTTCCAAAAAGTGAAATGGAAGATAGCTTTTCAAGTGCAAATACTTATACATTAAACAAATTAATAGATATTAAATTGAAACAAGCTCTAGTAGAAATAAGATTAAACAAAACAAATAAATCAGCAATGTTTAATATTAAAGAAAAATATTTATTTGAAATTTACAGAATTTTACTATCTACATATGGAACTCCACCTAAAAAATTTAATTTAAGTTTAAAAGATAAAAAAACAAGCAAAGTTAAAAAAATTTATAATTTAACACCACATACTTTTTTGAAAAAAATTAAATTTGATTTTAATGACTATGTTACTGTTGCATACACTCCTTATAAAAAAATTAAACCTTTTCAAAGATATGAATTAGATTATGCAAATGTTATGCAAGAAAAAGGGAACTTAATTTTTTCTACTGTTGATAAACAAGCTTTTAAATTATTAACTTTAGCAATGTTATATAAAAACAAATCTTTATGATTTGCTTGTGATGTTAATCATTTTTACAATGGTAAAAAAGGTGTTTGAGCAAATGACTTATATGACTATGAAAAATTTTTTAATATTAAATTTGATAATAATCTTTCACAACATATCGAATATAGACATGTTGCAACAAATCATGCTATGACTTTGCAAGGGTTTGATTTTGATGAAAAAGAATGAGAAAGAATCCAAAAAGAGTATTTTTTAAAAGTTAAAAATAGAAAACTAAGTGTTAGTGATTTAAAAGATTTAGTTGATTTGTTTCCAATCAAAAAATGAAATGTTGAAAATAGCTGGGGTGAAAAAAGAGGCAACAAAGGTTTTTTTGTCATTTCTCAAGAATGATTTGAAAGCTATGTCTATGAAATTGTTGTTAGCAAAAAAACAATTTTAGAGTTTTTAAAAAATCCTGATTTTTTATCTAAAAAAGATTATGTAAAATTTAAAAATTTTGCAACTAATCAAAGTAAAGCTGATGCATTTTATAATGAATTACTTGGTAATGCCTTTAAAACAAAACCAATTAAATTACCGATTTGAAGTCCATTTAATAAAAAACTGAAAGGATAAGTTATGAAAAGAAATATAGATATAGAATTAATAGAAAAATTCAATAGTAATATTTGTCAAAAAAATATTAGTAAAACTAGCAATATTTTATTTAATACATCAATCTATCAAGCAAGCTATAATGCTTTAAAGTTTAATGAACTTAACCATTCAAATTTTGCAATTAATTTAATTGGTTTACCAGTTGAAAACCAAAAAAAAAGTGGAAGATGTTGATTATTTGCTGCAACTAATTTTATGAGAGAACAAATAGCTAAGAAATTAGATTTAGAAGATTTTTCTTTATCAAATGCTTATTTAGCTTTTTGGGACAAAATAGAAAGATCTAATTTCTTTTTGGAAGCAATTATTAACAATATAGATTCACCAAGTGATGACCGTCTAGTTTCACACTTTTTATCAACAGGTATTGAAGATGGTGGACAATGGGATATGGCTGTGAATTTAATTGAAAAATATGGAATTGTTCCATATGATGTAATGAAAGATACATATCATGCTGGTGATACACAAAAAATTAATTATTTACTAAATTGAAAACTAAGGGATTTTGCTGCTGATTTAAGAAAAGAAAAGGATAAGTCATATGATAGTTTATCTAATTTAAAAAAAACAATGATGAAAGACATTTTTAAATTATTACAATCATTTTATGGCAAAATTCCAACAAACTTTGATTTTGAATATAGTGTAGAAACTAAACAAGATTCACAGTATGTAAATAGTTATAAAGATTTAAATAAAAAAATGATTGTTGATAAAAATTTAACCCCACAAACTTTTTATGAAAAATATGTGGATTTAAAATTAAATAAATTTATCAGTATTATTCATGCTCCACAAAAATCTAAAGATTTTTATAAACTTTATTCTTTTCAATATTTAAATAATGTGATTGAAGGAAAACCAATTATGCATTGTAATGTGGAATTAGAAATATTTAAATATTTAATTGTTAATCAGTTAAAAAATGGATTACCTGTTTGATTTGGCTCTGATGTTGGTTGATTTAGAGACTGAATTTCTGGTAATTGAGATGATCAATTATTTGATATCACTAATTTGTTTAATACTTCTTTTGAATTAAGTAAAGGCGATCAATTATCTTACCGAACAAGTTTTATGACACATGCAATGCTAATTGTAGGTGTTAATTTAGATTTGGATAAATTAAAAGAATTTGATGATAAGCAGATTACAAATTATACAACTTTAGCTAGTGCAATGAAAAATTTAAATATTAACCGTTGAAGAATTCAAAATAGCTGAGGTGATGATTTAGGTGACTATGGATATTGAACAATTAGTGACTCATGATTTGACAAATATACTTATCAAGCAGTTGTTTTGAAAAGTGATTTAGAAAATATTTTAAAAAAATTAGATTTACCAAGTTTAAGTGAACAAGAAGTTATAAATTTAGATCCTTGAGATCCTATAGGGACATTAGCATAATGAATTTATTTTTAAATTTAAATGAAAAAGATAAATGATTAGAAAAAAACTTTCCAATTCACTTAAACAAAACAAATGTTTTTATTGACAAAAAAGAAATTGAATCAATTGATGATTCTTTTTGAAATTGGCTAAATACCCAAAAAGAAAAGAAAAACAACATCACTTCAATTAATTTGATTTTTAGCTTGAAAAACTATAAAGAATATGAATTTTTTAATTTGAATAATTTCTTAAATTTTAACAAAGAATGAAATGTTAAATTAATAAAAGAAATTCAACCACTTATTACTTTCAGTAAGACAAACAACATTTTTTTTAATTTTATTTTTGTTAAATTAGATAAAGGTTTGCATAACATAGCAAACATTGCTTTAGAAGAAATTTTAAAAAATCTTGCTTTTGGATTGAATACTGAATGTAGTTTTTTAAAAGTATTTTCTAAGCTTATTGTGCTTGATAAATCTAAAAAGAAAAAATTAAATAAAATTGAAAAATTAGTTTTAAATAAAAACAAAATGTTCATGCTTGATATGTAAATTTTTATGGAAAATAATTTTGATAAAAAAATAGCTATTATTAGTGGTGCTTCTAGTGGTATTGGTTTAGCTGTTGGAAATCTTTTAGCAAGTAAAAATTATCTTGTTTATTCTTTGTCAAGATCTAAACCAAATTCACCTTCAATCTTTCATTTGCAGTGTGACATTTCTGATTTTAAAAAAGTAAAACAGTATTTTGAACAAGTTTTTGAAAAGCATAAAAAAATAGATTTAGTTATTAATAATAGTGGTTATGCACTTGTTTCTTCTTGAGAAGAATTAAAGATTGATGAATATGAAAAATTAATGAGAGTAAATGTTGAATCAGCTTTTAATATTTGTGAAATAGCTATTGATTATTTACAAAAATCAAAAGGAAAAATCATTAATATTGGATCTACGGTATCAGAAATATTTGTTCCTTTTGAGATGCAATATTGTTTGTCAAAACAGCTTTTAAAAATTGTGAATTCTAATTTTTATAATATTTGTAAATTAAAAAATATAGGTATTTGCTATTTAATTTTAGGAAAAATAAAAACAGATTTTGATAAAAATAGAAAAATAAATTTAGATGAAAATTCTTTGTATAAAGTTCAAACAAACAATTTAATGAAAAAATTAAATAGTAGTTTAAAGTTTGGGATTAATAAAGATAAAGTTGCAAAATATGTTTATAAATTAGTTGAAAAAAAGAATATTAAAAAACAAAAAATAATGGGAATTAAAAATAAAATTTTAGTTTTTATTTTTAAATTATTTTCTTGAAAATTCAAAGCTAAGTTTTTATATAAATATTTTTGTAAAAAATAAGAAATAAATAGTATTTAAAAACCTGAAATTATTAATTATTTAAACTTTATACATTTAAAATATAATCATTTATTGAAAAACAAATGAGTACAAACATGAAAGATACTGCTAAAAAAGTTTTTGAAATTGAAAATGTCACTTTTAGTTATGACCTAACTAACAATGTATTAGATGACATTAGTTTTGATATCTATGAAAATGAATATGTTTGTATTATTGGCCATAATGGTAGCGGTAAATCAACTATATCTAAAATTTTGGTTGGTTTACTAAAACCAGGTAGTGGAAATATTAAAATTTATGGAGAAACTGTTTCATATTTAAATTTCCAAAAATTAAGAAATAATGTTGGTATTATTTTTCAAAATCCTGACAGTCAATTTATTGGTTTGTCTGCTAGGGATGATATTGCTTTTGGGTTGGAAAATAGAAAGGTTAATCCAAGTTTAATGGACAATATAATTGAACAAGCAAGTGAAATAGTTGATGTTAAAGACTTATTAGATAAAGACTCATTGTCTTTATCTGGTGGACAAAAGCAAAGAGTGGCTATTGCTTCAGTTCTTGCTACAAATCCAAAAATAATTATTTTTGATGAATCAACTTCCATGCTTGATCCAAGAGGAAAATCAGAATTAAAAAAAGTAATGGTAGATTTAAAAAATAAATCAAAAAAAACTGTTATTTCAATAACTCATGATATGGATGAAGTTTTAAATGCTGATCGTGTTATTGTTTTAAAACAAGGGAAAATTATTAAATCTGGTAAACCTGAAAATATTTTTACTGATAAAAAATTTTTGGATAATTCATCTTTAGATTTTCCTTTTATTTTAAAACTATCTAAAGAATTAAATGAAAAGGGTATTAATGTAGATTTAACAATTGTTAAAGAAAAATTATTGGAATCACTATGCAAGAAAAAATAGAAAATAAAAAAATAATTTTAGAAGTTGAAAATTTAACTTGTAAATTCAATGAAAACCATGAAAATGAAGTGGTGGCAGTTGATAATTTTTCTTTTCAATTTGAAGAAAATAAAATTTATTTCATTATCGGAAATTCAGGTAGTGGTAAATCTACATTAGTTGCACATTTTAATGGTTTAATAAAATCAAAAAAAGGCGACATTAGAATTGATGATTTTCATATTTATGGTAAAAAGAGAAAAATAAAAAATACTAAAAAACTAAGAAGATTAATAAGTATGGTTTTTCAGTTTCCTGAATATCAATTATTTAAAAATACAATTGAAAAAGATATAAGTTTTGGACCACTAACTTTAAAAATTCCTTCTAAAAAAGCAGAAGAGCTTAATAAACAAGTAGTTGAAAAAATTATTTTTAAAAATTATTTGAATGAAATAATCATTTTTTTTGATGCTAAAAAAGATAATTACACTAATTTACAAGATTTTATTAATAAGAATAAATTAGATTTAAAACTGCAAGTTAAATCAGGGAAAAATTTTGCAAAAGTAATTGTTAAAAATGATTCAGAAAAAAAATGAATTAAAAAAATTAGTTATGAAAGTACTTCAGAATCACAATATCTGCAAAATTTGTGTAAAAAATATTTATTAAGAATGGGACTTGATGAATCTTTTTTAGAAAGAAGTCCTTTTGGATTGTCTGGCGGTCAAAAAAGAAGGGTTGCAATTGCTGGAATACTGGCAATTGAACCAAAAATTTTAATTTTTGATGAACCAACAGCTGGATTAGATCCAAGAGGTGAACAAGAAATGATGAAAATCATTTTAGATGCTAAAGAAAATAAGCAAACAGTTATTGTTATTACCCATACAATGGATCATGTTTTAGAAATAGCAGACCATGTTATTGTTTTGGATCAAGGGAAAATTTTAATGCATGGTACACCTTATCAAATTTTTACCAATAAAAACCTGTATTTGAATTCAAAAATGGAAAAACCTAAGATTATAGACTTTATTGATAGTTTGTGTGAAAAAGATAAAAGGTTTATTTCTTTGTATGATAAAAAACCAAGAACAGTTGAAGAATTATCAAAAGATATTGAAGAAATTTTATCTTCAAGCAAGAAAATTCAAATAAAAAAGAAAAGTAAATAAAAAACTTTATTATTTAAATAATTAAAATAGTAAAATTTTTAAGATTTTAATAAAAAGGTAAAATATGAATTACAGCACATTTTCTTCAAAAAATAGTATTATTCACAGAATGAATCCTGCTTTAAAATTTTTAACAACTATTTTTGTTGTTGCTATGATTTTTATTCCTTTTGGTTTTGTTTATCAAGCAGTTCTACTTGTTTTTTGTTTAACTCTATTTTTTTTAGCTAAACTGCCACTAAAAAAACTATGAAGAATTATTCAGTCAGTTATTTTTTTAGCAATTATTTTATCTTTAATTAATTGAATAACATATAAAGGACCTGGTGTTGTTTTTGATTTTGAAAGTCAATACTATTTTTTCTATAAACCATCTTTTTTAAATTGAGATAGTTTTCATGTAACTGTAAGTGAAGGAAAACATTTTTTACAAGGATCTATGTATGGTGGGCAAGTTTTGCCAAGTAGTTCCAATTTTTTAAATGGAGCTACTTTGCCTGATGGGAATTCTTATTTAGGTAATGGTTTTTTTAAAGTTGCTAATCAAGATGATATTAGTAAATTAAAAGAAATCATAGGAAGATTAGATATAAGTAATGGCTGAAGTATAAAAGATGTTTTTTATGGTACTTCTGAAACAGAACATTATGCATACATTTATTTAACAAAATGATATACATATTCTTCTCAGGCAATTTGTTTAATGCTTTATGTAACACTAAAAATATTTTTGATGATTTTAATAGTTACTATTTTAACTTCAACAACTTCTTCAATCCAATTAACATGTGCTTTAGAAGACATTTTAAATCCATTTAGATATCTAAGATTACCAGTAGCTGAATGAAGTATGACAATTGCACTTGTTTTAAGATTTATACCTTCTTTACTTGATGAATCTAATAGAATCTTAAAAGCTCAAGCATCAAGGGGACTGGATTTTAAAAATGGAAGTTTAAAAGATAAATTATTTTCATTAACATCTTTAGTAGTTCCTTTATTTTCAATTGCTTTTAAAAAAGCAGGTGAATTATCAAATGCAATGGAAGCTAGAGGTTATAATCCAAGATATTCTAGAACTAGATACCGTGACTATGATATTAAATTTTGAGATTGAGTTATTTTTTTAGTTTCTGCTCTATTATTTGGTATTTTGATTACTTTAGTAACTTTAAAAGGAAAACAAATGTTTGTTTCTTTTGGTTTTTGAGATATCTTTGCACATTAAACAGAAAATGACATACATATTAAAAATTAGTTATGATGGCAGCTTTTTTTCAGGATATGCAAAACAAACCGGAAATATTGTAACTGTTCAATCAGAATTAGAAAAATACCTATCACTTTTGTTCAATTCTTCTATTAAAACTGTTGCATCAGGTAGGACAGATAAATATGTTCATGCATTTGATCAAACAGTATCTTTTTCTACTAAAATTCAAATAAAATGCAATGATGTAAAAAAATATTTAAATGACAAATTAAATAATATTTATGTAAAAAATGTAAGTCTTACAGAAAATAGTTTTAATGCAAGATTTTCAATTAAATCAAAAACTTATTTATATTTAATTAATATTGGTGAGTTTAACTTATTTAGAAAAAACTATGAGTACCAATACAACAAATTTTTAGATATTAAAAGAGTTAAAGATATTTTAAATCTTTTTGTTGGCACAAAAGATTTTTTAAGTTTTAGTACATCTAGTCTTGAGAATACAGTAAGAACTATTAGATGAATAAAAATTTATAAAGTTAAAAAAAGAATTTTTATTTTTATAAACGGATTAGGATTTTTAAGAAATATGGTTAGAATGATTGTTGCAACTCTTATAAAATATTGTGAACAAAAAATTATTTATGATGATGTTATTACTTTATTTAGTAATCCTAAAAAAGGAAGTTCAGTTGATAAAGCACCAGGATGTGGACTATATTTGTACAAAACAAATTATTAAGTATAGTTCTTCAAAAAACAATAAATTTTTAAAAAAATCACCCTTAATTTACTAAAAATACCAATTTTTTTTAATGCGACTTTGTATTTTGGTCAAATTTATAATATACTTAATTTAGTATAAGTGTTCTATTTATAAATTATTGACATTATTGTTTTGCTAAAGCATACAGTATTGTAATTATGTAATTATATTAAAAAATTAAAGAGGTTTTTTATGGCAAGTTCATCTAAAAAAAGTAGAAAATTTGCAAAAGTTTCAGAAATTTTACTCTATGTTGGGTTATTTTTCTTTATCTTTGCATTAGCAGTTATAATTTCATTAGCTGCAAAAGGTACTTTTGCACCAGACCAACAAATGGAAAGTGGTGGACTGGTTCTATGTGCTTTAGTTGGTGTTTTTGGTGGTGTTGGTGTCATCTCATTGCTAATTTCTTTCATTTTCAACTTAAAAGCTAAAAAAGCTAGAAATAAAGAATTAGATGAAGCTAAAAATAAAGCAGCTCAACAACAATCTGCTGTTAAAGCACCTGTTAGACCTACAATAAATGTAAATAATGTAGAAGCACAAAAACCAAAGTCTCCAGTTATTAATATTAATATTCCACAACAAAAAGTTACTCCACAACCTACTCCTAGAGTTGTAGTTAACACAACAACTTCAAGACCAGTAGTAACTCAACCAAAACCTGGTGTAACTCCTATGGTTTCAAGACCGGCATTTGTTCAACCAAAACCTGGTGTAACTCCTATGGCTTCAAGACCAGTAGTAACTCAACCAAGACCTGGTGTAACTCCTATGGTTTCAAGACCGGCATTTGTTCAACCAAGACCTGGTGTAACTCCTATGGCTTCAAGACCAGTAGTAACTCAACCAAGACCTGGTGTAACTCCTATGGTTTCAAGACCGGCATTTGTTCAACCAAGACCTGGTGTAACTCCTATGGCTTCAAGACCAATGAATACTACACCTGGAAGAACTGTTATTAGAACAGCTGATGGAAGATTAATTTCAGTTAACACTGGTGCTAGACCAGGAACTGTTCCTCCAAGACCAGTTGTTAGATAATTTTAATTAATTTAAAAATATATCCAAATTTTTGTTTGGATATATTTTTTTGTATTTTATACATTTAATTAATTTTTTGATTTAAACATCTTTTAAAATTATTGTGTTAATTTCTATTATGAACAAAAATTTCTTATTATTTGTTGAAACCTATAACTTATAGTTATAACAATGAATTTTCAATTATTTATTTCTAGTTTTTTACACAAAAAGGTTTGCTTTTTTATAATCTTTTGCCATACTAATTTTATTTTTTTGAGTAATTTTTATATTTGATATAAGTGAATAAGCAACACTTAAAAGCATTGGAATAATAATAAGTATTATTCATCCAAATGTCATTATGCTAACATTAGTATAATAAGAAATTATAGACATTGCTATTAATAAAATGATGGATATTATGATTTCTCAAATATTGAATATTATTGCCTGTACAAAAGTAATAGAATTGTTTGATTTGTTTTTTGGTGTAATGAAAAATTTAAATTTTGTTTTTAAAAATGCACTAATTACTGCAAATGTTGTAGATACAAGCAATGATGAATAAATAAAATAATAAAAAAGGATTATCAATATCAACTTAAAAAAATTAATTTTTCCTAAATAAAAGAAAAAACAATTAGTAAGAGGTGCTATTGCAAAAAATACTGTAACAGCAATATATCAATCTAAATAAGTGAATGAAAATCCTAGAGGGCATAAAACACTAAGATTAAAGATAATAAGACTAGATGAAAGAATGATTATTATAAAAGATGTTTGAGATAAATAAATATCTAACTTTCGGAAAAAAGGAACTTTTTTAGCAAACAATGATTTAAATCCTAAATATTTAAAAACTTCAGCTCCACCTTGAGATCATCTAAATTGTCTTTTTTTAAATGAAATATATTCGCTAGGAAATTCTTCATAACAAGTTATATTATCTGCATAAACTACTGAAAATTTATTTTGCAAAGCTTTATATGTTAGACCTCAATCTTCTAGTAATATTTCTGGAAAACCTTTAGATTGTTCATAGCATTCTTTTTTTATAATTGCACCATGTCCGCAGAGATTTAATACACCAAGTCTATTTCTTGTGTTGTACTCAACTTGTCATTGAAAATTATGAATGTATGATCCAATGTAATCAAATAGATTTTTTTGTCTTGTACATAAGTTCTTTGCTTGAACTATTCCAATTTGATTATCCTCTAGAAAATATAATAAAGACTTTCCAACAAAATCACTTGGAATTATTTCATCAGCATCTAAAACAACAAAATAATCATAGTTCTTATCTTGTCTTAGAAAATGATTTATATTTCCAGCTTTAAACCCTTTTGTACTATCTCTTCTAACTATTTGTATATTTCCATATTTTTTTGCAAAGTCATCTACTCTTCTTTTATAGGTTTCAGTTTTTGAGTCATCAAGTATAAAAAATTTACAATTTTTATATTTTTGTTTCATGCTTTCTGATAAACTGTTTTCATCAAAATCATCACAAGTACAATAAAGCACATAAACTATATAATTTGCTTTATTAATATTTGATTTTTGATATTTTTTATTTCATTCATTTTTTTCTTTTGATAGTTGTTTTTTTATATAAAAATTGTAGTATAGACCATAAACAAATTGCTTAGTTGCATCACAATATAAAAGAGAGTTAAAAACAAAGTTAAAGCAAACAAATACTTTCACAACTGTTGGTTCTAGAGTATTTTCTGTATTTTGTCATTGAAGAATAATTGAAGTTCAATAACAAAAAGCAATTATTCCAACTCAAAAAAATAAAATTAAACTTCAAATAAGATAGTATCTAAATCTTTCTTTTTTAGAACTAAAGTGATTTGCATATAACTTTTTGCTTGAATTCTGGTTCATATTTTCTACTTTATAACATATTTTACTAAACATATATTAGTAATTTAAAAAAATGTTTAAACACAATTAAATAAAATTTATTCATAGTAATTTTTAATGCTATATAATATATTCTGTTTAAATTTTTTTATACATTTTATATTACAAGGAGAAAATATGCCTAAAAAAGCAGAGGCAAAAACTGAATCATCTAAAAAAACTGATAAACTTAAAAAAGAAACAGTTGAAAAAGATGTAAAAGCAGATAGTAAAGAAACTAAAAAAACTGCTGACAAAGAAGTTTCTAAAACAGTAACTAAAAAAACTGCAAATTCAGTAGATAAAAAAACTAGCGATTCTGGTTCAAAATTTGAATCTAACACTTATAAAGAAAAAGTAGCTGAAATAGAAAACAGCATTTTACAAAAAATAAAAGAAAATCCAACAATTACAGGCAAACCATTTAGAAAACTGGTTAGTGTAAATAAATTAATGGAAACAGGTGCTCATATTGGATTAACAAGCAGAAAATGAAATCCAAAAATGAAAAAGTATATTTATACTAAAAAAGGGTCAAACCATATTATTGATTTACTACATACTGTAATTTCTTTAAATGTTGCTTATAACTATTTATTGGATTTAGTTAAAGCAAATTCTAATTTAGAAAATTCACCAATTTTAATTGTAGGTACAAGAGGAAAAACAATTAAAAACCATGTAAAAGATCAAGCTAAAAGAGTTCATGCTTATTATATAAATGAAAGATGATTAGGTGGTACTTTAACAAATTTTTCTACAATTACAAAATCAGTAGCTAAATTTAATAATTTAATTTTGATTCACAAAAATGGTGAAATAAATAAATATACTAAAAAAGAACAAGTAGAACTAAAAAAGAAAACTGAGAAATATGCAAAATATTTTTCAGGAATTAGAACAATGAAAGACCTTCCAAAAGCAATTATTTTAACTGATCCTGAAACTAATAAAATTGCTATTAGGGAAGCTAAAAAACTTGGTATTAAAGTCATTGCTATATGTAATACAAATGCAAATCCAGATTTAGTGGATTTTGTTATTCCAGCAAATAATTATTCAATCAAATCAGTTTATTTATTAATTGGATTATTTTGTGATGCTATTGCTGAAGCAAAAGGATTACCAAAAATGTTTGCTGAAAAAAAAGATGAAGAAATTATTCTTCCTGAAGTTATTAAAAGAAAACCAGATAATAGAAGATTTAATAATTATTCTTCACAAAAACAATAGTTTAATATATTAAAATTTCTCTAGAAATAGAGAAATTTTTTTATGTCAAAAAAAAATAAGAAATGTATTTTTCCAGGAACCTTTGAAACTTTTCATGATGGTCATAAAAATATTTTAAAAAGAGCTTTAAAAGTATTTGATTTTGTTTATGTGGTTGTAGCAGTTAATCCATTAAAAAAAAGTAGTGACTTAAAACAGCGATATGAAACAGTAAAAAATGAAATTTTAAAATTACATTTACAAAATGTTGAAGTAAAAATGTGAGAAGGAAAGATTTCAGATTTTGCTGAAATAAACTTAACATATTTTATAATAAGAGGTATAAGGGATGTTAAAGACTTTCAGTTTGAAAAATCTATTGAAAGAGTTTACAAAAAAGATTGTAATAAATTGGAAGTTATTTATCTAATTTCTGATAAAGATTTAGAAAATATATCATCTCGAAAATTAAAAAAAACTATAGTTAATTTGGAGGAAAAAAACAAATATGAAAAATAGAAAGGTTGTTTTAATTGGTTGTGGAGCTGTAGGTACATCGTTTTTATATTCAGCTTTAAATCAAGGATTGTTTGATGAATATGTTCTTATTGATGCTTTTGAAACAGTAGCAAAAGGACATGCATGAGATTTTGAAGATGCTAATTCAGCAATGCTGACTCCAGCTACTCTTATTAAGCAAGGTACTTATGCAGACTGTGAAGATGCTGATTTAGTTGTGATTACAGCAGGTGTTCCTCAAAAACCAGGTGGAGAAACAAGACTTCAATTGGTTGGTAGAAATGCTAAAATTATGGAAGAAATTGCAACTAATGTAAGAGATTCAGGATTTGAAGGAGTTACAGTAATTGCATCAAACCCAGTAGATATTTTAGGTGCAATTTATGCAAAAGTTACTGGATTTGAGCCATCTAGAGTTATTCCTTCTGGAACAATTTTAGACTCTGCAAGATTACAATGAGAAATTGCAAAAAGAACAAAAGTTAGTCCAGCATCTATTGAAGCTTTTGTAATTGGTGAACATGGAGATTCTTCTGTTTCTGCTTTTTCACAAGTAACAATTGGATCTTTGCCATTATCTAAATATAAAAAATTAAGTGAATCTCAAAAGAAAGCAATTCACAAAGATGTGATGAAAAAAGCTTACAAAATTATTAACGCAAAAAGAGCAACATACTATGGAATTGGGGCTTGTTTAGCAAAAATTTGTAAAGCAGTTTTAAGAGATGAAAATATTGTTTTACCAGTGGCTATTAAGAAAAATGCAGATAGTGATATCTATATTGGATGACCAGCACTTGTTGGGAAAGATGGATGACACAGTCCTTTAAAACTATCATTACTAGCTGAAGAAAAAAGAGCTTTCACAAGATCATATAATGCAATCAAAAAAGTATTTGATGCTGCTTGAAGCGAATTAGGCAGATAATAATACACTTTATAAATAAAAAAAGTAAATTTTGCTTAGTTAAAATTTACTTTTTGCTCGATTGAAATATGAAGTGCAACACATAATATAAAATTTATGTGGGCACTTC
>CAMWTH010000005.1 GCA_947177125.1 uncultured Mycoplasma sp. | reverse complement strand
CAGATGGCAAAGACACAATATTAGATTTGATTTTAAAAGAATTAAAAGAAATTAAGACAAGAGTTACTAATATTGAAACTGATGTTGCAGATATCAAAGTCAGAGTTACTAATCTAGAAAGTGATGTGGCAGATATTAAAGTTAGAGTTACTAATCTTGAAAAAGATGTTGCAGATATTAAAAGATGTCCAACAATTCAAAAAGAATTAGTTGCACTTAATTAGTAATAGCTCTTTGTTAAAAACAAAAATTAGATTATTTTAAAAATAGTCTATTTTTTTACTTAGTCAAATTTATTAATCTCAATTAATTAAAAACAAAAAATTAAGATATCAAAGATCAGCATTTTTCAACAAAATGATCTGCTTTTGTTTTTTCATCCAAAACTTCGATTAAAGTTGAAAAAACAGGGCATATCAACTTATATTTAAAAATAATATTTTTTGCAACTTTATAAATTTGATAACCTTCAACTGTTTTTTTATTAATAGTAAGAGCTTTTCTAATACCATGATTGTAGATTAATTTTCCAAAATTAAAATTTCTTGATTCGTTTGAAAAACAAGATAAAAACGCATCACCCACTCCACAAAAAGAAAGCAAAGTAGATTTTTTTGCACCCATATGTTTACAAATTAGCATTATTTCTTTTAATCCAAGAGTAATTAAAGCAGAAACTGAACTAATAGAATTATACTTTTCACTCACTATTCCAGCACCAATTGCCAATAAATTTTTAACACTAGAATAAATTTGAATGCCTTTAAAATCAGTAATTGGAATAACTTTAAATTCATTACTATTGAATAAATTAATAACACTTGAAACAGTTTCTTTATTTTTTCCAGAAATATTAACAATAGTTGGTTTTAAATCAAAAACATCACTTGCTAAAGATGGACCAGATAAAGTAACTATTTTAGCTTTATATCCTTTTAACTCTTTTTTAATTGTCTTGCTTAAAACATCATGAGTAACTTGGTCTAACCCTTTAATAGTATTAATAAGTATAACATTTGAATTTCTTGAAATTATAGTTCTTAACTTTCGCAAAACTTCTATTAAATAATTTGATGGAAATGCAAGGATAATAAATTTTGAATCTCCAATAGCAGTACTTAAATCAGTTGTTGCAGATAAAGATGAAATAAATTTTTTTTCACCAAAATATTTTTTGTTATAACCACTATTAATGTCATTTACTTCAAAAATATCAACACCATACATAAAAACAGTTGCACCATTTAATGATAGTCTTATTCCTAGTGCAGTTGCCCACGCCCCTGTTCCTAAAATACAAATTCTTTTATTCATTGTAATTGTCCTTTCCTCTAATCTTATCAGTTTTATTTTTAAAATATAGAGTAATTGGTACATTCATTAAATCTAAACTTTTACGAAATTCATTTTCCAAATACCTTGCATAACTAAAATGTAAAAAATTAGGATTATTGCAAAACAGGATAAAAGTTGGAATTTGACTTTTAACTTGAGTAACATAATTAACTTTTATTCTTCCTCCATTAAAAAAAGGCGGACTATTTAACATTTGTAGTTTCATTACCAAATCAGTCAACATTTTAGTATTAAATTTTTGAACCAAATTTGCTTTTATTTTATTAATTTCATCAAATAAACTATTCACTCTTTTATTTTCTAATGCACTTAAAAAAACAATTGGAGATCAACTTAAAAATTTAAATTTAATTTTAATATTTTTAATAAATTGGTTCATTGTTTTTTCATTTTTATCTTTAACAATGTCTCACTTATTAACAACAATGATTGATGGAATATTAGCTTTATAAGCAAGTCCAGCAATTACTTCATCCTGCTCATTAAAAGGCTCACTACCATCTAGCATAACAATGATTAAATTACTTCTTGCAATGGATTGTTCAACTCTTAAATAAGCATACTTATCAACATTTTCTTGAATCTTACCTTTTCTTCTAATTCCAGCAGTATCAATAATTGTATATAAAACACCATTTCTTTTAAAATTTGTATCGATTGCATCCCTTGTTGTATTAGCAATTGGTGAAGTTATCATTCTATCTTCATTTAAAATACAGTTAACTAAACTGGATTTACCAACATTTGGTCTACCTATTATACAAAACTTGAAAGTATCTTCATTCTCTTTGAGAGCTTCTTGTTTTGCATTAATAATAGCATCTAATAGATCACCAACACCAATTCCGTGATTAGCAGCAATAAAATATGGTTTTTGAAATCCAAATTTTAAAAATTCATGTTCATCACCAAAGTTAACTGGTCTGCTTTCAGCTTTATTAACAGCTAAAATAATTTTTTTGTTTTTGTACTTTTTTAAAAGTTTTGCAACATAATAGTCATCATTATTAATTCCTTCTTTATATGAAACCAAAAAAATAATGATGCTGGCTTCATCAATTGCATAATTTACTTGAAGTTCAATTTGCTTTTTAAAATCAAATTCTTCAAGCATTAATCCACCAGTATCAATCAACTTAAACTTTTGAGTTAATCACTCAGCATTAGCATAAATTCTATCTCTTGTAATACCAGGTTCATCATCAACAATTGATTTATTAACTTTGATAATTCGGTTAAATAAAGTTGATTTACCAACATTGGGTTTTCCAACAATTGCTACAGTTAACATCTTACACCTTTATATACTTTTTTATTTCATTAAAAACATCATCAATTGATTTATGAGATGTATTAATTTTTATAGTATCAAAACTAATTTTAGATGGAGCTAGTTTTCTATGTTTATCTTTTCAATCTCTTTTAAATAAATCAAAATAAATTGAAAAAAAACTACTTTTTTTATTTAGTGATTCAAGTTCTTTTTTTCTTCTTTGGGTCCTTACTTTTAAAGAAGAAAAAAAGTAAAACTTCAAATTAGCATCAGGCATAAATTCTTCAGCTATTCCTCTACCATCCATTAAAACCTTTGGAGAAACACTAGTTAAATCTATTATTTTCTGTTTTATAAAATTTCTAATATATTGTTTAGAAGCAATTAAAGATGCTGCTAATGAGACTGATTCATCTTTTAGTAAAGATGTAACATTTTTGCTGTTAATAAAAAAACTATCTTCAACTACTTTAACATCATATTTTTTACATTCAGATAAGATTTTTTCTTGATTATCTAAATCATCCAATAAATTAGCATTTTTTAAAACATAACCATAAGATCGGTAAAATCCACCAGTTGAAATAAAAGTAAATCCATAATTTTTTGCTATTAATTTACAGATTGTTGATTTGCCACTTCCTGCTGTTCCATCTACTGCTATTTTATAATTCATAACTTAATTAGTATATAAAAAAATATTAGGATATTTTAAAAAAATAACACCCCAATATTTTTAAATTTTATGAGCAAATTTTTTAAGATTTTTAAGTTTTGAAATTAAATTGAATTTAAAATCATTTAAATCTTTAAAAAAATTTTTGTTTTCAACAAATAAATAACGAAATAAATACGTTAGAAAAACAACAAATAAAGTTATAAAAAAAGAAATTCAAACAAAAGTTGCCATTTTATCTATTTGTTTTTTTGAACCATTAAAATAAATGTAAACATTTGATCCAATTACTGAAACACCATACTTGCCATAAGTGATTAAGTCCCTAAAAGTACTCTCTCATTCAAAACTAAAAAAAGTAAGAAAATCTTTTTTAACACTTGGGATGATATATTTAATAAAAATTGTAAATTTATTAAATCCTTGCATTGTAAATGCTGTAATTAATTTTGCATCAATTTTATTAATACTTTCAGTAATATTTTTGTTAATAACAGTTGCTGATGCTAGTGCTAAAACAATACAAATAGTTGAACTAGGATTTGCAAATAGTGGATTAATTAAAAAGAAAAAAGCAATCATAGGAATGGATCTGATAATTGTTGATAAAAAAATTCCTAAAATTGAATAATATTTAAAGAGTTTAAAACAACTAATAAATAGTAATGTTAAACTTAAAACTAATGCAATTGTGATTATTACAATAGATTGTCCTACCATCTTAAAAATATCAACCCATATATTGATGTTTTTTTGATAAACTATATTTCAGTCAGGTTCAAAAAGTTGTTGAAAAAAATTATTTTGATAAACTGAAGATGAATTTCACTTTAAAGTTAATAAAGAATAAATTAAAATTGCAAAAAAGAAAGCAAATAAGCAAACTTTCAAATACATTTTTAACTTGTAGTAATTTGCTAATTCTTTTCTGTTTTTTTTAATAAATGCAAATGATAATAATTTAGTTTTGTTTTCACTTTTAATAAATTCCATTGTTTGTTTACTAAATCCACTACTTTGATGAACAAGTAAATAACGATTTAAAACAAAAACAAAGCATTCTAATAAAATCATAAAAATCATAATGGTTAACACTGGAATTCCCATTGCTTCAAACTGGTTTGAAGCTTTTTCAATTAATTCCCCAATTCCAGCTAATCCTAAAGTTCCAAGCAAAGAACTTCATCGCATGTTTGCATCAAAAGAATACAAAAACAAAGAAATAAATTTGTTATTAATTTGGGGAATAATTGTTTTTAAGTAAGCTAAAATCTTTGAATTACCTTGAACAACTAAATTGTAAAAAGGATAGTAATTTAAATTGTTGTATATTTCTATCATGTATTTATGTAATCAAATTCAACTAAACCAAAATAAAACAAGAACTAAAGATAAATCTTTTGAAAAAAGATTAGTAAAAAAATAAATAAAAACTACTGTTGGAAATGCTCTTAAAAGAACTATGAATATTTTTGCTAAATTAGCAAGAAATAAATTTCTTATTAAATAGTAATTGGAAAAAGTAGCAGTAATAAAAGCAACTATAAAACCGATTGTTGTACCAACAATTGTTCCTTTAATTGAAATTCACAAATATTCTAATGACAAACTTACTAAGCTATAATTAGGATAATCTTTTAAAGTATTTGAAAATAAAAAAACTTTATTAACACGGTTTGAAAATACAGTAACTCCATTTGGTGATAAATTAAACCCAACCAACCAAAAAGAAATAACAACTATAGTAATTAAAAATAAAGCAATTAAAAATTTTGATAAATATGAAAACTTCTTTTTTTTATATTTATCACCATTAGTAACAAAAGAATAAAAAGGATTTTGTTTTACTAAATTATTTTTCATACAATTTTTTTAAATCTTTTTCTGTTATTTCTTTAGGTTTTTTTTGAAAAAAAACCATTTGATTTTTTATCCCAATTACTTTATCAATATTAGCTTTTAATAATTTCACATCATGTAAATTAATAATTGCAATTGCTTTTTGGTTTTTTACTATTTTTTTTATTAATTCAATTACTTTTTTAGAATTTAAATCATCTAAATTTGAAGTAGGTTCATCAGCTAAAATAATTTTTGGTTTTCTAATAATAAGTTTTGCTATTTCAACCCTTTGTGATTCACCTCCACTTAAATCTTTTACTTTATAAAAAACTTTAGAAAGAATCCCAAGTTCATTTAAAATTTCAAAAATTTCTTGCTCTTGTTTTTTTGTAATAATACTAAAAAACTTAAAGAAAAAGTTGTTCTTCTCAGAAACTACAGATTTTAAATTATCAAAAACACTACTATCTTCAATCAGAGTATTTTTTTGACTTATTATGCCAATGTTTTTACGAAAATTCTTTCATTTTCTTTTTTTCTTTAAATTAATTTTTTGATTGTTAAAACACAAATCACCATTCAAGATTTTTGCATTTAAAGCTAGAGAATTAAGTAAAGTTGTTTTACCAACACCTGAAGAACCAATAACAGCTACTAATTCATTTTCTTTAAAAGATAAATTAAAGTCTTTAATCACTATATTTTCTTGATTAAGATTTTTAACAGTCCAATTTTTAATTTCTAACATTTTTCTATATTCCAAGACCTAATTTCATTGGGGTAATAACTTCTTTTTCAACATCTTTAATTAGTTGATAACCATTATAGCCCCACCCTTCACCATACAAGTTATTGTTAGTTTCATATAAATAAACGATTGATTCACTTAATAAATCTGCAACTTTTTGGTTTACATTTTTACTAAATACACCAACATCATATATAGCAGGATTTGTTGATGTTAATATTTTTATTTTTCCATTTTCTTCAGTTGAAAAATCAGTAGACTTTCCATCATTATGAGTTCAAGCAAATGAACCTTCATCAGCAAAATAAATTGTATAATTGGGATTAGCAGTTTTAGAAGAACCATATGAATCTAAATCATATTTTTCTTGATTATCTTTTCTATCTTGTGCTAAAGTCCAATTATTATCCTTATTAAAATGTTTTTTAATAAGTTGTTCTTGTAATAAGTATGTACCAGCACTTGTTTCTTCACCAACTACAATTCCTAAATTTCTAAATGATTCCCAATCTTGATTATTTCAAGCATTAATAGCTTGGTTGATTTTATCTTCTGTTCCACTCAAAAAAATCATTCCACGATACCCTGAAATTAAACTATTTACATCATAGAATGCATTATATCTAATTCCATTCCATCCATATTGAGGAGGAGCTGCAGGTCCTTCATCTTTTCAAGTACTAAAAGAATATTCATAATTTAATCCAAAACTTGCTTTTTGCATTTCGTTTGCAATTGTTCTTAAGGGATCATTATCAGTTTGGTTAGTATCATCAAATTTTCCATTCACATATTCATCACTAATATTTTTATCAAAAGTAAAAGCAGTTGTTAAAGTTTGAATTTTAGAATTTACTTGTTGATAAAAATTATCTTGAGTAATAATTTTTGATGTTAAAAAAGCAAAATCAGCTACTCCATTTTCAATCAAATCCCTTTTTGCTTTATTATCATCAATAACAGTTACAGAAATAGTAATATCTTCTAATTCTTTATAATCAGTATATTCGCTTTGATTTTTAAGGCTATTAAAAGTTTGTTGTATGTCTGTTACAAACTTTGTAGCATCACCCAAATTTGCTGGTGTGCTCAAAGCAAAAACATAATGGTTTTGATTGTTGTTTGTTCCGCAAGAAGTTGCAAGCATTGGAACAGTTACTAAACCACTAAATAAAAACATTGTTTTTAGTATATTTTTTTTATTCATTTTTCATCCTATCTGTTATCAGAAGGAAATAAAAAGTCTCTTTTTAGGAGACTTTCAAGGATATTATATTTTTAAAATATTATCGCTTGCCTCCGCTAGTACTAACTAGATCAGGTCTTTAGCGTATAATCTCAGCCACAAATGTAGCACCGCCTGATAACATTTTCATTATAAGTAAAAAATATGTAAATTTAGATATTTTTAAAATAATTTAGTTATTTATTTTTTGATTTAAATCTATTTTTATTTTTTCTACATTTAAAGAAACATTTCTTACTCTTTCATTGTCTTTTAATAATCTTTTTGAACTTCTAATATATTCTTTAGAATTTTCAAAATCATTACTATACAAAAACTCAATGAAATTATCATGTGCTCAATAATTTCTGTTTTTTGTAATTTGACTTAAAAAATTATAATCTTCATGGCTAAGAAAATTTTTATTTTTAGATAAATCAAATTTTTTTAACTTTTCCACAATTACACCAAGTGGTAATTTTTCAACACTTAAATATGAATCTAGAAAATTATTATTTTTCAACAAAGAATAAATGATTTTTAAATCACTTTCAATCAATTGATAATACATAATAGTTTCTGAATGAATTTTTTTGTAATCTTCAAATTTTATATTTTCCATAATTTAAAAGTATTTTTTATTTTTTACACCAATTTATTATAGTTATTAAAAAAAATATTATTTACTTTTTCTTTTTTTAAATTGAATTTTAAAAAATACTGATAAATAAATTACTAAAGAAAGTGTTCCAAAAGTAATTAAAAAAATTCCACTAATAAATCCATCATTATTTGGGATTACTTTATTAACATTATTAACAAGTTCATAATTTAAATAAGTATATTTTTTTAACATATCATAATCATCAAGTAAAGACTCTTTAAAATCTATATTTGAATTATTATTTAAGTAAGTTGAAATAAAGTAAACTTTAAAATCTTGATAATATTTTTGATTTAAATTTAAATAAGATAAATAATTTTGTAAATATTGATCAAATGACTCATTTTCATTAAATTTAACTACTTCATTGTCGTATAAATTTTGATCTTGGTTTAAATCATTCAATAAATTTAAATATTGATTGTTAATTTTTTTAGTTTCTAAATTATTAGCTTCAATTTGATATTTATTTAATAAATTTTCATAGTAAAAATGATTTTTAAAAGTAAAACAAATAGTAAATATACCAGATAATAAAAATAAAAATGAAACAATAGGAAAAATAATTTTTATTCTTATCTTTTTATTTTTATTAGAACTCTTTGTTTTTTTACTTTTTGTTTTTTTCATGATAAGTTTAACAAGTGCAATTATTATATAAAAAAAACAGATTTTTTAGATCTGTTTTTTTTAACTGACTTAGTTTAATTATTTATTTTTAATACCAAAGTCTCTTCAGTTAACTGATTGAGTTCCGCTTCTTGCAACATAATCAGGATTAACTAATGTTATGATTTGTTCTTTTAGGCCTGCTTCTGGTCTTGGAATAAAACTATAATCACTATCTAAAACTGTATTAGCTCATAATGCTTTTGCAACTGATTGACCTGCAAAAATTCCTAGGTATTTTGAAAAGTTTGCTGATTGATCAACACCATCTTTAGATGATGCTTTTATTACATCTCCACCTAATCAAAGAGATTGAGGGTCTTTTGGTGCATTATTTGGATATTTAAGTTGAGTTGGATCATTAATATATTTAGTTAAAGCTGATTGATCAAATACACCTTTTTCAATTAATAGATTTAGCAATTCAATTGCTACTGTTCCATATCTTTCTCCTGGAGTAATTTTTTTATCAAATGAAGAATCATCTTGATTAATACCCAAAGATTGTAATGTATCATTGCTAAATGCTTTTTGAATTTTAACATCACTTGCATATGGATCTCCACTATTACTGTTTGAGTTATCAGCTTCATATTTATTAGTAGTTGAATTTCAAGTGTAATTCATTAATTTAACAGCATAAACCATGCTTGTTAAAAATGTATGAAAAGAATTGTGTGCATTAGTTCCAGGTACACCTTCATATTTAGTTTTAGTTTCCTTTCCGCTACTATCTGTTTTTGTAATTGTTGTACTTTGTATAGTATTGTCAGCTTCAATTCAAGTTCCAACCCCATTGTAATCTGGTGACCAATAACTAAATCCTAATGGTGAAGATTGATTATTAAATCATTGAGTAGATGTAGGAGTTTGAGCATCCCTGTTAAGTAAAACAACATCAATATTCGGACTTAAACCTTCAATAGTTTTTTCTAAATCTAATAAGAAATTTGTATAATTTGTACTTCAAGAACCTTCTCCAAATTTAATAGCAAAATTCAATTTTTTTGATTCATTATTATTACTATAATGATTAACTGCATTTTGAAAACTAGTTTTATTTATAGTAAGTTCTTCAATATTAATTTTGCTAGCATTTGAATCATAACTATAGTAAGGTATTTTGAACTCTCCAAGTTCATTATTCTTAGTTGCTGTATAATCGCTATATGGTCTAGGCAAAGCACCATAAGTTTTATTGTTAGAAATACTTTCATAGTAATCTTTAAATGCACCATAAGGTGTAGCACTTAATTGGAAATCTTTAGATGAATAAACAAAACTTGCTAATTGATAATAGTTAACTAAACCAGCAATTCCAGCTCTTATAGTTGTTGCTTCTTTACTATCTCATTCATAAATAAACTGTGCCATACCTTTAAGATTTTCATTTTCTTCAACTTCACCTTTTTCATTAACAATATATGGATTTGGTGTATAAGCAATGTAATTTGATTGTGTAGTTTGAACAACTTTTATTGGAACAATAGAACCTCTTAAACTATTTGCTTCACTTCTTTTAGCTTCTGGAACAGAAGATAAATAATCAATTTGTCCTACTTTAAAATTTTCAAAATAAGTATCAGCTGTACCACTTCCATAATTAATTACAACTTGTTCCATTCTGCTATCTGTATTTTGGTTATTAGTACCTAAGACTTTTCCATCAACATAACTTAATAAATTTCTGCCAACTGTGTCCATATAAGCATGGTTAAGGTTAAAAATAATTTGGGTAGATGTAAAAGCAGAAATATAATAAGCACCAGCATATCAAGTATTTTCTGTAAATTTTTGTAAACCACCTGAACCAAAAATATCATTTCAACTTGTAGCATTATCATTAATTTTTCCATTAGTAACTGATATTTTTTTACTTTTTAAACTAATGTTTTTAACTTTTTCATTTGTGTTTGGTAAAGCACCAAAATATTCTTTTGAAATCAAATCTAATGCATATGGATATTCTTCATCAATATACATTGTGTATACTGCATCATTTTTGTTTGCAAAATTAGAAATATCATAATTAGGATCTTCAGGCAAAACATAAGAACCATCATTGTTTTTATAACCTACAGTTTTTCCTAAACTTTCATTAGATAATCCAATTAAATCTAAAAAATATGAGTTTCTGTTATAACCAATTCTAGCACCTAAAGTATAAGCTTCAAGTCCTCTTTCGAAATCTTTACTTGAAAGTCTTTGTTTAGATGCACCATTTGAATCAACTCATCAATTATCTGTATCAATAACAAATTGATAAGTTTTTCCATAACTCATAGCATCATTATAATATTGAGAAACATTAGCATCTGGATCTTGGTCAATTCCTTTTTGATATTGAATTCCACCTTTATCTCTTGTAAAAACTCAATAATCTGTTCCTTCTTGTCATTTGGTAGAAGAAGAATCACCATCAGCTTTTGTTTCTTGCGTAGTTCCACCTTCTTGTGATGATGTAGATTTATCAACACTTGTTTTAATATCATTTAATTTTGATAAAATTTCTTTTTGTGATATTCCATTTTCTGTAAGTAAATTACTATCTAATTTATTATCAACATCTTTCATTACATCTTCACTTTTAAAAACTATTACTGCACTTGCACCTTCTAGTATTAATGTGTCATTAGTTGTTTCTTTAAAATTACCTGTTTGACCATCAAGTACAAACTGTCCAGTTGTTTGGTATGCAGTTAAACCATAAAGTACACTTTGTGCATATGTTGAAATAGGTGAATTATTAAAAGATGCATTTAACGGACTGTTATTGTTATCTATATAATTTGTTGGACTACTTGTAAAAGAGTGAGTTGCCCCCCCACCACTATTTGTAGTTCCACAAGCAACTAAACTAACAGCTGTCAATCCTACAAAGGATGACAAAACTAATCCTTTTAATCATTTTAGCTTTTTCATTTTATTTTCCTTTTTTTATTTATTGTTAATATTTTAATAGTATAAAAAAAATCACTAGTTAGAACAAAAATTTGTTTTTTTAATTACTATTTATCAAATAATTTTTGACATTTTTAAAATAATTAACCTACTTTATTTCAATAATTAAAATAGTAAAAACACTAATAAAAAAACTATAAAATTTATTAAAAAATAAAAAAATGGTGTTAAGTGATAATCCAATTTTCTAATTAGAAAATAACTTTAACACCATTTTTTATATGGTTATTTTTAAAAATTTATTTTTGAATAGTTGCTTAAATATTTTTTATTTTTTAACACCAAAATCTCTTCAGTTAACTGATTGAGTTCCACTTCTTGCAACATATCCTGGTTTAACTAAAGATATAACAGTTTCTTTTAATCCTGCTTCTGGTCTTGGAATAAAGCTATAATCACTATCTAAAACAGTATTAGCTCATAGTGCTTTAGCAGTTGATTCACCTGCAAAAATTCCTAAATATTTTGAGAAGCTTGCTGATTGACCAGCTTTTATCACATCTCCACCTAAATAAAGAGAAGTAGCATCTTTTGGTGCATTAACTGGATATTTAAGTTGAGTTGGATCATTAATATATTTTAGTAATGCAGTTTGATCAAACACACCTTTTTCAATCAGCATATTTAAAAATTCAATTGCAATAACTCCATATCTTTCACCTGGAGTGTTTTTACTATTAAATGAACTATCTGTAGTTTCAATACCAAAATCACCTAATGCTTTATCACTAAATACTTTTTGAATTCTTGCATCTGTTGCGTAAGGATCACTTGATGTAGTTGTTGTAGTAGGTGCTTCATATTTTTTACTAGTATCATTTCAATTGTAGTTCATTAGCTTAACTGCATAAACCATAGCTGCTAAATATGTATGGAATGAGTTGTGTGAATTTGTTCCTGGAACACCTTGGTAAGTAGTTTTCACTTCATTTTTTTCAACTGTTTTACTCTCTAAAGTATTATCAGCTTCAATTCAAGTTCCAACCCCATTATAATCTGGTGATCAATAACTAAATCCTAATGGTGAAGACTGATTGTTATATCATTCCATAGCAGTTGGTTTTTCATTGTTTCTAAGATTTAAATTAACTACTATAGTACCACCACTTAAGTCTTTAACAATGTTTTGAAATCTAATTAAATATGCATTGTAATTTGTACTAAATGAACCTTCTCCAAATTTAATGCTGAAATTTAAAGGTTCACTTGTTGTCCCTTTAAAATGTGAAATTGCATTTTTAAAACTTGTAGCATCAACTTTAACATTCTCAATTTTTACTGAACCACTATTAGTATCACCAGAAGAAGTATCTTCATAACTATAATATGGAAATTCAAATTCTCCTAGTGTTTCTCCTTCGCCACTTACATAATCATTATAAAGTCTTGGTAAAGCTCCATAAGTTTCACCCTTTGCCACATTTTCATAATAGTTTTTAAATGCACCATAAGGAGTTGCACTTAATTGGAAATCCTTTGAATTAGAATATACTAAATCTGCTAATTTATAATAGTTAATTAAACCTGATATTCCAGCTCTTATAGTCATTGCTTCTTTACTATCTCATTGGTAAATGAAATCTGCCATTGCGGTTGAAATATTATTGTTTTTTACTACATTTCCTTCTGCATCAACAATATACGGATTAGGAGTATATACAATGTAATTAGATTGTGTAGTTTGGATAACTTTTACTGGAGTTACACCAGAAACACTATTTGCTTCACTTCTTTTAGCTTCTGGAACAGAAGATAAATAATCAATTTGTCCCGCTTTATAATTTTCAAAATAAGTGTCAACAGTTCCACTTCCATAATTAATTACAACTTCTTCCATTCTGCTATCTGTATTTTTGTTATTATCACTTAAAACTTTTCCATCAACATAGCTTAATAAATCTTGTCCAACTGTATTCATATAATATTTATTAAGTTTAAAAATTATTTGATTTCCTGTGAAAGCAGAAATGTAATAAGAACCAGCATATCATGTTTGGTCAGTAAATTTATTTAAACCTCCTGAACCAAAAAGATCATTTCAACTTGTATTACTTTGATCAATAGTGTCACCTTTAAGTTTAATTTTTTGACTCTTTAAACTAATATTTTTAACTTTTTGATTCTTGTGTGGTAATGCTCCAAAATATTCTTTTGAAATTAAATCTAAAGCATATGGATATTCTTCATCAATATACATTGTGTATACTGCATCATTTTTGTTTGCAAAGTTATCAACATCATATTTAGAATCAGTTGGACTAACATATTTGTTGTTTTCTTGATAACCTACAGTTTTTCCTAAACTAGTTTCACCCATACCAATTAAATCTAAAAAATATGAGTTTCTACTATACCCTATTCCAGCAGCAAGAGTATAAGCTTCTAACCCTCTTTCAAAGTCTTTACTTGAAACACTATCTTGTTCTTTACCGTTTTGATCAACTCATTTATTATCTGTATCAATTACAAATTGGTAAGTTTTTCCTTTGCTTATTGCATCATTATAATATTGAGAAATGTTTTCACTTGGTGTTTTATCAATACCTTGTTGAAATTGTAGTCCACCTTGTTTTCTTGTAAAAACTCAATAATCAGTACCTTCATTTCAGTTATCTGTAGTTGCTTCATCTGCTTTAGTTTCTTGAGAAGTATCATCTCCACTATCTGGAGTATTTGATGCTTTTTCAACACTAGTTTTAATGTCATTTAGTTTATTTAGAATTTCACTTTGTGACATTCCATTTTCAGATAATAAATTATTACCTAATTTATTATCTACATCTTTCATTACATCTTCATTTGCAAAAACTATTACTGCACTTGCACCTTCTAATATCAATGTATCATTTGTTGTTTCTGAAAATCCACCATCTTGAGATGGAACAAATTGCCCAGTTGTTTGATATGCAGTCAATCCATAAAGAGCAGTTTGTGCATATGTACCTGTTGGTGAATTATTAAAAGCTTGATTTAATGGACTATTATTATCAGTCAAATAATTTGTTGGACTACTTGTAAAAGAATGAGTAGCACCCCCCCTCCACAAGCGACTAAGCTAACAGCTGTCAACCCAACAAAAGATGACAATGCTAAGCCTTTTAATCATTTTAGTTTTTTCATTTTCTTTTCCTTTTTTTATTTACTGTTAATATTTTAATAATAAATAAAAAAACACTAGTTAAAACAAAAATTTACTTTTTTTCACTACAGTTATTAAAGTTTTTTATTAAACAATTCAAATAACTAATAAAAGTTTTTAGTTAGTATTCATAAAAAATCAAAAATTATATGAAATTAGAGAACAAAAATGGTGTTAAGCTTAATTCAATTTAACCATTGCTATAACACCATTTTTTTATAAGTGTTTTTAAAATATTTAAAAACATTAGTTAAAAGTTAAATCTTATTTTTTATTCCAAAATCTCTGTAATTTATAGATTGAGTTCCATTTCTTGCAACATAATTAGGATTAACCAAAGATATAATTGTTTCTTTCAATCCTGCTTCTGGTTTAGGAATAAAACTATAATCACTGTCTAAAACTGTATTTTCTCATAGTGCTTTTGCAGTTGATTCACCTGCAAAAATTCCTAAATATTTTGAGAAATTTGCAGATTGACCAGCTTTTATCACATCACCACCAACATAAAGATTTTCTATTGTATAAGGATTATCTTTTGTTGGTTTAGTAGTTAAATATTGTAATTTAGATGGGTCATCTATATAACTTTGTACTTTTGTTTGATCAAACACTTGCTTGTCAATTAACATGTTTAAAAATTCAATTGCAATTGCGCCATATTTTTCACCTGGTGTGTTTTTATTATCAAATGCAGAATCATTAGTTTGAATGCCAAAATCAACTAAAGAACTTTCACTAAATGCTTTTTGAATTCTGTCATCATTTGCATAAGGATCTGTAATTGCTTGACTGTCATCATTTGAAGTAGCACTAGCAGCATATTTTTTGTCAGTGTCATTTCAAGTGTAATTCATTAATTTAACCGCATATATCATTGTTGTTAAATATGTGTGAAAAGCATTATGAGAATTAGTACTTGGAACTCCTTCATAAGTAGTTTTATTCACTGTGGTACTTTGTAAAGTGTTATCTGCTTCAATTCAAGTTCCAACCCCATTATAATCTGGTGACCAATAACTAAACCCTAATGGTGAAGACTGACTGTTATATCATTCAGTTGATGTTGGATTAGATCCAAATCTAGGATTGATAATAACATTTATCCCATTATCACTTAAATCTTTAACAGTTTCTTGGAATTTAATTAAATACTGTTCATAATTTGTACTAAAAGAACCTTCACCAAATTTAATGCTGAAACTTAAAGATGTACTATCTCCTTTAAAATTGTTAATTGCAGCTTTAAAAGTATCTTTATTAATTTTAATCTTTTCAATGTTAACTTTTTTATCAGTTGCATTTCAACTATAATAAGGAATTTCAAATTCTGTTTCTACTGTATCAGTACTACTTGCTTGATAATCAGCATATGGTCTAGGTAGAGCTCCATAAATATCTCCTTTTGCTACATTTTCATAATAGTTTTTAAATGCACCATAAGGTGTAGCACTTAATTGGAAATCTCTTGAATTTGAATATACCATATATGCTAGTTGGTTATAATTAACCAATCCTGCTATTCCAGCTCTAATTGTCATTGCATCTTTACTATCCCATTGGTAAATAAAATCTGCCATGTTATCTGGAACATTTTGATTTGCACTAACTTCCCCATCTTTATTCACTGTATATGGGTGTGGTGTATAAGCGATGTAATTAGATTGTGTAGTTTGAATAACTTTTGTTGGAGTTACACCACTTAAACCACTTGCTTCACTTCTTTTAGCTTCTGGAACAGCGGATAAATAATCAATTTGACCTGCTTTATAATTTTCAAAATAAGTATCAGCTGTACCATTTCCATAATTGATGACAACTTGTTCCATTCTTTCATCAGTATTTTGGTTGTTTGTTCCTAAGATTTTTCCATCAACATAACTTAATAAATCTTTACCAACTGTTTTCATATAAATGTTATTCAAGTTAAAAATTATTTGACTTCCTGTAAAAGCAGAAATGTAATATGCACCAGCATATCAAGTATCTTTAGTAAAGTTATTTAAACCACCTGAACCAAAAATTTCATTTCAATTTGTTTTTGATTGATCAATAACTCCATCATTAAGAACAATTTTTCCATCTTTTAAATTAATGTTTTTAACTTTATTATTTGTATTTGGTAAAGCACCAAAATATTCTTTTGAAATTAAATCTAATGCATATGGATATTCTTCATCGATATACATTGTATAAACTGCATCATTTACATTAGCAAAGTTATTTATGTCATAATTTACATCTGCTGGACTAACATATTTTTTATCACTATTTTGATAGCTAATAGTTTTTCCTAAACTTTCAGTTCCTAATCCAATCAAATCTAAAAAGTATTCATTTCTAGTGTAACCAATTGCAGCAGATAATGCATAAGTTTCTAGTCCTCTTTCAAAGTCATGACTTGAAACTGCTTGCTGTTGTTTACCATTTTCATCAACTCAATAATTGTCAGTATCAATAATAAATTGGTAAGTTTTTCCATAATTTACTGCATCATTATAATATTGAGAAATATTAGCATCTGGATCTTGGTCGATTCCTTTTTGATATTGAATTCCACCTTTATCTCTTGTAAAAACTCAATAATCTTTTCCTTCTTCTCATTTAGTGTTATCAGAAGTAGGTTCATCTGTTGTTGTATCATCATTAGATACATTATCTTTAGTTTCTTGTGTAGTTTCTTCATCTGGTAAAGGAGTTGTTGATTTATCTACACTTGTTTTAATGTCTTTTAATTTTGCTAAAATTTCACTTTGAGAAATTTTATTTTCAGTTATTAAATTATTCCCAATTTTGTCATCAACATCTTTCATTACTGTTTCATCTTTAAATACAATAACTGCACTTGCACCCTCAAGAATTAAAGTGTCATCAGTTGTTTGTGAAAACCCTCCATCTGGAGATGTAACAAATTGTCCAGTTGTTTGGTATGTAGTTAAATTATAAAGTGCAGTTTGTGCATAAGTTGATGTTGGTGAATTATTAAAAGTTTCATTTAATGGACTATTATTGTCTGTTAATAAATTTGTTGGAGTACTTGTAAAAGCATGGGTTGCTCCAGTTTGTCCACAAGCAACTAAACTTATTGCAGTAATCCCTACAAATGATGACAATGCTAATCCCTTTCATCATTTTTTAAGTTTATTCATCCTTTTATTTCCTTTTGATTATTTTTTTTAATTATTAACTAATTTTTTTATTCCAAAATCCCTATAATTTAAAGATTGAGTTCCACTCCTTGCTACATAATTTGGATTAACTAAAGCTATAATTTTTTCATTTAAACCAGGTTCTGCTCTTGGAATGAAATTGTAATCACTATCTAAAACTGTATTAACATATAGTGCTTTAGCAGTTGATTGACCTGTAAAAATACCTAAATATTTGGAAAAATTTGCTGATTGACCAGTTTTTAATACATCACCACCCAAATAAAGTTTTAAAACATCATTTGGTTTACTATTTGGGTATTGTAATAAGGCTGGATTATCAACGTATTTTTGTAAATTTGACTGATTAAATACACCATTTTCAATTAGCATATTTAACAGTTCAACTGCTAGTGTTCCATACCTTTGTCCTGGTGTTGTTTTACCATTGAATGATGGGTCATTTGTTTCAATACCAAAACTAGCTAAAGTGATATCACTAAAAGCCTTTTGGATTCTTTCATCATTTATGTATGGATCACTATTGTCTTGATCTAAATTACTACTTGTACTTTCATATCTATTGTTATCACCATTTCAAGTGTAATTCATCAAGTTTATTGCATAAACCATACTTGTTAAATAAGTATGAAATGAACTGTGTGCATTAGTTCCAGGAACACCTTCATATGTAGTGTTGTTAACTTTTGTGCTTTCCAAAATATTGCTGGATTCAACTCAAGTTCCAACACCATTGTAATCTGGTGATCAATTAATATATCCTAGTGGTGAGGATTGGTTGTTGTACCACTGTGTATTTGAAGGGTTCTGATTATCTCTACTGTTTAAACCAACTACAATTTCACCTTTACTTACTTGCTGAATAATTTGCTGCAAGTTAAATAAAAAGTTCCTATAATTAGAAGTTCAAGATGTTTCTCCAAATTTAATATTAAAACTTAAAGGTCGCCTATCATTTGCAACTCTTTTAATTGCATCAATAAAAGATTGTTGACTAACTTCAACTTTTTCAATTTTCATTTTACTAGTTGTGTAGTCATAACTATAGTAAGGAATAGTAAAACTTCCTAATGTAATGTCACCATCTTTATAATCACTATATAGTCTTGGTAAAGCTCCATATAAATTTCCCTTAGCAACATTTTCATAATAATTTTTAAATACACCATATGGTGTCGCACTTAATTGAAAATCTTTTGAATCAAAATAAACTATACTAGCTAATTGATAGTAATTAATTAATCCATTAATTCCAGCTCTAATAATCATTGAATCTTTGCTATCCCACTGGTAAATAAATTGTGACATATTAGCAGTAATATAGCTGTTTTCTGTTATATCACCAGTTGCATCAATAATGTAAGGATTTGGTGTATAAACAATGTAATTTGATCTAGTTGTTTGAACAATTTTTGTTGGTACAACTGATGCTTTTAAGTTAATTCCAGCTTCATCTTTTTTATCTTCTGGAATTGCAGCTAAATAATCAATTTGTCCTGCTTTGAAATTTTCAAAGTAAGTATCAGCAGTTCCACTTCCATAATTGATAATAATTTCTTCAATTCTATTATCAGTATTTTGGTTATAATCACCAACTACTTTACCATCAACATAACTTAATAAGTGTTTACCCACTGTTTCCATATAAGTATGGTTCAGGTTAAAAATAATTTGGTTTGATGTAAAAGCAGAAACATAATAAGCACCAACATACCAAGTTTCTTCTGTAAATACACCTTTAGTTCCTGAACCAAAAAGTTCATTAAACTTAGTATTTGTTTGGTCTATTTTACCACTTTTATCAACTGCTATTTTACCGCTTTTTAAACTAATATTTTTTACCTTTTGGTGGCTATTTGGTAATGGACTAAAGTACTCTTTTGATATCAAATCAAAAGTATATAGATAAGGTTTATCTATATAAAATGTGTATATTGCATCATTTTGATTTGCAAAATTATCAATGTCATAATTTCAGTCTGATGAACTCACATATTTTCCATTTTCTGTATAACCAATAGTTTTACCCAAACTTTGTTCACTTAAACCAATCAAATTTAAAAAATATGTATTTCTAGTATAACCAAGTGCAACAGATAATGTATAAGCTTCTAATCCTCTTTCAAAATCTTTGCTAGAAACAGGTAATTGTTTTTTACCAAATCCATCAACTCAACTATTATCAGTGTCAATTATGAATTGGTAAGTTTTACCATTACTAACTGCATTATTATAGTATTGAGAAACATCATCACTTGAATCTTGGTCAATTCCATTTTGGAATTTAATCCCTCCTTTATCCCTAGTAAATACTCAATAATCTACACCTTCATTTCATTTTAAATCACTAACATCAGATTCATCAGCTTGGATTTGTTGGGACAAATAACTGGAATTAGTTAATGATTTATTAACACTTGTTTTAATACTAGACAGTTTTTGTAAAATTTGATTTTGTGATAAACCATTTTTTGTTAATAAATTGGGATCTAATTGATTATCAATGTCTTTTTGCACATCATCATTTGCAAAAACTATTACTGCACTTGCACCTTCTAATATTAATGTGTCATTTGTAGTTTGTTTAAAACCACCAGTTTCTCCATCAATTTCAAATTTACCAGTTGTTTGGTAAGTTGTTAAAAAATAAAGTTGTGTTTGTGCATAAGTTAAAATTGGCGAATTGTTAAAATTTCCATTTAATGGACTGTTGTTATCTGTTAAATAATTTGTTGGATCACTTGTAAAAGAGTGAGTTGCATTGGAGGACCCACAAGCAACTAAACTAATTGCTGTCATTCCAACAAAGGATGACAATGCTAGACCTTTCAATCATTTTAGTTTACTCATTTTTTCTCTTTTTTAAATTTTGTAATTATTATTTGTTTTTTACACCAAAGTCTCTTCAGTTTATAGATTGAGTTCCACTTCTTGCAACATAATTAGGATTAACCAAAGTTATAATTCTTTCATTCAATCCAGCTTCAGCTCTTGGGATAAAGCTATAGTCACTATCTAAAACTGTATTTTCATATAGTGCTTTAGCAGTTGATTGACCAGCAAAAATACCTAAATATTTTGAAAAGTTTGCAGATTGTCCTGCTTTTATCACATCTCCACCTAAATAAAGATTTTGAATGTCAGTTGGTTTAGTAGATAAATAATTCAACTTAGCTGGGTTAGTAACATATTCATTTAATTTTGATTGATCAAATACATCTTTTTCAATTAGTAAGTTTAACAATTCAATTGCAAGTGTTCCATATCTTTCCCCTGGAGTATTTTTATTGTTAAATGAAGAATCATCAGTTTTAATTCCTAAATAAGTTAAAGTATCATTGCTAAAAGCTTTTTGAACTTTAATATCATTTACATATGGATCACCAGTAGTTTGTTGAGTACCACTATCACTAGTAGTATTTGCTTCATATTTATTATTATTTCAAGTGTAATTCATTAACTTAACAGCATAGACCATACTTGTTAAAAATGTATGGAAAGCATTATGAGCATTAGTTCCAGGTACACCTTCATAAGTTGTTTTATCACCAACTTTTATATTTTCTAAAGTGTTGTCAGCTTCAATTCAAGTACCTGCCCCATTATAGTCTGGTGATCAATAACTATAACCTAAAGGTGAAGATTGATTGTTATATCATTCATCTTTTGTTGGATTTGGACCTCCTACTTCAATCAAAGATACTGATATATTTTTTCCACTTAAATCTTCAATAGTTTTACCTAAATTGTAATAAAAATTTTTATAATTAGTACTTCAAGGACCATCACCAAATTTTATATTAAAATTTAATGGACCACTATTTTTAGCAACCCTTTTTACTGCTTCTTGAAAAACTTGTTGATTAATCTTTTGTTTTTCTATTTTAACTGAACTTGAACTTGCATCATAACTATAAAAAGACATTTCAAATTCATCTAATATATCTTCTCTACCATCTTTATACTGACTATATGGTCTTGGCAAAGCACCATATAAATTTCCTTTAGCAACACTTTCATAATAGTTTTTAAATGCACCATAAGGAGTTGCACTTAATTGAAAATCTTTTGAATCTGCATAAACCATATCTGCTAATCGGTAATAATTAATTAATCCAGTAATTCCAGCTCTTATAATCATTGAATCTTTATTATCTCATTGATATATAAATTGAGCCATATTAGTTAGATAGTTATTTTCAGCTACATTTCCTTTTGCATCAACAATGTATGGATTTGGAGTATATGCAATGTAATTAGATCTAGTTGTTTGAATAATTTTAGTAGGAACAATAGAATTTCTTAGATTATTTGCTTCATTTCTTTTAGCTTCTGGAACAGCAGATAAATAATCAATTTGTCCTGCTTTAAAATTTTCAAAATAAGTATCATCAGATCCACTTCCAAAAGTTATAACAACTTGTTCTATTCTACTATCTGTATTTTTATTGTTATTGCCAAGTGGTTTTCCATCAACATAACTTAATAAATATTTATCTCCTATTACATCCATATAAGTATGATTAAGGTTAAAAATAATTTGGTTTGATGTAAAAGCTGAAACATAATAAGCACCAGCATATCAAGTACCTTCTGTAAACACACCTAGAGAACCTGATCCAAAAATTTCATTAAATTTAGTATTTCCATTATCAATTTTTCCATTATTATCTAATGAAATTTTTCCACTTTTTAAACTAATGTTTTTTACTTTTTGATTTGTGTGTGGTAATGGACCAAAATATTCTTTTGTAATTAAATCTAAAGCATATGGGTAAGGTTCATCAATGTACATTGTATACACTGCATCATTTTTGTTTGCAAAATTATCAATGTTGTAATCTTCAACTGATGGTTTAACATACAAATTATTGTTTTGGTAACTTACAGTTTTTCCCAAACTTTCTTCACCCAAACCTATTAAATCAAGAAAATATGAATTTCTAGTATATCCAATTGCTGAAGCTAATGCATAAGTTTCTAAACCTCTTTCAAAATCTTTACTAGAAACTTTTATTTGTTTAGCACCAGTCCCATCAACTCATCAATTATCTGTATCAATAACAAATTGATAAACTTTTCCATTGCTCATCGCATTATTATAATATTCAGAAATATTATTATCAGGTTCTTGATCTAAACCTTTTTGGAATTGAACTCCACCTTTATCCCTAGTGAAAATTCAGTAATCTGTCCCTTCATTTCATTTATCTGTAGTTACTTCATCTGCTTTAGTTTCTTGAGAATTATCACTTCCACTATCTGAAGTCTTTGATGTTTTTTCAACACTAGTTTTAATGTCATTTAGTTTATTTAGAATTTCACTTTGTGACATTCCATTTTCAGACAATAAATTATTACCTAATTTGTTGTCTAAATCTTTCATTACATCTTCATTTGCAAATACCACTACTGCACTTGCAGCTTCTAATATTAATGTATCTTTTGTTGTTTGTGAAAATCCTCCATCTTGAGATGTAACAAATTGACCAGTTGTTTGGTAACCTGTTAAACTATAAAGTTGAGTTTGTGCATATGTTGATGTTGGTGAATTTTGAAAAGTTCCATTCAATGGACTATTATTAGATTCTAAGTAATTTATTGGATATCTTGTAAAAGAATGAGTGGCACCTGTTTCAGTTGTACCACAAGCAACTAAACTAACTGCTGTTACCCCTACAAAAGCTGATAAAGCTAAACCTTTAAATCATTTTAATTTTTTCATTTTCTTATTTCCTTTTTCTTTTTTATTTCTTCTTTTTTATTTTTTTAATTTTGTAAATAGTAAAAAACAGCATACGTTATTCAACTATTTTTAAAGTTGAAATAATAATATACTGTTAATTATTTTTTATTTTTATACTACTTAATAAACACAATAATTAATTTTGAGTTTTAGCAAAGTTATATAATGTTTTAATTAATGTACCTTGCCCCATGTTTTTCACATCAGTAGTCATTGCAACATCTAAGTGTATATAATTTACCCCATGTGTAAATTCTACTAAGAAGCATGCTGCACTTGAACTACCTGCTCTTCTATCATTACTATTGCAGTTTGCTATATCTGCAACTTTTGAATCCAATTGTTTTAAATAGTCTTCATGTAATGGTAGTCTTCAAACATACTCTCCAGATTCATAAGCAGTTTTTTTAAATACTTTTCAATCCTTGTCATCAGTTGCTCAAACACCTGAGTAAGTATCTCCTAAAGATACCATCATTGCACCTGTTAAAGTGGCAATGTCAACTAATTTAGTTGCTCCATATTTTTTTACTGCATATGATAAAGCATCCGCTAGAACTAATCTACCTTCTGCATCTGTATTATCAATTTCAACTGTTTTACCAGAGTGTGACACAATAATGTCATCTGGTCTAATTGCTGTAGCTCCTGGTAAGTTTTCTGTTAAAGCTCCAATTGCTACAACATTGGTTTTAATATCATTTTTTGCTAGTGCATAAACCGCAGCCATAACTGATGCTGCACCAGACATATCAAATTTCATTCAACGCATAAATGACATAGTTTTAATATTCATTCCACCCGAATCAAATGTGATACCTTTTCCTACATAAGCGTATTTTTCATTAGATGTAGGGTTGTTTAAGTATTCAATGCATAATAATCTAGGTTCTCTAATACTACCAGCATTTACTCCTAACAATAAATTCATTCCTTCTTTTTTAAGTTCCTGCTTGTCTAAAACAGAAATCCGAACCTTGTTTTCTACATCTTTAAATAATTTTTTAACTTCTTCTACAAAGGATTCTGGATAAATCTGACTGCTAGGTCTGTCTTGTAAATTCCTACAAAAATATTGTGCATCACTAATCACAATAGCTTTTCCAATAATATCTTTATATTTTTCACTAACGGTGTATTTTAGACCATATCCAGGATCAACCTTTTGTTTCATAGTAAAAGGAATTTTTTGGTTAAATCTAAAAGCTACTACTAAAACTGTTAATAAATTTTCAATTTCAGATTCTGAAGTTAATACAAAAACTTCAATGAAGCTTTTTAAATCAACTTCAATGTCTTTTTTAAAACCTGATGTAACTCTTCTAATGTAGTCATCAATTCTTGGTAAATCCAAATCATTTTTATCTACTAAAAAATAAATAACATTGTCTTTTTCTAATGTTTCATATTTCTTTTTCTTTTCAGAATTTAATGAATCATTAACATCTAAAGCTTTAAATATTACATATTTTCTTTCTAAACTTTCCATATTTTTCCTTTTTATTCATACACTTATAAATATGATTAAAGCATAAAAGTAAAAGTATTAATTAAAAAAAATAAAAAAATTTTTCACAAAAAAATATTCATTAAATAAAAATTTACAGTTTTTTGATATATACTATTTATCCTGCTATACCCTTTTTATTACTGAACTTATTTTAAAAATTTACCTATATATAATTATTAAAATTCCTAATTAACCAAGTCTTAATTACTATTACATAGTAATTAAGAATTTTTATCTATACAAATTTAAGTTAAATAATAATTGTTCAATAATCTAGTTTATTTTTATTATTGCTAACCAGTATTTTTCTAATAAATTTGTAAATTATATAAAACAATGATAAGAATCAATAAAAACTAAAAAAAATTTAAAAAAGGATAAAAATTTTTAATTTTTGTTTGTTTTTTAAATTTTTTATTTAGTATTAAACTTTGATTAAACAGTAATTTTAAAGCAATAAATAGGTATGAAAAAGAGATTAATAGTGGTAGTTGGACCAACAGCATCAGGAAAAAGTGACTTAACTTTTCAATTAGCAAAAGATTTAAAAAGTGAAATCATTGTTTGTGATGCTTACCAAGTTTATTTAGAAATTGACAAAGGAATAAATAAACCAGAACAAGCAAACTTAGATTTAATTAAACACCACTTTGTAAATCATTTATCTATTAATGAAGTTTGACATATTAAAAGATTTAAAGAAGAAATAGAAACACTAATAAAAAATAACCCAAACAAAAACTTTATTTTAGAAGGTGGATCAAATCTATACATCGACTGTTTATTAAACAACTACCAATTACAAAAATTGGATTTTTCTTTAGATTACAATCATTTAACAAACCAACAATTGCATGATAAATTAAAAGCTTTAGATTTTGAAGAATCTTTAAAAATTGCTATAAATAACCGCAAAAGACTAATCCAAGCTTTAAGAATTATTGAATCAAATAATAATCAAAAAAAATCACAACTTGATAAGCAAAATCAAGAACCTTTGTTTGATTTTTTTCTTGTCAAAATGGAAATTGAAAGAAAAAAACTATATGAAACAATTAATAAAAGAGCAGAAAAAATGTTTAATAACGGTTGAAAACAAGAAGTACAAGAGTTAATCAAAAAATATGGTAATTCCATCATGGAAACTAATGCATTAAAAGCATTAGGATATAATGAAGTGTTTTATTCAATTATTGAAAACAGAAAAACAAATTTAGATTTAATTAAACAAAAAACTAGAAATTATGCAAAAAGACAAGAAACTTGGATAAGAAATAAATTTAAAATTGATTTTAAATTCCACTCATATGAAGAATATGATAAGTTATTAAATGAATGTAAAAAATTTTTAAAAAACACTGAAAATGCCTAAACACTTATATATTCATATTCCTTTTTGCCATGAAATTTGCACATATTGTGATTTTTATAGAAGCAAAACAAATGATAAAAAAATAATCAAAAAATACATAGAAAAAATAGTAAAAGAAATTAAAAATGATTTTAATATTTACAAAACTATTTATATTGGTGGAGGGACACCTAATTTTTTAGATGACACAAATCTAAATTATTTTTTATCAAGTTTAAAAAAGAATTTAGATAAAAATTGTGAATTTACAATTGAGTGTAATCCCGAGTTTATTACTCAAAGTCAAATTGATTTATTGATTAAAAATAAAGTTAATCGGGTTTCGATAGGAATTCAGTCAACTAATAATAATATTTTAAAACTTTTAAAAAGAACACATGATTTTGATACTGCAATTAAAGCAATTAAGTTGTTGTATAAAAATAAAATCACTAACATCTCTTGTGATTTTATTTACAACTTACCTTTATTAAAAGAAAAAGACATTTTAAATACTTTTAAATTCATTAAAGACTTTCAAATTCCCCATATTTCTTTTTATTCTTTAGAACTAAAAAAAGGATCTATTTTAACTAAGCAAAACTACAAAATAGATGTTAATGAAGAAGAAAATCAATTAGAAATAATAAAGCAAGAATTTTCAAAATTAAACTACATTCGCTATGAAATTTCTAATTGAGCAAAAACTAACCAATATTTCTCAAAGCATAATTTAGCTTATTGAAATTTATGTGACTGAAAAGGAATTGGTATTTCAAGTTATGGTTTTGAAAATAATATTTATTACAAAGTTGATGGTACTATTTTGGACTGAGTTAAAAAAGAAGAAAAATGAAATCAAAAAGAAATTAATGAAAATATTTTTTTAATGGGACTGAGAAAAACTGAAGGAATAAATTTAAAAATCCAAAGAAATTATCAAGCATTTAACTATTTAAAAAATAAAATTAATAAAAATTTAGTAACAATCCAAAATAATCACATTAAAGCGAAAAACATTGATTTACTAAATGAAATATTACTAGACATAATTTAGCTTAGCAATTCAATAAACTTAATTAACAACTAGAATTTTAATAATGCAAATATTTTATATTTCACTTAAATAAAATTTTTAAAAAATAATAGTTTTATTTATTTTCAACTTGCCAGTGACTTTATTTTTTTATTTTATTGGTTTATATTTATTAAAAAAATAATATATAAGGAGAATTTATTATGCCATATAGAAACGAATTTGGTGCACCTAGATTCATATACAGAATTGACTCTAGACACCCTGATGAAATATTTGAAGATGGTTTTCAAACATGAGGTTCAAATACTAATTTTTTTGAGCACATTTTAGGAAGATCTTTAGGAGATGAAATTCCAGAAGCTTCTAGAAGTGGAATCATTTCAGCATCTGACTCTCCAGATTCTAGTTTAAGATTTTTTGGTGGTATGCTTACAGACCCTTTAGATTCATTAGAATATTATTTATATGAAATTAGAGCTGATAATAATGTTTATAGTGCTCAAAGGACTGCAAGTTTTTATAACCAAAGAATAAGTTCAGGTTCACTTGATTTTGAAGAAGGAGATTTAGAAACTGCAATTGATGCAGTTGATTCAATCTTAGGTGATTTTGCTTACCAAAGAGAATGATTTAATGTTGGTAGCATTCCAAGAGAAAGAGTAAGAGCAGCTTGAAGAGTTGATTCAGTTGCAATTAATCCAAATCATATTAGACACCAAAGAAATGTCTACTATACTGCAAGAATTAATGACCCTGAAATTCTAAACACAAATTATCAAGACGATAACACTTATGCAAATGAATTACCCTACACAGAAGGTGCAACAATTGCAACAACTTCTAGAGTAAGTATTCCAAGTGAACTTGTTGAAGCTGATGCATCTGGTGGGGTTGGTGCTACATTAGGTTTTGCTTGTTCACCATCACCAGACTCTCCAAGAGAAAAAAGATCTGCTGAAAATAAAAAGCAAATGATTTGTTATTTTGACAAAGGAGAAGTTCACAGATCTTTAAAAAAACCTTCAAGTAAACCTTCAATTTTTAGTGATGCACTGCCATTTAAAATGTACTTAAAAGGATCAAAGTCAAATAAAGAATTTGTTTTATCAACAAATAAAAAAGAATTAAATAGCAATGCTGTATTAGTAGAATTATCACAATATAGTAATGCACCTGATTTTATTCATGATTGTTTTCAATGTTTAACATGAAATCCTAACAAAGAATTTTCATTAGCTTTAACTGCTACTTATTCAGGCTTTCAAGATTTTTATAGTCTTAATTACAGAATAGCTAGTACAAACAATAATTTTCAAAAATGATTATTACAAATTGTTAAAAACCAAACTGATGAAATATTGGTAAGAGTTATTAATCAAGCAATTAGAAACTTTTCTCTTCAAAGAAACTTAACAACAAATGAAGTTTCTTTAAGACCAATTCATAACCATGATAATAATTTTGAAGAACTTTACATTACTATTGCAGAAAACCGTTGTGATGATTGTGTTCTTTTACCACAAGAATCAGATACAAAATTAGTTGACTTGCAATTATCATGATTTTATCAAGGTCAAAACTATGTTCCCATTCCTGAAACTGGAAGATCAAAAGCTGCAAAACCACCAATTAACACATTCTTTTATGATTTAAAAAGTTACAAAATTATTTATATTGATAATAAAGGTAGAATATCAGCACTATTTAACAACAGAAAAGGTTATAGATGAAATTGAGTTAGATGAATTGAATCAAATTTACAAAAAACTAGTGACAAAAGACAAAAATGATATTTTCTTAACTTAAAATGAAAAGATACTAATGATTTAAATTACAGAAACATTATGTCTTTTGATAGAAATGATTTTTTAAGAGTTGTAGTATCGGGAATTAATTGGGGAAAGTTGTATACAACTCCTTTAAAAACAGATGTACGTTCTATTGCATTATTTAGAATTAACCCTGATGCTGATATTTAAATTTTAAAAAATGTCTTTAATTTAATTAATTAAAAAAATATTAAATTGATATTAGTAAAAATATCTTTTTAATATTTTTTTATACAAAATAAATAACTAAGTATCAACAAAAATATCAATTTATTATCTACTTGCCTAGTTCTTTCATTATTGCAATGTAATTTTCATAACCTTCTTCTTTTTTGATGTTTTTAAAAGATTTATTGATAAGTGATTTTGTAAAAAAACTATTACTTTTTCTAGATTTATTTTTCATTACACTTCTCCAACTATTTTTTATAATTAAAAGTTAAAGTATAAAATTATAATCTTATTTGATTATAATTTTATGTTACAAAAAATAAATGAATTTAAAAAATACTCACACATTTTACTGTGTGAGTATTTCATATATAAGTAATAGTTATTGAATATTATTTTCTGGATCTAGTGCTGAAACATATTGGTAATCTTGACCATCATCTACTACTTCTTCATAGATTACATTAGTTTCAACATTTCCTGAATTTACATATTGATAGTTTTGATCATATTGATCATCATAATAAACTTCTGAAGTTTCTGGTTGAACTCCCATTGCTTGTAATGATTCATTAGATAAAGTTAGTTCTAATTCTTTTTCATACTGATCATCTTCAAACAATCTACCATCTGGGGCTACATAAACTTTTACTTCTTTAATCACTTCAATTGGTACTGTAATTTCTTTATAAACAGTAACAGGTGGTGCTTCTTTAACAATTTCAATTGGTACTTCTTTAATACCAGCATTTGTAACAATATTGTTTCTTAAACAAATGTTTTCAACTAAATCTGGTGGTAGTGCTACAATAAGGTTTTCAATTTCACTTTCAGGAAGCTCAGCAACAACAAGATTAAGTACATCTGGTGAAACTTGTTGTAAAATTTCTTTAGCAATCTCAGGTGGTAATCCAACTAATACTTCAGTTAATAATTCTAATGAAATTTCTGAAACAATTTCAGTAACTTGGTTTGTTGGTACTTCTTGGATTATACCTTGAACCTTATCAGCTGGGACTTCTCTAATAACTTCTTTAACTATTTCAACTGGGACTTCTCTAATAATTTCTCTAACCACTTCAACTGGAACTTCTTTGATAATTTCTTTCACAACTTCAGAACTTGAACCTTGTACAACTTCTTGCATGTGGTTTAAAGGAATATTTTTAACAGCTTCTAAAATTAAATACTGTGGTAATTCATTAATAATTTCTCTTATTTCATTAGCTGATCTTTCTTTTAAAGCAGTTTTAATTAGATCTGTTGAAATGTGAGAAGATTGGTTATTTTGATCTTTAACAATTTCTTTAACAACTTCAACTGGGACTTCTTTGATAATTTCTCTAACAACTTCAACTGGGACTTCAACTGGAACTTGTTGAGTTGGATTTTGTTGTGAAATACCCAAAATTTCAAAAATAACATCTTTTGGTAATTCTTTAATAACTTCACCAATCAATTCTAAAGGCACTTCACTAATGATTTCTTTGATTTCATCAACTGATCTTTCACGAATTGAATTTTTAATTAATTCAGTTGTAATTGGTTTATCTATTTCAACTTCTTTAACTATTTCTTTAATAATTTCAACTGGGATTTCTTTTACAACTTCAACTGGAACTTCTACTTCTTTGATAACTTCTTTAATTGTTTCTTTTGGAACTTCTCTAATAATTTCACGAATTATTTCTTTTGGAACTTCTACTTCTTTGATGATTTCTTTTACAACTTCAACTGGGATTTCTTTTACAACTTCATAGGGAACTTTTACTTCTTTGATGATTTCTCTTGGGATTTCTTTATAAATTTCTACTGGAACTTCTTTAATAACTGGAACTTCTACTTCCCTAATAACTTCATAAGGAACTTTTACTTCTTTGATGATTTCTCTTGGAATTTCTTTACAAATTTCTACTGGAACTTCTTTAATTATTTCTCTAATAATTTCTTTTCTGTTATCACTACTAAACTGTTGTTGCGATGCAAAATTATTAACTTCTCTATCAAACACTTTTTGACTTGTAGACTCTGAATAATAATCAGATGCAAAATTCAAGTTTCTTAAAGCTTCTGAAATGAAAATATTTAAATCCATTTTTTTGCTTAATAAATACATGTAATCTTTTTCAGATAACTTTTTGTGTTTTAAAAGATATTCAATTTCTTTGATATCTTTTTTATTAGATATGATTAAATCTTCAATTACTTTTCTTGAATGTAGTTTATTTACTAAAAAATCTTCAATGTCTGCTAATTCATATTCCAAACTTTGAATCTTAACTGAACACTCTTTTTTTTCATATAAAAGATTTGTATTTTTTTTCTTTTCATTAAGCATTTTAATTTGCTGATGAATTCTTTTAGATCGGTCAATTAATTTTCTTTCTAATTCTAATTTAGCAGCATCACTATATTTGAAATTATTCATAATAAAAGTATCCAATATAAACTAATATTAATTTTATCAATTTATTATAAGAAACTCAAATAGTATAAATTAATTATTATATATCAAATTATTTAAAAAATTATAAAAAAATTAATAAATATGGTAGTTTGTGACATAAAAAAACAGGGCTCCCGATTACGCCCTGCATAAAATTCTTCTTAGAGAAATATATGTTAAATCCACATTTGTCCAAAAATAAATAGATTTTACCATTCCTAAAAGTCGAATCAGTTTTTATGCGTTTACTACATTTTATTAATTTAGAATCCAAATTTTCTTTCACATTTTAATTTCTAATATTTTAAATTTTCAACTTTATTTTCTATTACTCAGTTACTGGTCAACATAACATTTCTTATAATCATAAAGAATTCAATTTACTTTTTTAAATTTCAAAGGTTAATCAAAAATTCACCTTCATCTAAATTTTTATTATTTAACTAACCGCACATTTAAATTCTACAAAATTTTACAATTAATTGCAAAATATCTTAATTTAAATATGAAAAATATAGTCAGATATTTAAGAAAGTATCCACAATTTTTTTATGAATTAGATAATTTAAAAAAAAACATGCAGCTAAGTTAGAACCAAGATATGCATGCCAGACGCTTACTCACATCCATATTTATACTATACATAAAAAATGTATTATTATAGTTTCTCAACTTCTCGTTTTGGAAAAAATTTAAGTCCATATCCATAAAAATTACCTTTATCATTAGAATAAAATTTTTTCTTTATAATATTGAATGCTCTATTTTCTTGATTAGGTTTTATAAAATGCAAAGAAATTGGTTTTGCTATTAAATCAGCAATCTGCAGTCCAATACTATTATGAGATTTTTTAATTGTTTTTAATTCAAAATTGTAATTATTTTGATCAATTATTCTTCTAGAAAATAATTCTAATTCAATGTTTTGATTTTTATCTCTAGATTCTATAAATATTTTTGTTGTTGGGATTAAATCACAATTTTTATAAAAATTTTTAAATAAAAATTTTTGAATTCTCTCTAAACAGAATTTAAGAGTTATCAAGTATGGATCATCTGGTTTTTTATATATTTTTAATAATCTAGTTTTATTAATAACTGTTGATATCACTGTAAAATTAGAATTTTCTATAATTTTATTTATTTTATTATTTAGTAAATTTTTATCTTCTATATTTTTTAAATATTGTTCAAACTCATTTATACCTTTTCGTATATCTCTTTCATGAAAAACTATTTCATCATTTCCAAATAATTCAAATTTTAGATTTTCTATTTCTTTTTTTTTACTTTTATATATTCATTTTTTTTAAAAATGCAAAATACTAATGTAAAAAAATGGAAATTCAGGATTTATTTTTTTAAAATGTTATCTCCACTTTCATCAGCATAAACTATAAAATCACTATATTTTTGATTATTAAAAGATATAAAAAAAAATTATAAAACTATTAACCTAAATTAATTAATTTAAATTAAAAGATATTGTTTATATTTATCAAATTAAAGAAATATTATAAATTTCTAATAGATAATATTTTTAGAATTTTATATCTATTTTTATAAATATTCAACAATTTCAAAATCAATTTTTCTAGTTTCTTTACTAGCCCCAATAACTCTTATTTTGACTTTTTGTCCTAAAGAAATAGATCTTTTTTTGTTTTTTCCTACAAATATTAAATTGTCTTTGTCAAAAACATAAAAATCATCTTTAATATTCATTGGTTTAACTAATCCTTCAATTGTATTCTCAAGTTGTACAAAGATTCCAAAACTTGTAATATAACTAACAAATCCATTATAAGTATTTCCAATCTTTTGTTCCATATACTCAGCAAATTTCATTGCGTTAACTTCACGCTCAGTTTCAACTGCTACAATTTCTGTTTTATTTGCAATTTCACAAAAATTATCTAAATTTTGTAATAAATATTCTTTTTCTTGGTTAGTAAAATTATTTTTTTCATGAACAAACATTTTTAGTAAATAATGAACAATCACATCTGCTAATCTTCTAATTGGTGAAGTAAAGTGAGTGTAATATTTAATTGATAAACCAAAATGACCAATATTATGAGTCTGGTATTTCGCTTTAGCCATAGTTCTTAATAAAATCATGTTAATTAATTCTTTGTTTGGGTTGTTTTTATTGTTTTTTAACCACTTGGAAATAGTATCAGGTTTTCACTCTTTAATTGAACTATCAAAAATAAACCCAATTTTTTTTGCTTCTATTTTAAATGCTTCAACTTTTATTTCATCTGGTCTGTCATGAACCCGGTAAACAAAATTTGAAGGTGGATTAGATTCATTAAATTTTATTGTGACAGCTTCATTAGCTGCAACCATAAAATTTTCAATCATTTTTTGGGCTTGTCCACTTTCTTTTACAACAATTTCTTTAATTTTTTCTTTTTCATCCAAAATAATTTTTGGTTCTAAAATTTCAAAATCAATGTATCCTTCTTTTTCATGTTTAGCACTTAAATATTTATCCAATTCAGCACATGTATCAATCATTTGATAAATTTCTTGATTAACACCATCTTTTTTTTGTTTAGTATCAAAATATAAATTTACATCATCATATGCAAACTTATGTTTTGAATTAATAATTCCACTATAAACTTTAATATTTAAAAAATTACCATTTTTATCAATGTCCATTTCACAAATTTGTGCATATCTTTTTTCATATGGGTTTAGTGAACAAATGTTGTTTGATAATTTGTGTGGTAACATTGGAATTACTTGGTTTACCAAATAGATTGATGTTCCTCTTTCTAAAATAGTATTTCATAACTTTGAATGTAACTTTACATAATAACTAACATCAGCTATTGCAACATACAATTTATAACTACCATCTTTATTTTTAGTAACACAAATTGCATCATCCATATCTTTAGAAGTGGGTGGGTCAATTGTAACAAAATTAATGTGGGATAAATCGGTTCTTTTTTTATCTTCAGCTTCACTAAAATTAAAATTTATTGATTCAGTTTCTTTATTGGCTTCATCACTAAAATTTGGTTCAATTCCTTTATCATAAACAATTGAAATGATATCAGTTCCAACATCATCAACATGACCTAAAATTTTTCATGGTTCGCAATAAATAGTTTGGTTTGTAACATTTGCAATTTTAAATAAAACTTTACTACCATTAACTAATTTATCTTCAAAATCATTAACAATAATTTTTGAAATAATTTTTTGATCATCAGGTTTAACTTCTTCGATTTTGTTACCATGCATATCTTTTTTAACAAAATATGTTCCTGTAAAAAAATCCCTATTTCTTTCCACTATTTTTAAAATAACAGCATCTTTTAAATCATCATAAGTTGGTTTTTTATCCATTAAACAAATTAAAACAGAATCACCATTTAGTGCAGAATTTAAATTCTTTTTATTAACATATGCAAAAGACTCTTTTTGATCGTTAAGTTTAAAAAAACCATCACCCTTTGAATTCAAAATAATAGTTCCTTCAAATACTTCATTTTCTAATAAAGGACCATTTGTGTAACCTAAAACTATTTTTCCATTATTTAATTTTTCTAAATAATTATTTTCAATTAAATAGTTAGTAGCTGAAATAACAGCTTTTTTATTAAAGTAATCTATTTTTTTAACTAAAATTTGCAGCGGAATTGGGCGATTATCATTTTTAATAAAATATAAAATCTTTTTTTCTAATGGACTTAAACTATTATTTTCTCTTTTAAACATATAAAAAATTAACCAGAAGTGAACTTAATAATTAAACCAATTGTAATTAATACAAAAACTAAAACAAATAGAACAAATTGTAGCATTTTAACTACTCCTCTATCCTTTGTTTTCTTAAATAACTCAATATCATTTCCTGACATTGGGGTAATTCCACCAGTATTTCCGTGACCTGACAATAATAAAGCAATAATAAATGCTACAATTGCTAGTACATAAAAAATAATTTGTAATGCATCCATAGTTTTGTTTACTATCCTTTTATTATTTCAAACACAAAGATATTATAAATTAAAAATTCATAATAATAAGGTAAATCTTTATTTTGTTTTAGTAAAAAAATAAATTCTAAATATACTCAAATGTTTTCTAAACATTTTCTTTTTTTAATTTATTTAATCTTAAAAGTAGTAAAAAACACTTTTTAAGAAAGTGTTTTTTAAATGAATGTATTAATCTTTTTTATTGCATTATGAAGCTTTTAGATGCATAAAAAATCTTGTGATGTAACAACGTATTTATTTTTAAACTTTGATTCTAAAGAAAAATATATTCTAATGCATAAAATAGCAAATAAATAAACTCCAACAATTATTCAATATACACCTGAAAAATTCTAAATTTTTAGATTTTAAATTTGTTTAGAAAAATACCATCAGTTTAAGTGGGACTTGTAACAAAAGTGTTTAAGAACCCACTTATTTTCTATTTAGCTCCTGATTGTAAATCAGAAAATAATTCTTTAACTATTTGGTTAGAAATAGTTTTTGCTTTTTCATCAATTTGTCTCATTGGTGGTCTACAATAAATTTCGCCTTGTAATCCAGATGCAATTGCAACTGACTGTTTTAAAGTTTGATAGATTCCACCATCCAACATATCTTTTAAGATTTTGTTATATTTAGTTGTTAATACTTTTGCTTTGTCTAATTCTTTGTTTTTTGCTAAAGCAAAAATATTTTTAGCAGCCATACCCATTAAATTGTATGTAGAACCAATTGCTCCATCAATTCCTAAAGTTGTTGCTGCCATTAAGAATTCATCTACTCCAAATAAGAATGTTTTGTCAGGACATTTAGCAATTAAACGTTCTAGCATAAACAAATCTGGAGAACTATATTTAGCACCAGCTACATTTTTCATTTGTAATAGTTCAATGAAGTTATCTAAACTAATGTTTACCGCAGTTAAAGCTGGTAAATAGTAAATTAATAGTGGTAGGTCAGTAAAGCTTGTTACTAATTCATAATATTTTTTAATATCAGCAAAACCAAATCCATAATAAAAAGGAGTTACTGCACTAATTCCATGATATCCAAATTCTTTTGCATCTTTTGCAAGTTTTTCAATTTCAAAAATATTTAGTCCACCAATTTGTGCAACTAATTGTGTGTTAGCTTTTAATTTGTTTTTAACAACATCAGCAACAACTTTCATTACTAAACTTCTTTCCTCACAACCCATTAAAAAAGCTTCACCAGTTGATCCACAAACATAAAGACCATCAATATTTAATTTACTTACTTCAAATTCAACAATCTTTTCTAATTGTTCAACATTAACTTTTCCGTTTTTATCAAATGGAGTAATTAATGCTGAAAAAATTCCTTTAAATTTTTTTTCCATTTTTTCTCACTAACTTATTTACCTTTCTAAATATGAGATATAAATATCTAGCTTGTAATTAATACAAAGCTAGAATTTATATGTATGGTTTAAAATTAGTAGTTTTAATT
>CAMWTH010000004.1 GCA_947177125.1 uncultured Mycoplasma sp. | reverse complement strand
AAACACAATCAGGTGCTACATGATATTGAATGTTAGATTCATTTACACCTGAAATCCCCATACCACTTAACATTGATACTAAAATAGATGTGATACCAAAACTTGAAGATCAAAGCTTCATTATTTTCTCCTAATTATCTATCTAACTTGATTTTAGCATTAACATTACTGCTGATTACACTTTATTTCAAGTTAATTCCAATTAAAAAAATTTATGTTCTCACTTGAAAAATAACAAAAATTTTCTTTATTAAAGATAAAAAAAATACTCACTATTATGCGAGTATTTTTTATACAATAAAATAAATTATCTTCGATACATTGAATCAAAATAATCATAAGAATCATCTAAAACATCATTGATTCCTCTAAAATAAATGCTTGCTACTATTACTATAAATAAATCAACTCCAATTGAAATTGCACCAGTTGCAATAATTCCAATTGAATTATTGCAATAAGCATCAATTAATTTAATCATAAAATCATTATTAGTTGCTTTACTAACATGACTAGCAATATTTGTGTATATATTAGCAACATCTGCACTTGTAAAACTACTAGTATTTGGTAATTTAAGTAATCAAAAACCTGATGAAGCAACAAACAAAAAATAAATTGATAATAAACTAATTATTACAAACGATAAAAATCATGATATATGAACTTTTAATGGAGTTTTTCTTAATCATCCTCTTTTATTTATTCTTTGCAAAACAAAAAGAATCAAAAATAAGATACCAGTAATAATTCCTGCAATTGAACCAAACACCCAACTCATTGCTGTAATATCAACAAAATAATAATTAGATAATGTTTCTATTTGGTTTGTACTTAGTGCACCAATTAATAAATAACAAATGGATGTAACAAAAAACGCTAAGCCAGTAATAATAAGAAAAAATTCTGCTAATCTTTTAAATAAGTTAAAAACAAAACGAGATGATTCTTTAAGTTCAATATCTTCTTGTCTTCTACTTCTATCTTTTCTAGAATAAGTAGGTCTTCAATCATTGTTAGATCTTCTAGGTGGCCCATAATCATATCGGTCCCTTGGAGGTGGTGGTGGGTAAGGTCTGCCATAGTAATCATCATAATCATCTCAACCTCTATAAAAGTTAATACTTTGATTATCAGAAAATAAACCCATCATATTCAAATTGTATTTACTCATTTTTTACCCTAATAAAATAAAAACTAATAATAATTATAAAATATTTAAATTTATTTATAAATATGGGTAAATTGTTTAATATGTCAAGTAAAAAATCTTATGCTTTTTTTGCATAAGATTTTTCTTTATCTATTTCTTCTAAAAATTCTATCAAACAAAGATCTTTTTTTCTTCTTACTTCTTCTAGAACCATAATAGTTTTCATCTTCTTCATAATCATCATAGTATCTAGGACGATTGTATTGATTATATCTTGGAGATCCATATTCTTGAGAATATCTTCCAGGATTTTCTCTTCTAGCAGAATTATTGAAAGGGACTTCTTCAGTATCTTCATCTTGAATACCTAAAATTTTTGTAGTGCTTGGATATGAACTTTGAATGCTTTTAGATTCATATGTATCAGTTCAAGATGGAAGTTCAGATTTATTATTTTCCATTTCTTTTAAAGTATCATAAATTGAACTAGTTGATGAAGAGCTAGAGCTAGCAGATTCTTTGTCCTCACTTGGAAGTTTTGGTTGCACATCTTCAATGTCACTTAATTCAAAAGTACCAGTCAATAAAACATTGATTTCAGCATCTTCAAAAACATCATTGTATGCTACACCATGAACAATATTTACATTTCCAGATTCAACAATTTCTTTTAAAGCACTTCTTGTGTTTTCTAAAACATAACTTGGAACATTTTCATTTAATTTGAAGTTAATCAATGCCTTTTCAGAATTTTTAATATTAATGTCACTAAATCCTGTTTTTATTCCTGTTTCAATAGCATCTTTAATGCCATCTTTTGTATAATCAGTTGCAGTAATTCTCATAAATAAAAAACCATTTTTATCTTCAAAGAAATTTCTAACATCTGCAAAATCAACATTTATATCACTTGGAACAGTAATAATATTTATAATTTCTTCAACAATTGTTTTTATATATTTATTAGCACTTTCATATGCTCTTTTAATAGACATTTTTTCTTTATCAACATTTATAATTTTGTCATTATTTACTGTTGTTAAACCATTACAGCAATAAGCTAAATTTTGCAAACCTAGTAAAGCATTAGAATATGTTTTTTCACCCTCTGCACCAATTGATGGTAAGTTAAATAATCCAATTGTTAAAATACCTAAATCTTGAGCAGCTTTTGCAATAATTGGAGTTGCACCTGTACCAGTACCTTTTCCTAAACCTGCAACTAGAATTAAAACATCTGTTCCTTCAAGCATTGTTTTTAATACTTCTATATCAGCTTCAGCTGCTCTTTTACCAGTATCTGGGTTTCCACCCGAACCATTACCATTAAGTTCTTCAGCACCTAAAATAAAAATATTTCTTAAATTTTCACCCAAATTACTTAAAGCAACATAGTCAGTATTTAATGCAATAATGTCACAAAAATCTGGTCATTCTTGAGAATTAACCATATATTTAACTATGTTATTACCTGCACCACCAACACCAATAATTTTTACACTAAAAGATTTAGAGAATGTTTTTTCACGATTAGACAACAAATGGACAAGAGTTGAATTGTTAATGTCTTGTAATGTGTTCATTTCCTTTTTAATTTTAATTTTAGAGTTATCTAAACTACTTTGAGTTCTAACAATTTGGTTTTGCTGTGGATTAACAGTTGGAAGATTTTGATTTACTCTTTCCTCTTGTGATTTTCTACTAACAGAATTATTGTCACCAAAATAATATTGATCTTCTTTTTTTATAATCAAAGGAGTTGTATTTTGTTCTGCTCTAATTGATTCTCTTCTTGGTTGCTCTTCTCTTCTGGAATGATAATCATTTTCATCATTATTTAACAGGTAGTTTTCTTTGTTAAAGGTTGTTTTTCTTTTTTTCATGTAGTCATTTGCATCTACTGAGTCCAAAATTCTATCAACAACAGTTTTATTATTAGCCATAAACTTTTTACCTCTAGTTCATTAACCTTTTATTCACTAAAATATATAATCAAAAATTAATATATGAAATTATTAATTTCTTTTATATTAAAGTATACAAAATAAAATTAAAAAATAACTATATTTTTTTGGTAAATTTAACAAACCTCTAATACTATAAAAATTTCTGTTTACATTTTAAATTTTTAATCTCAGCTTCTGAAAAATAAAAAAATAAAGAGTTTTTGTCTCAATTAACCCTTTATTTCACTAATTTTTTTATCAATCTCAGTTGTTAAATTGTACTGAACTGGAGTTTTATCATTATTTTTTAATTCATATGAATTTGTTGCAAATCAGTTCATTGCACCATATGTATAAGTTTCACCAGTGTTTTTATCAGTAGTTTTTTCCTGAAAACTAATTGATCCTCAATATATACCAGCAATTTCAAACTCTCCATTGTGCTTAATAACTATAGGTGAACCAGATGCACCAGAAAAACTGTCAGCTTCAATTAAAGACAAATATCCAATGCTCAAATAATTATATTTAGTATAGTCATTCTTATTTGAACTTGAGTAAAAAGCTATAGGAACATTAGATTTATATTCTTCTGTATTTTCATAAAAAGATGTAGATGAAATAAATCCAGAAAAATTACTATTATCAATTATTTTAAAATTTGAAAATGAAAGTCAAGATATGTTCTGAGTTGAATTAGGATTTTCAAAAACATCAGGTTTACTTGGAAACCCTCCCATATATAGATAACCACTTAGTAGCTCATTTCTAATCTCATCAACATAATTTTTATAAACTTTTGTAGGATTGTTAAAATAGTTGGAAATTCAATTCTTAAAATTTTCAATATAAGAAGATTTGTTAATAACATCTGCTTGATTTCTATTAGAGAAAACAGTTGTAGAAATATCAGGGTTTATTACATATTTTAAAATTGCAATATCAGTAGCACCTGGAAAATTTTGAGCATTTCCATTTTGACCAAGACCTCAATATTTTTGTTGTGAATTATTAAACAGATTATTGTAAGTGGTATCAGTAGTTGTTGTATAAACAATTTCTGGAATACTTGTTTTAAAGTAATAAATGTCATTTGAAAAATCATTTTTTTCACTGGTAACATTAAAATCTAATCCAACATATGCTTCTTCAAGCACATATTTATCACTTGAATAACCTTTACCTTCATAAGATGTAACTGTATTGTTATTAAAAGAAACTATGTTAGCAACATGTAAATTTGTTGCTATATAAAAAGTATTTAAAGCTTGATCTGCTTGGTATATTCAACCTGTTCCAGATTGAACTGAAGAAGAACTAGTCCCCATATTTTCATTTGATTTAAAAAGAAATCTTAAAGATAGTGTTCTTTCACTAATTCAATAAGAAGCATCTGAAGAAAAAGTAAAATCAGATTTATTTTGGTTGTTATTATTTCCTATAGGATTTTCATTGGCAATTGTTGAGTTACTTGTAATTGTATATATTGCATATCCTATTAAACAAGCACCAACAACTGATGATACAACTGCAATAGACATTCATAATTTATTTTTATTTTTCTTTTTTTTATCATTAGAAACAGGTGGTTGATAATTATATCCATTGTAATTGTTGTTCATTCCACTATAGTCATAATCATAGTCATATGAATTATCATCATAGTTATATTTAAAAATTTTTTTCTTAAGTGCATTAAATTTCATAAAAATCCTAAAACAATAAATTAACTCTGTTTATATATTTAAATAAATATATAACTTAACATATAAATTTTACTTTTATTTGTTTTTAACTACAATAGCAAAAAGAAATTAATTTTATTTACTTTTGTGCATTGTCAACAGAACCTATATATGAAAATTGATAATAAAAACTGTTTTCATAAGACTTTTTAGTTAAATTATAAACACTGAAAGGAAAATAAGAAATGAATTCCACAGTTAAAAACCTCATATTAAATTCAACATTAACACCATAATCTTTTTGATAAATTTTTAAAGGGGCATTGAAATTAAGAGTTGGGATAACATAATTATCTATTTTTAAATTAGAGTCATTAAAAATTTTATTAAATTGTTTAGAGTTAAATTTATAAACTTTATTTAATAAGCTATTTTTTAATTCATCAGAAACAATTGGTTTTATTCCTAACATTGATTTTCCACCCATTCCATCTTTTCAAGAATATAAAGAACCTGGAGAAACAAATTCACTATAAACATTTTTATAATTTTTGCTATCTGTTGGTGAATAAGTAGAAACTAATTGATTTATATCAATATTTTTAAATGTATCTTCAATTGTTAAGTCAGTTACATATAAATCTGGATTATAAGTAGATGTAGATGCAATTGTTTCATAATTGATTGATTTTGAGACAAATAAATTTGAAAAATCATAATCACGTAAAACTACATTTTGAATTAAAGAATATCAAAAATTATAATAATAAAAGTCAACACCTATATCTGTGCTCAAAGTTCATTCAGAACCAAAAGGTAATTTTATGCTTGCTAAAGAAATTGAATTATTTTTATAGCTATAATTACTTGTTATTGAATTAGTAAAACTTGGGTCATCTATTTTAAGATTTGTATTATATGCAAATTGATAACCTAGTTTATAGTCATTTAAAATCCTTACAGGTTTCAGTCAAAAACTAGAATTATTTGCTGAATAAGTAAATGTAATAGCATTTGATTTATAATACTTTTCACCCTGATTAGCACCAAGTCAAAAATTAGTAGGAATTATTTGTAATATAGCATTTATAATTCTTTCTTCAGCAAACTTTCCAATCACTGGAATTTCTCCAACAATCTTTTTCAAATTTGTTCCAGTAAACATATTGATTAATGATGAAATAGAATCAACACTTAATAAGTTTTTAAAAGCTGCAATTATTGGACTTGCATCAATTTTTTTATTAATTGTCATTTTTATTTGGTAATCAAAAGAAATTGTTTGATTAGATTTATTAACTGTGGGTAAGGTAGTAAATCCCGTATTAAATGAGACATTTTTATAAGCGTTTGGTAAATAAAAATGTTCATAATTATCATTTCTTTCAAACAAATTTTTTAAAAAGTTATACAAAGCGTCTACAAATGAAATTACATTTTCTGTTGTAAATTTTTCATTACTTGTAGTAATTAAATTTAAAATATTCCCAATTTGACTATTAGTTCCAGCAACTAAAGCAGCTAATGAATTATAAAATTCAGTTTTTTCATCACCACTTAAAATATCAAAAAATTTGTTATATTGATCAGTTTCAGTGTTTTTTGAAAAAATTAATTTAACTATGTTCAAAATTGCTTGAGTTGAATCATTTTCACTAGAAGTTGTTTCTGTAATTGTTGAACTTGTGTTTCCAGATGTAGAAGTACTAGTTGTAGAATCTGAAATACTATCATCTTTAGATTGAGCTTCATAATCTTTTTCAATAATTTTTACAAAAATTTCAACATTATCATAAATAATATCAATTAGTTTTTTAGGAGTTCTACCATCAAGACCAATTATGTCATTATAAATCAAATTTATAATATCATCACTAATACCAAAAGATTTTAGTCCAGTTTCTAAACTTTTAAAATCATTACTACCTGAGACCATATTAGGTTTAAATAAGTTCAAATAAGTTTCAGCTACCACAGATACAGGACCAAAAACTGAATTTAAGTATTCAATAATTGACCCTTTATATTCTTGAACAATTTCTATAAATGGTTTAGCCTCATTACCAGGTTCAAATGCTGCAATAATCAATGGACTTAGAATTTCAGGAATAACTTTTGCAGAAACCATAATTTTTGCAATATAGGGAATTGAATTCAAAATCAAATTTTTAACAGTTGGATTGCTTCTTAAAATATTTAAAATACCCATACCATTTTCAACATATTCCATATAAGTTTGAAAATCTTCATTAAATTTTTCACTAATATCATCACTTAAATTTTGTTGTGAAATATTTAAAATTTCTGGTTGGTATTTTGAATAGATATCTAAATAATTTTGTTTTGATGTTAATCCTTTAATTTTATATGGAAAAGCAAACGAAAAAGAACCACTAGTAGGTGAAAACTCTGAATCAAAACATTCATTTTCAAATTTTATAGTTGAATTATTAACTTTTCACCCAATAAAAAATTCATCAACAGATGTATTAACAGTTGATTCAAAAATTTGATTACTTACAGAAATTTCCAAAGAATATTTTTTTTCAGGAAGCAATTCAAATACTTTATCAAAAGCTTTTAACTGACTAACTTGGATACCTTTAATATCAATTTTTAGATCAAAAGAAATTTTTGATTTACCCAAAACAATATTAAAATTGTTTGCATCTTTTATTTCAAAATTATTAACTTCTACATTTTCAATTGTGAAAGATTTACCATTTTTTCTTCACAATAAATAAGCAAAATAGGAAACATCTTTTATTATTTCACTTTGATTTCCCTCATACTTATTAATATCGCTATTTGCTCTAAATTCTTTAAAGTTTTGTAACAAATTGTAATTATTTGAATATGAATATGAAAAATTTGTAGGTGCACTATCATTTAAATTATTTAATGATGCTGGAATAGTTCCAGTTAATAAATTAGAAAAAGTAGGATAATCATTTTCATAAAAATTAGATGAACTTTGTAAACTGTTATGCTCAGAACAAGAAACAGCAGTCATTGCTAAACTCAAAGAAAAAATTCCTAAAGATGAAAATTTTAAAAATCTTGATTTTTTGCCCATACTGCCTCCTTTTTTAGAAATCTAAAAATTATAAAAACAATTTAAGATTTAGTAATAAAAAAATAACACTAAATTATCAAAATTGCAACATATATTAAAATTTTAATTATATATACCCTTATTTCTATTTTAAAACTTTAAAATGTATATTCCAAAATAAATCTATTTAATATTTTTTATTTTAAAAATAGAATTTAAGCAAAAATCATTTAATTTTGAAGGGATTTCTTTTTCATTTTTTTTAGCCAATAAATAAATTAGTAGTTTTTCAATATGAATCTTTATAGCTAAAGAGGTTCCTTTAATACCTTTTTTTGTTAAATTTAAAAAATCATTTTCAAAATCTTTTTTTTCTACATCAATTGAACTATTTACATTAAAACTGTTTTGTTTTTTGTATATATCTCAATTAGGTCTAATAGTTAAAGTCATTATTTCATCATATGTTTTGAACTGATTAAATCAAACATACAAACAAACTGTATTATTAGCATCATAACTTTGTAGAAAGCAGTTATTAAAATTTTCTAAGAAATTTTTTTCTTGATAAAAAACAGCAGAAATCTTTTTTACTTTTAAGTATTTTTCTAAACTATTTTTGTAATTATTTAAAGGACTTAAAAAATTAACTTTTTCTGATGTTACCAAATTACAATCTTTTAAAACTTGAATTTGACTAAATTTATTGTTACTCACAAATTCAAAAATATGGTTTCATAAACTTTTTAAAATATTTTTTAAAATTTTGTTTTTTTTATCAACAAAATCTAAACGATCACTTTCTTTAAAATTTATTTCAAAATGATAAATCAATGATTCTTTTAAAACTCTACTATTAACTAAATCTCGATCAATTATGTTGTATTTAAAAAATAAAGCTAAATTATTTTCAGGCTCATAGTAATAATAAATATAGCGAATTAAATTGTCATAAGAATTGATAATTTCATATATTGAATAATCAGTAGTTGAGTCAAAATCAATTGATCTCAATAAACTACAATCTGAATTTATTTTTGTACTTGTTTCAGATGACAAAGGCAAATCTATGTTTATTAATTGGTAGTTATTCATTTCAAATCATTTAAAAATGCTTTTTTTAAGATCTTGATCATAATCTACAGTTTGTTTAAAACTTAAACTAGGAATATAAACTTTTGGTTTGTTTGCATTCATACTTTTTTATTTTGCTTCTCTCATATGCGGAAACAATAAAACATCTCTAATTGTTGTTTTTTCTGTAAATAACATAACAAGTCTGTCTATTCCAATTCCTAAACCTCCTGTTGGAGGAAGTCCATATTCTAAAGATTCAATAAAATCTATATCCATTTCCACAGCTTCTTCATTTCCTAGTGATTTTTCTTTTACTTGAGCTTCAAATCTTTGAAATTGATCAATGGGATCATTCAATTCAGAAAATGCATTAACATACTCTTTTGTATTAATAAACAATTCAAAACGTTTAGTAAATTGTGGGTTTTTATAATCTTTTTTAGAAAGTGGTGAAACATCGATTGGATGACCATATACAAAAGTTGGTTGAATACATTTAACTTCACAGAATTCTTCAAAAAACAAATTAATTATATGACCAATTGATGATTGGTGTTTTTCAAATTCAACATGGTGTTTTTTAGCAAGTTCTTGTGCTTCTTTATCAGTTTTTACTTTTCAAAAATCTACTCCAGTTTCTTGTTTTATAAAATCAACAATATGAATTTTTTTAAATTTTTGCATTATTTTTATTTCTTTATCACCAATTTTAATTGTTGGTTTTTTAAGAGCTTTTGCTACACATTTAAATAAATTTTCAGTTAAATTCATCATGTATTCCATATTTTCATAAGCAGCATAAACCTCCATGCTTGTAAATTCAGGATTGTGGGTTGAATCCATTCCTTCATTTCTGAAAATTCTGCCTATTTCATATACTTTATCAAAACCACCAACTATTAATTTTTTTAAAGGCAATTCAGTGGCAATTCTTAAATAAAAATTTCTTTCTAAAGTATTATGAAATGTAACAAAAGGTCTTGCATTTGCACCACCCAAAATCGGATGTAATACAGGTGTTTCAACTTCTAAATAACCTTGTAAATCCATGAAATTACGAATAATTTTAATAATTCTTATTCGATCAACAAAGGTTTGCATTGATTCTTTGTTAACAATTAAATCAACATATCTGTGTCTAGCTCTTAGTTCTTCATCTTCTAATCCATGCCATTTTTCAGGAAGTGGTTTTAATGCTTTTGAAATAATTTTTATTTTCTTTACGTCTAAAGTTAGCTGTCCTTTTTTTGTTCTAAATGGTGTCCCATAAATCTCTACAATGTCACCTATATCTAATGTTTTGTTGAAATATTCCAACATAGATTTGCTAACTTTATTTTTATTAATATAAAATTGGGTGTCTCCATAAAAATCTCTAATTACTCCAAAAGTTTGTCTTAATGCAATAACTCTTCCAGCTAATCGAATATTTTTTTTGTGATTATGAGTTTTTAATTTTTTAAAAGTTTGGTTGAACTCACCAATATTCATTGTTCTTTGAACTTTTTCAACTTGATAAGGATCTTGATTATTTTCTTGTAATCTTTTTAGTTTCTCTCTTCTAATTAGTTCTTGATCATTAAACTTTCTTTCCATTTTTAAAAACTCCTTTGTTTTTTAGCAATATTATTATTTTAATAAACCAAAATTATTTATGCTTAAAAATATTAGTTTTTACAATTTAATATTCTTTTAAATAACAACAAATCTTGATTTGTAGTAATTTTAAAATTTAATACATTCCCTTTTACTATTCCTATTTTCTTATTAAAAATTAATGCAATTCCACAAAAGTCATTTGTTTTATTTAAAAATTCATCTATATTTTTTTTGTAAAAATAAATTTCATTAAAAATTGAAAATTTTGCAGCTTGTGGTGTTTGCTCTAAAAACACTTTTTTTCTATCTAAAATTTTTTCAATTTTTTTTTCAGATTCTACTAATGCTACACTATCAGAAGAAAATAAACCAGTACTAGTTACTTCAAACTCATTTTCTAATAGTTTTAAAATATTATTTTTTATAATTTCTTTTGAAACTAAAGGTCTTGCCACATCGTGTGATATAACCAAATCATCTGGTTCAATTTTAAAATTATTTTTTAAGTATTTTAAACCATTGATTAAAGAATCATGTCTAGATTTACCGCCTGACACAATTTTTACTTTATTTTGAAAGTTAAATTTATTAATAAATTTCTGAACATAATTTTGAAAATTAGAATTAACAACTAAAATTATTGAATCTATTTCTTTAACTTTTAAAAATGTTGTTAATGGGTAAAAAAAGACTGGAAATTTATTAATAGTAACAAATTGTTTAGGTAATCTATGATTTAATCTTGTACCATTACCACTTGCTAATAAAACAGCAAAAATTTTTTGTTTTTTACTTATCATAAATTAAATTTCTTTAACTGCAATACCTGCTGCTTTTGTAACATCATATCCTGGGAAATTATATCTCATAGTTATTCCTCTATTATCTACATCAATGTAATATGGATTTGTTTTAATTAAATCAACTCCACCATATGCATAATCTATCCCATTTCTTGTAGTAAATTCGTATGCACCTCAATAGATACCAACAACATAAAACTTATTATCTTTTTCAGAAACTAGCATACTACCAGATGCACCACCACCTAAGCTTCCACCACCTATAATAAGTTGATTAGCAACATTTCTATATCATAAAAACAAATAATCTTTTGTTTCTTGTTTAACATAACTAATTGAAGAAGCTAAAGGCATAGGTCCTTGAGGATTATCAAAACTTGCATATTTACTTATTTGACTTTCATAATTCAAACTAATAAAGTTATTATTTGAATTCAATCTAATTTCATCAAGACCCAATCAAGCAACATTTAAATTAGGTTTTCAAATTTGATATTCTTCTGGAAATCCAGCTAAATAAAAAGTACTATTGTAATCAATAGTAGAATTGCTACTAAATGTTGTTGGATTACTATCATAAGTTTCAAGAAATTGTTTTACTGTTGTACCATTTTGGTTTTTTTCATCTAAAACTGAACTAAAATCAACTTTAATAATTGCAAAATCTATAGCAGGATTTTCTATTATTTTTTTAGTGTATGGATTAATGTAATCATTTTTATTGGTAGTGTTTTTTAATAAATTATTTCCTGTAGCTGTATAAACAATTTCAGGTTTTTGAATTGCATGATTTTCAGAAAATAAGGTAATATAGGGATCATCATAATTTTTAGGTGTTGGATACTCATATAAGTAATTAATATCACCATTAGGTTTTTTTAAAAGACTAGAAACATGGTCATCACTAACAAAATTAAAAGATAAATTTACGAAATTATAATTTTCCAATTTTTTTGATCCACCTCAATCAGTTTCTTGATATCTTTTCACATCACTATTTAGTGAATTTAAATTACTAATAACATGAATATTTGTTGCTAAATAGTATGTAAAAGAACTTGAACTGTCTTTTGCATAAATTCATGCTGTACCAAATTCAAACTTATCTGATTCACCTTCAGTTTCAGGATTTATTCTCATTCTTAAAGAAAATGTTCTTTGTGAAATTCATTTTAATCCATCAGAATAATTTTCATTAATATAACTTCCTAAAGTATTATATTTTTCTCAAATACTTATATTATTCATGACTGAAGTAGTAGCAGAACAACTTGATAAAGTAAATGGAATTACAGCAAAAAATAATCCCAAAAATATTTTTCTTATTTTTTTAATTTTCATTTGTTAACCAATATATCTTTATAAATTATATAATCAATATTTATAAACCAGACTTAAATTAATTATGAAATTGAAAATAGAAATTTTTAAAAATATAAACAATTATTCAAAACTAAAAACTGCATCTATTAATAACAGTGTTTTATTGCTTGAAAGTGAAAATCAGTGAAAAGAATTTTTTAGTCAAAATATTGAAAGAAAAAACAATAAAAACCCAAATCAAAATTTTATTAATAAAAGAATTTTAAAAAATATAAAAGGTTTTGAATTGATTATTGAAAAAATAAATTTTAATAAAAATATTAATAAAGGATATTTTTTAGATTACTCTTCTTTTGTTGGTATCTTTCTGTATTTTGAAAGTGAAAATGATATTTTAAATTACGTTATAGACACATGTGAAGCAAGAGGAGACAAAAAAGTTAATAATTTCAATGAAGCAATAAATTATTTAGCAAATGAAAATGTAACAATAGCCAGTGTTATAGATTTAGAAATAGAAGAAATCAAATGAAAAAAATTTAAAGCAGAATTTGAAAATTTAAATAAAAAAATTAAAAACTAAAATTTTTTAGTTTTTAATTACCATCATTTTTTTAAAAATACAATTATTTTACTTTCTTAAATTCTTGATATTCTTTTTCATTCATTCCATGCTTTTTTGCTGCCAACACATTAATTAATTTGTAAAACAAAATAATAACAGGTGAAAGGAAACTAAATACATTAGCTATTGCAACTGCTAATCCAAATGAAAAATCATTTCCTGCAGCCACATCTTTTGAGACATTATAAAAACCTGTAATTCAAAAACATGCAGAACTTACAGCTAATAACCCAAAAAGTCACACATTAACATTAACTGTACTTTTACTTTTAAAACATCTAATAATTTCAGGAAAACTAAAAAAAGCAATTCCTATAGCTCCAATATAGCCTAAAACTTGCATAAATATATCCATAACAAACTTTTCCTCCAAAACATTCTCATAAGATAATACAATAAATCTTAAATTTTTTTGATTTATATAAATTTAATAAAGGATACAAAAAATTTATTTTTATAAATTTTAAAAAAATAAACCCAAGTTATTGCTTGGGTTTAAGATTGAATAATTCCAAAAAGACCATCAGTTAAAACTTTTTGAATTTTAACTTTATAAATTTTATTTTCCAAAGGATTTTCTGATTCAACAAATACTCTACAATATTCTGAACTATATCCACTATAGTATTTATCATTTGGATTTTTGTGTTCAAAAATTACTTCTAATTCTTGGTTTATTTTTGATTTTAATATTGAAAATTTATTTGCAAAATTTAAAGCAGCTATATTTTTAAATCTTTCCTTTTTTGTAGCATCATGAATATCTTTATAATTTGAAGATTTTGTTCCAACTCTTTTAGAATAAGGAAAGATATGCATATCAAAAAATTTTATTTTTTTTAAAAAATTAATTGATTTTAAGTGATCATCTTCATTTTCTGAAGGGAAACCAACAATATAGTCTGTTGTAAATAATGTATTAGGATTAATTGCCCTAATCTTATTAATTAGTTGCTCATACTCAGTTACTGTGTATCTTCGGTTCATTTTTGTTAAAACACTGTCAGATCCTGATTGTAAGCATATATGCCAATGTTGACAAAATCTATTTGGATTACTTGCTATTAAATTTACTATTTTGTCATTTATCTGAAAAGGTTCAACAGATGAAACTCTAACTCTAAAATCTTTTTTAATTTTATTTATTGCGAATAGCAAATCAAAAAAATTATTTTTATCTTTATCTAAAAAACCAGCAGTATTGACGCCTGTTAAAACAATTTCTTTAAAACCCTCATCAACAAGAGTTTCAATTTCATTAATTATGGTTTGTAAATCATTTGATCTTTGTCTTCCTCTTGAGAAAGGAATAATACAATAAGAGCACATAAAATTACATCCATCTTGAATTTTTATAAATGCTCTTGTATTTTCTTTAAAACTAATACTTTCATTTTTTTCAAAAGTTTTTTCTTTTAATAAATTTTCAATTTTTAAAATTTTTTCTTTGTTTTTTGAATAATTTAAAAGCAAATCATAAATACTGTACTTAAATTTATTGCCAATTTGAATATCTATTTTCAATTCTTTCATTAAATCTTTATTAATTTGAGACATACATCCAGCAACTACAACAATACCATTTTTGTTAGTTCTAGAAGCCTTTCTGATGTATAGCTTTGATTTTGAATCAGCTTTATTTGTTACTGAACAGGTATTAATAATATAAACATCTGCTTTAGAATCAAAAGGAACTTCAACTAATCCATTTAAAAGCAAATCATTTCTAATTACATTTGATTCAAAAAGATTAACTTTACAACCTAAAGTATGAATTGCAAAAGTATTAATTTTTTGTAATTGAGTTTGATTTTGATTCAAGTTTTTCATTAGTATAATCCTTTGATAATAATAAATCACTACCACCACGTTTAATTGACAAATCTACTTTGGTTTTTAATTTACCAACAGCATCAATTCCAACATCAATTAAAGTTAAAATCATTTCTAAAGCAATCACAATATATAAATAACCATTTCTAAAAAAATCTGTATTTTTGGTACTGCTATTTACAAGCAATAGGAATGATCCTAAAAAAAGCATAACTATTGCGATAAAAATATTTACAAATAACATATAAACACTTCATTTATACAAAGTTATACTTTTTTTTGAAATGTGCATTCCAATTAAAATAAAATAATTTTTTTTGTAAATAGCAAAAGCAGTTGCAATAACTAAACTAATAATTAGAAAAATAATACATGGAATGTATAAAACTGGTCAATTGAATTCTATATTTTCATTTTGACTAACTAAAATTGTAGTTAAAACAATTCCAAATATAAAACTAACATTAGCTATTTGCAATAAATGATTAAGAATATTATTTCTCACAAAAAAACCTTTCTATCAAAATTGAAGCTAAATAAATTGCTGCAGTTTCTGATTTTAAAATTGTATTAGTTAATTTTAAAAATGAACACTTTTTTTGCAATTCTAATATTTCCTTTTCACTAAATCCACCTTCTGGACCAATTATAAAAGAAACTTTATTTATGCTATTTTTATTTATATCTTTTTTTATTTTATCTCATTCACTGCAATTTTGTTTTTCATAAGCTAAAAAATTATTTCCATAATTATCAAGTTCAGTTATTAAATCTTTAAAATGTATTGGTTTACAAATAATTAAATCAGTCTGACGATTACATTGTTTTTTTGATTCTAAAATTATTTTGTTTAGTCGGTCAAAATTTAAAGTGTAATTTTTTTGAGAATAGTCAAAATAAATTGGAACTATCTTTTTAATATTTAATTCATTTAATTTTTGAACTGCTAGTTCAAAATTATGTTTTTTTATAACCCCTAAAAAACATGTAATATCATAAGGACAATTAAAACTAGAATTACTAGTTATATTAATAATTCTAGTTTTAATTGGATTTAGATTTAAAATTTCAACAGTAACTAAATTGTTGTATTGATCAATGCATTTAATTTTTTGATTTATTTTTATTCTTAAAACTTGCAGATGTTTTAAATCACTATCAGAAAATCAAACTTTATTATTTTTGATTAAAATTGAAAATTGACGCATATTAATTGAATGATTTATTTTACTAAAATTTTATCTAAAATAAAATTAATAAATTTATATGATTTATCTTCACTATATCTTTTGCTAGTGACAATAGCTTGATCAATGATTATTTTTTTATCTATTGGCAAAACTTGATATTCACAAAAAGATTCCATTAAAATTGCTAAATCAACTTTATTAATTCTATCAATATCTCAGTTCTCTTTTAAAAAAGGTTTAATCTTTAATTTAATAGCATTTTTATTTTTAATAAAATAAGCTATGACTTTTGCCATTTGCTTATCACCTAATCAAGCAAGTTCTTCATTAAATTTTAAAATACAATCTTTATTTTTTAAATTCATAACCAAAACTGAATAAATAAAACGAAAACAAGCAACTCTTTTTTTTCATTGTGTTAAAGATTGTTGATTTTCGTTTTTTTCCACTATTTTTTTGTTTTCTTGACTAGTTTTCATAACTAAAAATAACTAAACTATTATTTATTCCAAAATGCATTAGCAGCATAAACATGATTTGGTTATAAAGTATTTTTTGTTCTTCAATTGAAATTTCACTATTTTTATTTAAAAAAATCTCAACTTTTTTTAAACTACCCTTTTTAATGTCAAAATCAATTTTGATTAAACTTTTTTTATCAACTACATCAAAAATTAATTTTTCTATAACACTTCTTATGCGTTTTTCATCAAGTGTTATAACACCATATTTATTTGTAGAAAGTTTAACCATCTATGTTATTTGTCCCTTCCAATATATTGACCAGAAGAGGTGTTGACTATAACCTTATCACCTGTTTTGATAAATTGAGGAACGTCTAATTCTAAACCTGTTTCTAATTTGGCTTTTTTCATTGCTGCTTGAACTGTATTTCCTTGAACTGCTTCTTCTGCAAAATCAACCTTTAAAGAAACTTGATCAGGTAAAGAAACATTTAAAACTTCTTCACCAAATTTTAAAATATTAACTTCTGAACCATCAACAATAAATTTTTTTTCTCATTTTAATTTATTTGCATCTATTTCTATTTGCTCAAAAGTTTCACTATCCATAAAAACTAAATTATTTTTATCTTCATAAGAAAAAATAGCTTTAATTTTATCTACAATAGCTCTTTCAAGTTTTTCACCAGTCAAAACTTCAGTTGTTATTGAACTAGTTCTTAAATTTTTTACCTTACATTTAACAATTCCTTCACGCATTGCTGTTTTATTAAATGAATTTTCAATAACTAAATATAAGTTATTTTTAAAAATAAACGTATTACCAGGACGCAAATCTTTGGCATGAATAATTTGTGACATACATTAAACCACCAAGTTAATTTTGATATACATTAGATTTTATCAAAATAAAAAAAAATAACCAAGATGCATAAACTTAGTTATTTTTCAAATTAAAACTATTTTTCTATATCAGCTCTTGTAAGTTTTGGAGTTGTGTGAACTTTAACTTCATAGAAAATTTGTTGTTTTCTTTTTCTTTTTGGAGCACCAGTTACAGTAACTAATTGATTTTCTGAAGAAGCAGGTCTTCCAAAGAAACCTTTTTTAACAGCAGGTTGAGTATTAACTTGTGGTTGAGGTTGTTCAGTAGGAGTTGGTTGAGGTTGTACTGCAACAACAGGAGTAGGTGTAGGTGTTGGAACTACAATTACTTGTTGATTTTTTTGTTGTAAATCAGAAAGTTTTTTAGTACCTAAATTAATTTCAGTTAATAATCTCAATCTTTCAAGTTCTAAAGTTTCATCAATTTTTCTTCTTTCTTCTTCAATCTTTTTTAATCCAGCAACATACTCATCATCTTTTTTAATTCTATATTTTTGTTCAATAATTGCATCTAAATTATCGTTTGCATCACTTTTAAAAGAAGCATTCTTAACTTTTTGTTCAACTTCTTCAAGTTTTCTTGATTGTCTTTCCAAATCAGCAACTGTTTGAGCTTGCACTCTTGAAAGTTCTCTTAATTGATTTAAAGTTTGTTCTAAAGAATTCATAAATTCTTTTTGTTTATAATTATCATCACCTTTTGATAATTTAGCTGCTTCCATACTTCTTAAACGATTGATTTCTTCTTCTTGTCTTTGAACTGTATTTTCTAAATCAATAATTTTTTGATTTTCTCTTTCTCAATTACTGTTTGATTCTTTTTGAGATTGAGAAACAAAATCATTAACTGGTTCACTTTTAATTATTTCTTGTGTTTCTTCATAAGAAATATTATCCATGTCATTATTGATACGGTAATTATTAATTCTTGTAATTTTTGTTCCTGGAATTGGAACATTGCCATTGTAGTAATTGTGTTTCATATCATCCTCATCTAAATAATTTACATTTTCCAAAAAATTGCTTTCATATTTTATACTACCATTATTTGAGTTATATAAAGCATTTTTAGCAATTTCATCAAATAATTCATTTCTCAAATTTTCGTTTTCTAGTTCTTGTAATCTTAATTGTTCTTGTAATGCACTAATTTTTGAATTAACATCACTAATTTCACTAGCAACCTTTAAATTGTCTTTAGATAATTTTTTTAAACTATCTAAATTATTTTTTAAAGAAGGTTTTTGATGCATTTCATTTTCATCACAAATAAATTTAACATTACCAAAACCTAAATTTTCAGAATCATAAATTTTTTCTTTAACTAACTCAAATGCTTGTTTTTGAATCAAAATGTTAACATCTTTTTTATCAAGTTTTTCTAAGAATTCTTTTTCACTTTTAAAATTCAAATATTTCAAAAATTCTTCAGCATTAAATTTTTTATTTTTTATTAAATTTGCAATTGTATAAATCAAATCTTTTCTATCTTCAGAAAGTAATTCAATTTGTTGTGATTGTAAATCTATTAATTTTTCTAACTCTTCTAACTTATTACCATTTTTTATCTGAGCTTCATAGACTTTTAAAATTTCTTTTTGTGAATTTTGTGCATTATCCAAAATTTTACCAATTTCTTGTTCACTTAAAGACTCTCCAAGTCCTAAACCAAATGCTGTTTGATTTAGCAAGTACTCTTCAATTTTTTCTTCAGCAATTTCTTTTGCCTTATTTGAAATATGATTTTCTAAATCTTTAAATGACTCAAATTTAGCATCTGCAAAATCATAAGAAGAAAAATCTCTTTCTTGGTATTTAATTAAATCTTCTAAATCTTTTATTTTTTCATCAATCAAATTTCTTAAAAAATCATTTTGATCTTTTTGTCTTAATAGTTCTTCTTCTAAAACATAAATTTTATCTTGATTTTTTCTAATTTCTTCTCTTGCTTGAATTTGAAACATACTAAGTGAATCAACTCTTTGTAAAGCTTCACCAAAAGATTCAGTAGCTAAATTGATTGTTTCTTGAGCTGTAAATTGAAATTTATTTTCCAAAGCTGCAACTTCTTCAAAATATCTTTTGTCAATTAAATCAATCACATCTTGTTTTGTTAAATTGACAGAATCATCTAATTGAGCTTGAACTTTGTTTAGGATTTCATTTTCTAGTTCTTGTTTAAATAATTGAGCATTAAAGTTTTCAGAATTTAAATTTTTTAAATCTAATTTTTGGAAAAAATCTTTTAGATATTCATTCATTTCTAAAATCTTTTCTCCAGCAATAAGGATTATTTTTTTATCTTCTGATAATTTTTGAAATTCTTCATTAAGCTCTAATTCTTCTAATCTTGATATATATTTTTGCTCGTTCATTATCTAAACCTCTTCTAGCAAGTTGCTAATTATCCTTTCTTTTAGTTGAAACAAATTCATTATATTCTTTTTCATAAAATCAATTTAAATCATCATCTTTAACATTTGGGTTTTCTTTTTTTAAGTCATTAATCTTAAAATCTAAATTAGCAACTTTATTTTCAAAAGTTTTTTTTAGATTTTCATTATCTAAACGACTTAAAATGTCTTTTACACGATTAATAAAAAAATCATTACCTTTTAGTTTGTTTTCAATAGATGAACTTGGTGTACTAACATAAGAAAGTGTCGCTTTTTTTCTTATCTCATCTTCAACTAAACTTTTAACTAATTCAATTACACTTGATGTCAAATCATTTTTTCAAACATCCAATAGTTTTTTAACAGTTGAATTATTATTGTAAAAATCAAAACTTTCAATTTGGGTAGATAATACTTTTTGTAATTTTTCCAAAGCTTCTTTTTGTGAAATAATTTTTTCTAAAAGAAGTTGAAATGAATTTTCTTTATCAAATCTTAATCCATCAATTTCTTCAGTTTGTTTATTTACCAAAAACTCTAATTCATCTAATAGCGTGTTACATTTCATTAAAGTTTCATAATTTCTTACAATTTCTTGACTGTGTAAATCAATTGTTTTATCCCTTTTAGTTAGTTCAGCATAAACACCACTTAAAGCTTCATTTTTAATTTTTAAAAAGTTATCAGAAACTTCTTTTCTAATTGCATCTGGAATAATTTTTGATGCTTCCTGTTTTAGATTATTTTCAATTGTAATTCTGATACTATCAGCATCCCTTTGAATTTGATTGATTTTTTCATCTACAACTAAATAAATTTTATCTTTAATAATACTTGAAAGTTCTTTAGAATCTCTCAACAAAGCAGCTACTTGATAATCATCAAATTTAAAATTATCAATATGTCTTTCTAAGTCAATAATACTAGTTTTAATTTTTTCCATTTCAGTCGAATATAAAGAGTAAAAACGACTTTCAACAATTTCTAATTGTTCTTTTGTATCATTCTTTCTATTTATCAAAGAAATGTCACTATTCATTTCATAAACTCTATTTTCTAAACTCTTTAAACCATTATTTAAATTAGTACTTTGCTGTTTAAAATCACCTAATTCTAAATCCAATCTATTAGCAAGATGGTCAATTCTTAATTTAAATTCATCACCTAAATAATTATTATTATCAAAAATCATGTTAGAAATTTTTGATTCTAAAGATTTTTGGAATAATTTAGATGAAAGAATCGAATCTAAGAAATTCTCAATATCCATAAGGTCTTTAAGTTTAATATCTAAAGTTTCTAGATGTTTTTTTGTTTCTTCAGCATTTTGTTCTAATAATGAGAATTTTTCTAAATTTCTAGCATCTAATAAATCAACATTTTTTCTTAAACTATCAAAAGCTTCTCTATTTTCATTATTCTTGATGAATAAATCATCTTGTCTATTACCAAGTACTTCAAGTTTTTCTTTAATGCTTTCAATTTCTTGGTTAAGTTTTAAAAGAGAACTTCTATTTTCAACTGTTTGATCTTTGATTTCAAAAATTAATGCATTTAAATCTTCATCATATCCTATTTTCGCATTACTAATTTCAAAAATTAAATTTTCTAACTTGTTTAATAACTTATTACTTTGTACTCAAGCAGAAGAAATTTTTTCAATTTCTTTTTCAATCTTAATAAAATTTTCTTTACTAGCTTTAATTTCATCTAAGTAAACATTATTATTTAATGCAGAAACTAAATCTTTTTGTTGAGAACTTAAAGATTCTAAACTGTACTGATAATCATTAATAAAATTGTTAAAACTTTCTTTAGTAATTTTTAATTCATCACTTAAAGATTCAATTTTTAAATTAGCATCTTCTAATTTTAAATTTAAAATTTTTTGAAAACTCTCTAGCAATTCTTGTTCTTGGACAGAAACATTTAATTTTTCATCAACAAAAATAAAGGGCTGATCTTCATTGATTTGCAAATCAACTTTATCATTTGTATTTTTTTCCTCACTTAAAAAAGGAGAATCATCAGAAATAAATAAATCATTTTCAGATAAAGAATTGTCAATTGAATTTAAAGAGGAAAAATTTTGATATTCTTCAAAAAGTTGACTATCTTCAGAAGGATTAGAAACATTAACTAGACTATTATCCTTATTTAGTAGTAAACTTTCAATTCTTTTTAAAAGAACTTTAGATTCATTAGCATCTTCTTGAAGCTGCTCAATTTTTTGAGCATTATCAAAACTTTGTTTATCTAACTCAAATAAATGAGAATTAAGATTTGAATCTTGATTAAAATCAGAAACATTATTTGTACCATTCTTTGCTGATACAAAATTTTTAGCTAAAAACTCTGCTTCTTCTCTGATAAGTACATTTGTTTCTATCGAAAAATCATCCTGCTTTGGATTTATCATTTCTAGATAATCTCTTTTTTTGTTATTATAAGCATTCATAAAAAATCCTCTTTAATTTAGCTATTGTTCTTCTTAGTTTTTCTTAATTCTATTAAGTCATTAACTTTTTTATAGAAATCTTCAATTTCTCTTTTTTTGCTTTCAGTTTCTACAATAAAACCTTTGACTTTTTCACCATTTATTTCTAATTTTATATTATTATTAGTATTTTTATTTACATTTTTTTCAGAATTAATTTTTTCTGATATTATGTCAGTTTCAATATTTTTAACCTTTTCATCAAAAGATGTAAATCAAGAAGGATTATCTATTTCATCATTGTTGTTAGAATAAGAAGATTTTATTAAATTAAAACCATTTTTTATTTGTTCTAAATTTTTAGTAAAAGTTTGTTTAAATGACATAAATTCATTTTCAATTATTTCTTTTACATCATTATTTAAATTAATTTTAAATTTGTCTGTATTAACTGTGTCTTCAAAACTTTTCTCTTTACTTGATCCAAGTGAATTTAAATAAGCTAATTTTTCTGCAACTTCTTTATAATGATTTTCTTTTTCTTGTTCAAACGAACTTATTTCAAAATGAAGTTCTTCAATAAGATTATCTAATGGTTCTAGTTCTTTTTCTTTTTGAGGAATTAAACTAATATCACTATTCTTAAAAGTATTAATTTCACTTTCAATAATTGAAATTTCTTTTTTAAAATCTTCTAGTTCTTTTTCTCTTAAACTAAAAATTTGTTTTTTAAAAACTTCTAGTTCTTGAAAGTATTCATTTTGAATCATTTCTTTTGAGTTTTCAAAACGTGAAATTATTTTTTTAACTTCAGAATCAGATTGATTTAATAGTGCTTCAGATAAAATTTCTATAAAAGCATTTTTCTTCTTTTCAACAATATCAAATAATCTAGCAATCTCCAGTTCCAATTCAGATATCTTTTCATATAAAAGCGATTTGTTTTTTAAATTTTTAGCACTAATTAAATTAGTTTTGTTTTCTAAATTATCAATATTTTTTTCAAATTCACTAGTAATTTCATTTATTCCTTTGATTTGGTCTTCAGTAACTTTTGCAGATAAATTATTATAAATTTGACTAGCTCTAAACTCAACTAAACAATTTGCTTCATCTGATTGATTTTCTTTTATTAGAAAATTCACTAATCTATTTTTTTGATTCAAAATATTTTTTAAATAATCTTTATAATATTTAATTAAATCTTCTAATAAAACTATTTTCTTAAATTCAATTTTTAAAACATCACTGTTAGTAGTAGAACTTAATAATGTTTTTTCAATTTCACTTTCTTTAAAAACTTTTAAATCAAGATGAGAAATTAATAAAGTATTTTTGATTTCATCTAATTTTTCATTAAAAATCACATAATTTTGTTTATTAATTTCATCATCATTTAATTTATTTAATTCTTGATGAGCCATTCTTAAAGAATCTTGGATAGCATGTAGTTTAATTAAGTTTGCATCTTTTTTACTTTCAAAATTAAAGAACAATCTAGTTAATAAATCAGTATTGTTTTTTAACAAATCAGTAATTCTAACTATGAAATTTGTAACAACATCTAAATTAAATGGGTTTAATAAAATTTCATTTAAAGCTTTTAACTCTAATTCAAAGTTCGCAAAATCTGCATTTAATAAACTTTGATTTTTTGACAATAAATCTAAAACACTTACTAATTCTTTTCCAATTTCAAATAATGTATTTTTCTTATTAGCTAAATGGATAGATTCTAAGTATTTATCATTTTGATAAGATAAATTATTTATTATCTTGTTACTTGATCAAACCACTTTATTAAACTCTGCTAATAAATTTAAAAGTTCAGATTTATTATTGTATTTTTTGAATAAATCATCAAAAATCTTTGAAATGTTATTTTTTGATAAATTTAATAAATTTGATATTTGTGAAAGTTTAGAGATAACTGATTTATATGTAGATAAAAGGTCGTCACTAGTTACATTGTTTTCAATTTTTATTTCATTAATTTTATTATCAACATATGCACTAATAATATCTTTATTATTGCTTTCAATATGATTAATTAAATTAGAATATCAATTTTCTAGCTTATTTAATTTTTCTGAAAGTTCACTGTCACTATTTGCATAAAAGCTTTCAAAAGTTTCATTCATACTCTTTTTATTTTCAAACTTTTCAGTAACAAAATTTTCAATTTTTTCTAATAATAAATTTTTATCATTTAATTTTTTTACTGATGTCTCATTTGCATTCTTAATGTTTTCAATATCATTAATTAGCTCATTAACTTTAGATTTTAAAACTTCTTTATTCTTACTATTTTTTATTTCATCAATTTTAAATAAAATGCTTTTAAAAATATTTTCTAAGTCATTTCTTAAGAAAGAGTAGTTATCAAACAAGTTTTTCTCAATTTTCAAAATTTCTTTATTATCAACTGGATTGATATCTTCGTTAATATTGGAAATTTTATTTTTAAAACTGTTTTCTAAATTGTCTACTTTTAACTTAAATCTATTGATAACATCACCTAAAGAACTATTTAAGTCTGTTATTTTTTCTAAACTATACTCATCATATTTTTCAGCAGTGATGTTTAGAACATTTTGTAAATATCTTTCAAGTTCAAAAATTAATCTTTCTCAATCATTTAATAATAATGATATTTCACTATTTTGTGCATCAATTAATTCTTCAATTTCTTTAATTTTTAAAATTGAAAATTTTTCTTGTTCTTTTTTTAATTCATTTTCCAAATAACTATTTTGTTTTTCTAACTTTTTAATGTACTCATTGATTTCAATTTGATTGATTTTATTTGATTCTAAAACTAAATTTATAGAGTCACCTTGAGTAAATAAAGTAGCACTATTTTTAAAATCAGTTCATCATTTCTTGAATTCATCAACTAACTCATTTTTTTCAAGTGATTTAATTTTTTCATCTAATTCACTAATAAATAAATCAAACTTTTTATTTGGTAATGCAGAATTATTTTTTATTTTTTCTTGTAAATCCAAATCATTTTTATCTGCTTTTAATCCCACAACTAAATCATCAAATTCAGTATTTAAACTATTAGCTAAGTTATTAATTGTGTCAAAAGATGAATAGTCATCATTTAAAGACAAATTTTGTAAAGCATTTTTAAATTCATTAAATTTGCTATTTATTTTTTCAAAATTTTGTTCTTCAACCATATTGTGATTTTGAATATCTTCAATAATTTTATCTAATTCAGATTTCAAAATATTTTTAATAACTTCATAATTTGAAACTAATTGTTCTTTTATTTCTTTTAATGATTGAGATTGACTGTCTTGTAAAGAATTATTTAAAGAACTCAAATCTAAACTTACAAATTTATTATTAAAGTTTGTTTCAAATTCATCAATTTTTCTGTAAAAAGTATTAATTAAATTTTCAATAGAACTTTCTAACTTAGAAACATTATTTTCATTTAAACTAGATTTATTTGATCTTACAAAGTTTTCAATTTCATTAATGAAATCATTTTTATCATCAATTAAAGCTTCAAGTTCTTGGTTTTGAATATCAATTAATTCTTCAAGTTCTTGTAATTTTAAAGAATCTTTTTTATTTTGGATTTGTAAAACTTCATTTACTAATTTTTGATTAGAATTTTCAAGCAAATTAATAAATTCAAAAATTTCTTTTTTACTATTTTGGTTAAGCTCTAGAATAGTTTCAATTGTATCAACATGATTATTTTCAATTATTTTAGAAACTGTTTTTACATCATCTACCAAATTATTAAAATTTTCGTTCATTTCAGATAAGCTTGAATCAATTTTTTTCAATAATTTTCTATTGTTATTTTTAATGTTATTTGAAATGTAATTTCCTGTTTTTTTATTTTGAATTTCAATTGATTTAATTACTTTATTGAATTCTTCATTTAAGTTAGAAAGAATATCATCTATTTGTAAATAGTGTTTTTCTTCTTTGTTCAAAAAACCTTCAGTAACATCTTTTAATAATGATCTAAAATTTTCTAACTGATTATCAATTTGACCTAATTTATTTTCACTAGATTCACTTAATGCAGTAATAGTATTTAAAACTTCATTTAAGTTATCTTTAAATTCATTTCTTACCAATTCATAATTATAAGTTAGAGAATCTTGGATAGAATCAAAGAAATTAGCTTGCTCACTACTAACTAAAGAAGATACAGAACTTAGGTCAATATCAGCAATTTTTTTATCAAAACTTCTTTCAAGATCAGTTATTTTGTCACTGAAATTAGCCATTGTGATTTTAATTGAATCTTCTAGTCTAATAAGATTTTCAGAGTCTAATTTGTTTTTCTTATTCAGCATAAAAGTTTCAACTTCATTTATAAACTCTTCTTTTTCATCAAGTAATTCTTCAATTTCTTGATTTTGTAAACTAATTAGTTCTTCAAGTTCTTTTAATTTTAAGTTTTCTTTACTTATTCTTCTAGCTTCAATTTCATTTAAAAATTCAGCATTAGTTTGTTCCAAATTTCTAATATATCCTAAAATTTCTTTTTGATTAACTTTATTAGTTTCAATAATTGACTGAATTGTGTCAAATTGAGTAGTTTCAAAATATTTATTTTGTTCTTTAATTTCTTTTAAGAAAAGTTCAAACTTATCATCAATTAAATCAACTGAAGAATCAATTTTTCTATTAACTTCTTCTTGAGAAGTTGCAATTTTTTCATTTAGAAGATCAACAGTCTTAATATTTTCATCTTTTAAGTCAGAAATTAAACTTTCAAATTTATTACTCAATGTATTAATAACATCATTTACTTCTTTGTATGTTTTAGAATCTTTGTCTAAAATACTTTCTGTTGTATTTTTCAAAATAAATCTAAACTGTTCAAATTGAGAATCTATTTCATTAAATCTGTCATCAAACTTGTGAGAATAATCCATTCTTAATGGGATATCTTTAACAGAATCTAAAACACTTTCAATGTCATTTTTAATTTCATTTTTAATTACTTCATAATTGTTTGAAAGTTGTAATTGAACTGAATTAATAAAATCATTATGAGTTTTATCAAAATAGTCAAAATATGAAGACAAATCTAATTCTTGTAATTTTCTACCAAATTCAATTTCTAAATCTTCAATTTTGGCATTTAAAACACCAACAACATCTTGTATTGAGTTTTCCAATTTTAAAATATTTTCATTAGTTAATTGATCTTTTTTGTTTGAAATATATTTTTCTACTTCAATTACAAAACTATTTTTTTCACTTATTAGTGATTCAATTTCATTATTTTGTAATTCTATTAATTCTTCAAGATTTTTTAATTTTGAATTTTCAATATTATATTTCTTAGCTTCAATTTCATTTAAAAATCTTTCATTGTTATCTTCAATGTTTTTAATGTATCCAAGAATTTCTCTTTGATTGTTTCTGTTAGTTTCTAAAATAAAATTAATAGCATCAACATGTGCAGTTTCGAATTCTTTATTTTTATTTTCAATATCATTTGCAAGATTTGAAAGTTGATTTGAAATTTCTTCAAGACTAGAATCAAACTCTTCTTTGAATTTACCTGTATTTTCAGAAACTTTACTAATAATTATTTGACCGGATTTAATATTTTCATCTCTTAAATCTTCAATTAAATTAACAAATTTATTATTTAAACTTTCAATAATTGAATTAACTTCTTCATATTGTTTATTATTTTTATCAATTACATTATCAGTAACTTCTTTCAATAAAAATCTAAATTGATCAAATTGATTGTTAATTTCATTAAATCTATCATCATATGATTCATTTCTATTATTTATAACTTTTGAATTTAATTCATTAATACTATTTAACACTTGAAATAAATCTTGTTTTACTTCTTCTTTAATAACTTCATAATTATTTGATAATTTCTTTTCAATTTCTTCAAATAATTCTTTTTGATCTTTTTGTGTTGCTAAATTCAATGAATTTAAATCAATTGTGCTAAGTTTTCTGTCGAAATTGTATTCAAAATCATCAATTCTTTCATTAAAGTTGTAAATAACTTCTTGAATTGCACTCTTAATATTTTCTATTTTTTCATCATTTAATTTGTGTTTTTTATTTATTAAAATATCTTCTATTTCTTCAATAAAACTATTTTTTTCAGTAAGTAAAGCTTCAATTTCTTGGTTTTGAACATCAATTAATTGTTCAAGTTCAGATAATTTTTTCCCATTTTCAATAACAGCTCTTTTTGATTCTTCAGAGATTATATTCAATTTTTCTTCTTCAATTGATTGGATTAAATTCAAAATATTTTGTTTGTGAACTTCATTAGATAGTAATATTTCATTTACAGCAGCACTATATTTTGACTCATCATCACTTCTATTGCTTTCAATATTTGAAATTAATTGATCTATTTTACTATTAATTCTTGATTCAATATTTTCCAGATTTTCAACATTTGTAGCTGCTGAAAGTTTTTCAGCAATTGGATTTAGTAAATTAACAATTTTTGAATATTGTCTTTCTAAACGTTCTAGTCTAACACCAACATAATTTGAAGAATTTTCAAACCCTTCAAAATCATTTTTTTGGTTACTTTCTTGGTAGTTGCTAACATAAGAATTAACTTGTTCAAGTTTATTTAATTTAAACTTTAAATAATCTCTAATATTTTTTTCAACATCTTTTGATATTTCTTCTAACTCTAAATAAGAATTGCTTAAATATGAATAAATTTGATTTGCTTCGTTAATAATTTCAGATTTTAAATCATACAAACCATTTTCACTTAATTCTGCAATTTTAGCTAATTCACGATTTGATAAATCTGTTAAACGAAAAACTTTAGCATTTATTTCTTTAATTGAATCTTTAATTAAAGTAGATAAATACTCAAAACTTATTGCACTTGTTTTTAAAGATTCTAAAGAAACATCTTTTAAAATATTTTTAAATTTTTCATTTAACAAATTAAAAATTTCATTTGAATTTGTTTTTAAATTTTCAAATAACTCAATTGATTTTTGAGCAAAAAAATTATTATTAGATAGACTATCATCATCAGTTAAAATAACTTTTTGTGCTTTTTCTAATTTTTCACTAATATGAACAATCATTTGATTGCAATTATCATCAACATACACAATAAAATTGTCTACAAGTTTTTGTAAAACTTCTTTTTTTAACTCTAATTTTTTAATGAATTCTTCACATATTGAAAAATAATTTTTACTAATTTCATTTTCAACTGAAACTTTATCAACATGATTTAAGTATAAATAATAATCAAGTGATTCTTTAGATGATTCAGAAGAACTATATTTAACTTTTTGCAAATTAATTTTATTTTCAACTTCATTTATTGCTTTTTTAAGTTCTTCTAAATTACTTGTATCAATATAGTTAATGCCATTTTCAATAATTGAATCACTTTGGTTAGTATTTACTTTAGCAATGATTTCTTTGTCTAATTCATTAATTAATTCATTTTGTAAATCTAGGTAAGAATTATTAATTGTATTTTTATAGCTTTCTTTAATAACTTTAGTTTCTTTTTTTGTTCCACCAACATTAGTGCTAGTAAATAATGAATTTATTTTTTTATTAAATTCGTTATTTAATGCTGTTATTTTTCCAGAAATTTTTTCAATTTTTTGTTCTTTAGTTAAAAATTTATTACCAAACAATTCACTTAAAAAACTTTGCTTATTACTATTAATACTGTTTATTTTTTTAATTTCAATTTCAAATACAGAGTGAATTTCAGAAAATAAATTTAATGAAATAAAATTTTCCATATTACTTTCTGATATTTCATTTGTGTTTTTTTCGTTTTCTAAACTATCAGATGAATTTAAATGTTTCAAAGCACTTTTATTTAAAAGTTCTAATTTTTCTAATTGCTCACTCAATTTTTCTAATTTACTATTTGAATCAGTAGATACCAAAATTTCATCTTTTGAAGATGAAATTTTATCAGACATTTTATTTTCAAAATCTTTTAATAGCAAATTACTATTACCATCTGAATTTATAAATTTTTTAAAAAGATCTAAAAAGTGAGATTCTTTATCAAAGTTTTCAATAGCCTTTTCAACTTCATTTTTTAAATATGAAACTTTCGAAAATAATTTTTCATTATCTTCATCCAAAATATCTAAACTCTTAGAAATTTCAGAATTAACTTTTTCTAGAAACTCTTTCTTCTCTAATGAAATATTAAAAATTTGTTCATTGACATTTTCATAATGAACATCTGTTATATCTTGTGTTACTTGATCTAATTGTTGTTTTAAATCTTTGATTCTTTCACTTAATTTTCTATTTTTCATAATAATCTCACTTTTTAAAAATCCTAATCCTCACTAATTAGAGCTAAATAATTTTTATCTCTTTCTACATCTATTAAAACTTTAATTTTTTGTAATTTGGATTTTACTATTCTTAATTTTAAATTTATATTGTATTTTTTTTCCAATAAATATCTTTTAAAAGCTATTATTCAATAGTGAAAAGATTGATTATAGTAATTTTCACCAAAAACTTTCACTAATAAATTCTCTATTTTTTCTAGTTTTTCTTTCACTGTTGTTATTTCATTGACAAAAATTTGAGACAACTCTTTTTTTGCAACTTCCTTTTGGTTGTTAGAAAGATTTTGAGAGTATTCTAATTCTGACATTATTTTTTTAACAAAACTATTAAAATCATTAATTTGTTGATTTAACTCTAAACTTAACTCAGTTGCAGGAATTTTTAATAAATCGTTGTCAAGATTTTGTAACCCATTTATTTTTTGCGAAAACTTTTCAATTAGATTTACTTCAGATTCTGAATCTAAAAGTAACTCTTGTCTTTCTACATTATCAACAAAATTCTCAAAATTATCTTCACTGTATAATTTGTTATCAAAAGATTCAGGTTCATAATTATTAATTGATTCAATTTCTTCAATTTTTGACTCTTCATCAGGGTCTGAATAATCATATTTGTAATATGTTTCTTGATTATCATTTAATATTTCTTCCAAACCAATTGTATCTTTTGGAACATAGTTTAGTTTTTCAAAAGAAATTCCATCATCATAATAAAAATCTTGGTAATTATCAATTGGAGTAAATTCTTCAAAATTTTTATTAGCATCATTGTATAAATCATTGAAATAACCATTATACTTTGGATTACTTACATTTTTTTCTAAAACTTTACTAAATTCCATTTCAAAATTGACATTTTTAATTTTCTTTGATTCAAAACTAAAGTAAATAATAAATAAATCAATAAGTTTTTTAATTAAAATAAAATCTTTTTGAAAAGCTTGGTAAATATGTTGAAATCCATAAGCAGCACTTGATCAGTATGAAGAGAAATTAATCATAGAAAAAGATACTTTTTCACTAAATAAATTAATTCTTTCAATAAAAGTTAAAACCTGATTTTTAAATATTTCTATTTTTTCAATATAACCAGATATTTGAGCAACAAATCCATTCATTCTTCTTGATGAACGTTTTGAAAAATAAGGTTCATTTTTATAAATACATTCATTAACTGTAGTTAATAAATCTTGTACAACAAAACCTATGTACTGCAAACTATTAAAGAAGTTTTTATTTAAATAATTTTGAAATTTTTCTACAGAATTAACAAGTGATACTTTTTTAACAAACTCTATTGTTTCTTCACGATAAACATCAATTTCATCTTTTTCTGATAGACTTGATATCATAGCTTGGCTGATATCGTTTCTGCTAACTGAATCTTTAAATTCTTTAATTAAAGATTCTTTGCTTTTGTTAAAATCTTTTATTTTTGCTTGGTAATTATTTTCTAATTTGTAAACAATTTTGAATGTTTCAGTAAAAATTCTGTTGATTAAATTTACAAAAGAATCAGTAATTTTTGTAACATCTCTAGTTTCATTAAATGAAAAAACATCAGTTGAATCTAAATCAGATAATAATTCATTAATTTTTTTCTCAAGTTGTTCAATTATTTTATCTTTTTCAGCAGAAATTTCTTTAGTAGCTTCTTCATTTTGATTAATATAAACTTCTAAATCAACAAGTTTTTGGTTTAAACCAACTCATGAATCTAAAACTTTATTATATTCTGCTTCCCATTCTAAGTTAGTGCTATACAAATTAGAAATAGTTTGTTGATCAATGTCTTTTTCAAGTAATAGATTTTCTATTTTTCTTTGTGATTTATTCAGTAAAGAAACTAATTTTTTATTTTCTTCTTCATCCTTATCCATTTTTGGAATAACTGTTTCTTGAATAAAACTTGTTATTTCATCAATTTTTTGCATCGCGTTATCAATATCATCAGTTATTTGTTTTATTTCTTTTTTTGATAAGTGATAAGCATAAAAAGGAGAAGATTCATCAATATCTAAAGCATTAAAATCATAAAGATTTTCATAAACTTTTTCTAGTTCTTCATTTCCTGTTTTAGATGATAAAAGTTGCAAATTAATAATTTTTTTATTAATACTTTCTTTGATTAACTGTAAATTTTTACTTACTTGTTCATTTTCTTTCAATAGAGAAAACAAATTTTCAGTACCTTGAAAGTTTTCAAGATTCTCAAATTTTGAAAGATTTAAAAGAGCTGAATTATCTAACTGCATTAATAATTCAGTATATTTCTTTTTAAAATTTATAATTTTATCATTTAAATTTCTTCCATTCATTTTACAGTTCCACTATTATTCTTTTCTCTTCATTAATAATTTCTGACTCAAGAGATAAAAGTTCTTTTTGTAATTTCAACAATTTGTCTGTACTATCTATAATTTCTCTTTCTAAATATAAAGAACTTCTGTCTTCCATAATTTCAAAAGAATCAACAGAAGAGTCCACATAACTATCATTTATATAAATGTTATTATTAGATTCAACAATGTTATCAATTTTTTTATTTAAATTACTAATTTGTTGGCTATTTTCTTGTTTTAAAGCATTAATTGAATCTTGGATTTTTTTGTCAATTTCATTAGATTGAATTAGTTGTTGATTTAAGATTTGATTTTTAACATCTTGTCCTAAAGTTGCTGATTGATAATCAAAATAGAAAGGCTGAACATTAAACTTATTTTGACTATGGTTCTTGTAAATTTCATCAGCAAACTTATCACTAATGATTTTTTGTAAATTTTTAATTTTATTTTCTAAATCATCATTTCTACTTGAAAGTCTTTCCACCAAGTCTTTTTCTGTATTGCTTTCAATTTTTTCATGCAATATTTTAGTAACAGTGCCATTAACTTCAACATCTTCATCAAAATTTCATGGAGTATTACCATTAATTGAAATATCTAAAATATCTTTTCCTTCACCAATAAATTCACTTGAATCACTATTTTTATTAGAATAAATAATTTCTTCAGAAATATTGTTAGGACTTTGTTTAGATAAATTAGCAAAATAATTTTTTAAATCTTTTTTCAATTCTAAATCGTCACCAATATCAAAGTATCTATCATCAATTCTTGGTAAATAACTTGTAGTAATTGGAACAATTTCTTTTATAACTTGACCACTTTGAGCAGGTTGATTCAACATTCTATCAGTTAAAGAACCTTCATATCTGCTGTTTATGGCTTTTAAATCTGTTTCATATTGATTTTTTAAAGATTCAATTTCTTTAGAAATAATTTTTTCCACTTCTTCTTTTACATAGCTTAATAAATCATCACCATAATAAACTTGTTCATCTAATGATTGCTTAGCAAAATCAGAAAAATCATATTTATCCAGCTTTTTAAGATTGTTAATGTCTTCAACTTTTGTTAAATCTCTGTCTTTAATTGCATTGTATAGACTTTCAATAACACTGTTTTTTTCATCATTTAAAATCATGAATTCATAATCTTGTTTTGTTAAAAGTTCTTCAAGATCTTTCATTTTGCTGCTGTTGATAGTAATTTTTTTGATTGTTTCATCCAAAATACTATTCATAGCAATATTTTCATTATGAATTCTTTTGTTTTCTGCTTTTAATGCATCAATTTCAAGTTCTTTACCAAGAAGTTGTTGACTAAAATCTTGATAAGCTTGAGAACTTAAGAATAAATCATTTAGTTCAGACTCATCAATTACAACATCATTTTTAGAATTTAATTTTTCATCTTCTAAATACTTAACTCTCTCTAAAGATTCTTCAATTTTTTGTTCAAGCAAATTAAACTTATTACTTAAGAATGTTTTTTCTTGATCAATCATTGAATAAGGGCCTTCAGCTAATAATTGATTCAAATCATTTATAGTATCTTCAGTTTTTTCACGAATTTTGTTTTCGTTTTTTAATTGTTTTTCAAGATTTGCAAGTTTCTTTTCTAATGATTTAATAATTTCACCTTGCTTATCATCATTTTTTTCAAGAACTAATTTTTCTAATACTCTTTCTTCATTTTCTTGAACATTCATGAAATAACTTATAGAATTGTTTTTGATTTGTTCAATTTCATTTTGATATTTTGCCATTAAACCTTGCATTTTGCTTTCAACAATTTTATTTGCTTCTTTGCTAACAATATCTTCAACAGAAACAGCTTTAATGTATTCATCTAATTCATTTTCACCTGCTTTTTCTCTTCTTAAAGAATCTATTTCTCTATATAAATCTGTGTTTTGTTGCAATAAAAGTTCTTTTTCATAAATTATTTGGTTAACAAAATTACCTGTTTCTGAAATCTTGTTTTCTAATCTAGAAATTAAATCATTTTTTTCTTCATAAACTCTTTTTATATCATCAGATTGTTCATTTAAAATTTCTTCTAATTCAGAAATTTTTCTAACATTAGCTAGTCAAGAATTGTAAGAATTTTTTAATTCATCTTCTTTTGATTGGTTATCAGTTTTTAATTTAAAAATAATATTTTTATAGTCATCTAGTTGTTTTCGATAAATTTCATTTTCTTTTTGAACAGTAGAAAAATCATTAGTAATAGTTTTTAAAAATTTTTCTAAACTTTTAATTAAAGGTAAAGAAATTTTTTCTAAATTTTCTATTTGATTAATTGACAAAACATTGATAGCGTTAGTCATTTTTTCAGATGCTTGATCAAATTTTTCAACTGCATTATTAACAGATTTGTCTAAAGCCGAAAAATATAATTCACTATCATCTCAAGTTCTTTTGTTGTATAAACTAGACAAATGATAATTACTTTTACCTTCTATTTTATTTAAAGTACTTTGTAAATTTGTGTTTTGCTCTTCAAGAATTTTATTATGTGAAGAAATAATATCCAATTCTTTTTTAAAGTTTTCTTCAAGTTCACTTAACTTTGCTTCAAAATTATATTCTTGATCATTTAGTAAACCTTGTTTTACTTCTTTTGGACTATAATATTGAAATTCTTGATTAATTTGATCTAAATATTTGTTAAATTCATCTGAAACTTCAGCGTACTCTTTAACTTCACTAGTTAAGTAATCTAGATCTTGAATTTGTTCAGCAATAACTGCTTGTGATTCATCTCTAGCATCACTAACAACTAAATTTTCATTATTTAAATTAGTACCATCTATAAAATTAGTAGATATATGTTGCTCATTAATTAGTTGTTCACCAAAAGAAACTTTTTTAAGAACTATAGTTAAAGTATAAATAAGGTTATCAAGATAAGAAATAGCAGAATTCACAGTTTCATCAAGATTTTCTTTTCTTCTAGAAACATCAGTTAAAAGAATAGGATTATCAGGTTCAACTTTTAACATATTATTAAAAGCAGTTAAAGATTGAAAATAACTATTTTCAATCATTGATTTTTTGCTATTTAATTTTTTTAATACTTCCTTTATTTTTACAACATCTACATATTTCTTCATCTTATTTACCTAAATATTTTTAAACTTAATTTTTATGTTTTCAATATCATAAATTGAATCATCATTTATATTTAAGTCCTCTAAACCCTTTATTACATCGTCTAACTCATTTGTTACATTTTCTTTGATTTTATCAATGAATTTTTCACTATTATCAATCAATTCTTTACTAATCTTTTCCTGTCTTTCTTTCTCTAATTTATCTAAAGTAAAATTATAATTGTTATTTTCTAAATTTTGTGAGTCTTTTTCATTTGTTTCAATAGAATTAGAAACATCATCATTTTCAAAGTTAATATTTATAGTTTCTATATTTTCTGGAATAGAAATTTCAACTTCATTTTTAATTTCTTGATTTTGAGTTTTATTTAAATTAATAACGTTTAGATTTTGATCTTCAAAAAAACTAATATCATCTGTTTTTTTGCTATTAAATTCATTAATTTCTTTATTACTCAAATCAACCAAATTTAAATTTATTTCATAATCTTCTTCTTTGTGTGCAGAATCTTCAAAAAGATTATTATCATTTGTCAGCTTATTAGATTGCAATAAATCAGAATTAGGTTTAACCTCATGATTTATTTTTTCTTCAAAAACATCATATTGACTTTTGTTAAAATCTTCATCAAATAAAATGTCATAATCTGAACTGCTTTCATTGAAATCATTAACTTTTTCAGTCACTAAACTATCACTAAAACTAATTATTTTTGGTGCTGCCTTTTTTTTGTTTATTGGTTCAATGTATTCTGGACCATTAAATTCTTCAAATAAAAAATCAGTTTTTATTTTATTTTCTTGATGATCTCTTTCAGTCACTTTATATAGTTCATTATCTGAAGGAACATAATTCTTTATTTTTAAAGAAATAAATAATTCTTCAGTTCTAACCACTTTTTTTAATGGTTCAACATATTCAGGACCATTAAATTCTTCAAATAAAAAATTAGTTTTTATTCTATTAATTTCATGATCTTTATCAGTTATTTTGTACAATTCTTCACTAGAAGGAACATAATTTTTTGCTAGTAAAATTGTTTCATGAAACTCATTTTCTCTAATTTTTTCAACACCTATAAAAGAGTTATTTTTAAATTCATGAATAATAAATTCAAAATCTTTTAAAACTAAAACTTCTTCAGAAATCTCTTCATCATTACTTTTTCCTATTTTTTCCTCTTCAAATTCAATTGGATTTATTTGTGGAGTAAATGAACCATCTTTTTTAAATTCATTTTCCTTTTCAAAATTTAAAAATTCATCATCATCTTCATTATTTTCTTCTAATTCCAAAGAATCTAAAAAATTAATTTTAGTTGGTTGTTTAATTTCAGAAAGTGAATTCTTTTCATTTTTAAAAACAAAAGCATCGTTATAAACATTATTTTTAAAAAATTCTTTAGATTTTTCTTGTAAATCAAAATCATCATAATTTTTACTTGAAAAATCTATTGGATTAATTATTATTTCAACATTGTTTTCAGTTTTTTCTTTACCAAGCTTATTATTTTTATCTTCATAAAAAGATATAATTTCTTCTTTGCTATCATTTATAATTTCTG
>CAMWTH010000003.1 GCA_947177125.1 uncultured Mycoplasma sp. | reverse complement strand
TCTTAAAAGTTTTCTAAAAGAAATTATAATTTCTTTTCATAAGTTATCTTCAAAAAAAATTTAATTAATTTTAAAATTTCAAAAAAATATTTTTTTAAAAATCAAAAAATTTTAAAAAAAAATTTTAAATTTTTTAAAAAAAAAAAAAAAAAATAGCTTTTGCTATTTTTTTATAAATTTAAACTAACAAATAATGTTCCTACAATAATCAAACAACATACTAATGAATAGATGCATATATTGGTAATAAAAATTTTGGTTTTATTAATCTTTAATTTATATAATAAAAACATTAATCCAAAATAGATAATGAATATAGCAATTCCCATATCCAATAAAACTACTCCAATCTGAGTAACTGTAGCTAAACCTGGAATTCCTGAAATACGATCAGATGAACCAGATTCTGGAACTGCCAAACTAGCTTTTGGAAAAAAAGTAAGGAATGAACTTGAATATGCTGCAATTGTGAAAACTATTCATAATATTAAAGCTATTATCGCTAGTGCTTCAATAGCATAAAAAACCAATTTTTTTTTCATAATCTATTTACCCAAGTAAAAATAAAATCAATATATTAAGACAAACATACAACTATATTAATAGTAATAATAAATGTTTAATAAGTCAAATTAAGACAAAAAAAGATGCTAAATTAATAACATCTTTTATGAGTTTACTTTAACATAACTGAATGAACAAATTTTTTAAATTCTTCAGGGTTATGAATTGCTAATTCTGATAGCATTTTACGATTTACTGCAATATTTTTTTGTTTTAACTTATTCATAAAAGATGAATAAGTATAGTTTTCTTTTCTTACAGCTGCATTAATTCTAGCAATTCATAATTTTCTAAAATCTCTTTTTTTGTTTTTACGATCTCTGTAAGCATATTTTGATGCTTTCATTACTGTTTGTTTAGCATTTCTGTAAGAAGTACTATTAATTCCTCAAGCACCTTCAGCTTTTTTCAACCATCTTTTTCTTCTTCTTCTAGTAGTTGGACCAGTCTTAACTCTCATGTTTATTTTCCTTTATAAAATATCAAATAATTAAATCAATTAGTTATTAATTAAGTGTTTATATCTTTGTGAATCAACACCAGTAATGATGCTGTCTTTTCTAGAATGTCTTTTTTGTTTAGTTGTTTTATTATGAGCCAGGTGAGATCTGTATGCTTGCTTTCTTTTTAATTTTCCAGATCCTGTCACAATCACTCTTTTTGAAACAGATTTTTTTGTTTTATGTTTAACTTTCATAATAATAAAATCCCTCTAAATAAATCTATTTTTTTGCTGGAATTAAAAATGATTCATATTGAACATTACTAACTTTTTTTAATGGTTGTTGGATTGTTGCACAATCACCAACCATTGCTATAAACTTTTCATAAAGTTCATAAACTAAATCAACTTTTGTTGCAATTCTTCCATAAGTTAGTACAACAAAACGAATTCTATACCCACTATTTAATCATTCTTTAGCATTCTTAACACGAACTTCTAAATCATGAATACCAATAGCTGGTTTTACTTTAATTTCTTTATTTTTTACTTTTACTTGATTTTTTTTGTTTTCTTTATTCTTTTTTTTATTTTCGTAAACAAACTTTCCATAGTCTATTATTTTTGCAATTGGTTTGTCACCTGTAGAAAAAAGAACTAAATCAAGTCCTTGTTTTTGTGCTAATTCCAATGCTTCTTGCTTTGTCATTTGACCTAGATTAGAACCATCAGAATCTATTACTAATAATCTATTTTCTCTTATTTGTTCATTTAAAACAAATCTATTTTTCATAAATTTCCTTAAAATTTTTTGTATAAAGAAAAACACACTTTTTCTTATTTTAAAATTAAGAAAAGTGTGTTTACCTCAACAGCAATTAGTGTTGCAAGTTAAAAACTTACCAAAAAGTCATAAAAGCCATTAACCCATTTCCATTGCTTGCTTATAAAGAGCAAAAATCCATTAATTTAAGAAATCAGGTGAGTGATAAACTACTTTCTCTATACAGAAAGTATTATACCAAACAATTTTTTTATTAAATATTTTTTTGCTTTAACTTACATTTTTTTCTTTGTTATGTTAAAAATTTCATAATTTTTAGAAAAATTATTCATAATTTGTTTCAAAAACAATAATACTAGTAAAAAAGTTATAGAACAAAAAATAATTAAATTAGCTAATGAACAAAAAAACACTAGTAGAATTAGTTTTATGGTTTGTAACTTTAAAAAATTAGAACTTTCATCAAAAAATAAAATCTTTTTTAAAAGTAAAAATGATTTAGTTGTTAAATAAAAAAGATAAAAAAATAACAACAAAGCAATTCCTGCAAAGCAGCAAGCTGAAATTAATAAACCATTATTATCTTTGATAAAACTTGCATTAAGTAAGCAAAATAAAAGAATTGTTAAAATAACAACAGTTAGCAAAAGTAAACTGACTTTAAGTAAAAAAGTAAAATTAATTTTTAATGTTATTAATTTTTCACAAAACTCTTTTGTAGTTGGATTTTTAAAATTGAAATAATTTAAACTTTGATATTCTAAAAAATGGTGACCATATTTTTTGATATTTTCATCATTTTCTAAGTTGTTTTCAAAATTAAAAAGTTTGCTAGGTTTCATAATATCTATTAAGTATACAAAAATAATAAATGAAAAATTAAAATATCAATTTATATTTATTATTTTATTTTATTAGTTAAAATTCCAATAATTTTAGTCACAATTAAAGGCCAACTCTCTTTACTTTCTTCATAGTCATTTTTAGAAACTAAAACATTGTCTGAAATAATTTTAATAAAACATGTTTCAACATTAGTTTTACTAGCAATTTGTTTAATTGCTGTTGCTTCCATATCTAAACAACTTACAAGATTAAACAAATCTTTATTATATTTATTATAGTTATTAATATTAATAAAACTATCAGCAGTAGCTCCATAGCATTCAATAAAATCTATTTTCAATTCATCAAAAATAGATTTTATTAAATTTGTTAGTTCATTATTATTTTCAAAATAAGGTTTTTCTTTTGGTATTTGTCCATACTCATAATCAAAAAAAGTTGCATCAACATCTAAATAATAATTTCTATTTAATATTAAAATATCATTTGGTTTTAAATGATTTTTATTGGTTCCACAAATTCCGATATTAATAATTTTTTTTAAAGAAAAAGTTTTAATAATTTCTAAAGTTGCAGCTGCTGCATTAGCTTTGCCAATTCCACTAAAAACAAAAACAAAATCTTGATTATTTTGTGAAAATAAATAATACTTAAAAAAATCAGTTTGATAAACTTTAATATTTTTATTAATGTCTTTAACTGCAGTTATTTCACTTTCCATTGCAAAAATAAAACCAATCATTATGACTCCAATTTTTCTTTTCCTTTTCTACTATAAAAATCATCATAAAAATCCTTAATTGTTTCAAAACATAAATTTAAATCTTTAAATGCAAGTTTAGCTCACTCTTTTCTTAACTGGTTTGCTTCATCATCTCTTGGTGCTAATTTATCTGCAATATAAACAATTTTAGAAAGTGAAGAAAAATCAAAAGGTAAAGTATGACTTCTAATTGCTGTTAAAACTTGGTAATCATCCATAAAGAAATCCTTTTCCATAATATATGCAGCAACATGTCCATGCAGCACTTTTCAAGAAACATAGTCTTTTATTTTAATTTTTTTAGCTATTTCTTCTAATTTTTCTTTAGGCATGTCTTTTGCATAATCATGATACCAACCTGCAACATATGCTTTTTTAACAATTGGATAAAGTTTATGAGATAGTGCTAAATCTTTTGCAATATTTGCAACTACTTTACAGTGGTTTAAGCGGTATTCTGTTAAAACTAATTTTTCACGATCTTCCACATAAATTGCATTTTCATTAATATAATTTAATACTTTAGGATTTAAAAAAGCTTTTTTAGGTTCAGTTTTTAATTGACTTGATGCTGCATTGATATTTTTAAGACCAACTTTAATGTATGGAAAATCTACATTTTGTTTTATTAAAGATTTATCAATTTTTCTGACATGGCAAATAATTTTTACATTTTCTAAGATTTCTTGATAATTTTGTCACTCTTTAAAATGAACTAATTGATCATACCCAACTAGTAGATATAACTCATAATTAGTGTAATTTTGTTTAAAGTATCTAACTGTGTTAATTGTGTAAGATGGTTCATTATTATTCAACTCAAATTCGCAAATTTCAAATTCTGGAATATTTTGAATTGCCAAGTTTAACATTGCTAGTCTTTCAGAATTTGAAGCAGAAATATTTTTTGCATCAGGGTGTTGATTGCAAGGAACAAAAAAAAGTTTATCTGCTTTTATTTTTTTAAAAGCTTTTTTTGCTATTTTTAAATGCCCATTGTGAACAGGATCAAAACTTCCACCAAAAATTATCAATTTATTTACTTTCATGAAAATAACAAAATCCAAATTTTATTCTTAAATATTTTATATATATTTTGTAAAAAAAGACAAGAAAAAAACACCTAGCAGCACTAAGTGTTCATTATGAAACTTTTCAATTTATATTAATAACTCTAGTTTTAAGCACAGAAAGGAGATAAACCACAAACAGAACAAACAAATTAAAAAATGCAATAAATAAATTCTTCAGATTAAAAAATCAAAGATAAAAATATAAAAAATAACAAAGGAACAAAAAAATGAAAATATCAAGCCTTTTTTCAAAAAAAAATAAAAGGAGGATATATGAAAGAAAAAATAAGAATTAATTATCAATAGAAAGGAGTCAGAAGATAATTTAATAACTTTTAGAAAGAGATATTCTACTCAACACAATAATGAACTGTAAAAAATGGAGACTAAAACAGGTATTATTGTAAAAGTATATTTGGCAAAACTAAAATTACCTATTAAAAATAATATTTATAAATTTAAAAAGTTTAGTCTTTTTTTATGGTGGAGACATACCACATTAATAATTATATCTTAAAAGAATATTTTTTTTCAATCTAAAAATTAAAAAAGAAAATAAAATCATAAAAAATAATATATAATAAAATTTTGTATATTAGATATAAATTTATTTTATTTTATTTACACCTAAATATTTTTCAAGTACTTTTGGAACAGTTATTGATCCATCCTCATTTTGATAATTTTCAATGACAGCTGCAAATAATCTATCAAGTGCTAGTCCAGTTCCATTTAATGAATGAACCAATTCATTTTTATTTGTTTCTTTATTTTTAAATCTAATCATTAATCTTCTAGTTTGAAAATCACAACAATTAGAACATGAAGATATTTCTTTATAATTGTTATATGATGGTAACCAAACTTCAATATCATAAGTTTTAGTTGCACTAAACCCCATATCCCCAGTACATAACACAATTCGTCGATATGGTAAATTTAAAGCTTCTAAAATTGACTCAGCTTGTAAAGTCATAGCTTCTAATGCTTCATAAGATTTTTTAGGATGAACTAAATTTACCATTTCAGTTTTATTAAATTGATGCTGTCTAACTATTCCTCTAGTATCTTTCCCTGCAGAACCTGCTTCACTTCTAAAGTTTATTGAACTTGCTGTAAATTTTACTGGAAGAATTTTTTCATCTAAAATTTCATTACGATAATAATTTGTTAATTGAACTTCTAAAGTTGGTGACAAAAAATAATTTGTATTTTCTAAAGCAAATAAATCTTCTTTAAATTTTGGTAATTGCCCTGTACCAAAAAGAGAATTTTGATTAACAATTACTGGAAGACCAAATTCTAAATACCCTTGTTTTTCATGCATGTCCAAAGTAAAAGATTGCAAAGCACGCATCAATTTGCTACCAAGACCCTTATAAATAAAAAATCTTTGACCTGTAATTTTAGCAGCTCTTTCAAAATCACCAATATCTAATTTAGTAATTAAATCTCAATGAGGTTTAGGTATAAAATTAAATTTAGTAGGATGCCCTCATTTTTTAATTTCAACATTATCATCTTCAGATTTACCAACAGGAACAGATTCATGAGGAATGTTAGGAATTGTTAATAAAATATCATTTAATTTACTATCAACATCTGTTAAATCTTTATTAAATTTTTCAACATCTTTCTTTAAATTTTCCATTTCTTTTTTTAATGAATCTGCTTCTGCATTTTTTTTATCTTTTAAAAAAAAGCCTATTTTTTTAGAAATTTCATTTCTTTTCTGATTGTACTTTTCTACATTTGACAAAAGACTACTTTGTTTAGTAAGTAGTTTTTTTAATTCAGATAAGTCAATTTTACTTAATCTATCTTTTAAAGCTTTTTCTAAAATACTGATATTATTTTTAATAATATTTTTATCTATCATAAATTAATCCTATTTGTTATTTTGCAATTTAATTTCTTTTAGTTTTTTTTGAATGTTAATTATATATATCATTCCTGATGCTAATGAAACCACTGATGAAATTATCACAAATAAATTTTGAACAAAGTAATATGAAACATTATTTGTTTGGTAATAACCTTTGAAGTTAAAAACAAAGAAAATAATAATAATTGAAATAATTTGCAAAACAAACTTTATTTTTCCAAAAAAATTTGCTGGTACAACTATCCCATTTTTTGCAGAAAATGATCTGTATCCATCAATAACAAAATCCCTAAAAATCATAATCAAAACAAAATAAAAAGGGATAAAACCTAAAATTGCTAAACTTATATAAACTAAATTAGTTAAAACTTTGTCACTAATTGAATCCCAAATTTTCCCAAAATCACTAATTCAATGATATTTTCTTGCTAAAAAACCATCCAAAAAATCAGTAAAACAAGCAATTATAAACAAAATTCCTGCTAACAAAAAAGTTACACTAACATTTGTATTTAAATTAAGTGAAACAAAAGAATAAACTTCACTAGATTCAACAAACATTAAAATAACAACAATTATTGTTAAAAAAATTCTTGAAATTGACAAAATGTTTGGAAGTAAGTGAAGTTTATTTTTAAAGTTCATAATCTACCTATAAAAATTCTTAGAAATCTAGTGAACCATAAGCTCTTGGAAAAGGAACTACATCTTTAACATTTTCACTATCAGTTATATACATCAAAAATCTTTCAAACCCTAGCCCAAAACCAGCTGATTTATAATATCCATATTTTCTTAAATCTAAGTATCATTGGATATCTTTTGTGTTCATACGCAATTTATCACATTTTTTCAATAATTTATTGAAATCATTTTCTCTTTCACTTCCACCAACAATTTCTCCAATTCCTGGTACAAGTAAATCACATGCTGCAACAGTTGTTCCATCACCATTCATTTTCATATAAAATGCTTTTATATCTGCTGGATAGTCATAAATAAATAAAGGTTTATTAAATACTTTTTGACATAAGTATTTTTCATGTTCACTGTTTAAGTCCATACCAAAGAAAATACTATTATTTTCAAACTTAACTTTATTATTTGCAATATCAGTTTTTAAAATAGCAATTGCTTTTTTATAAGTTATTTTTTCAAATGGTTCTTGAATAACACTTAATAATTTTTCAGATAAAGTGTTATTTGATAATTTATTTAAAAAACTCATCTCATCTTTGCAATTTTTTAAAGTAAAACGAATTAAGTATTTAATGAATTCTTCAATTAAAAACATTAATTGCTCCAAATTACAAAAAGCCACTTCTGGTTCTATCATTCAAAATTCTGAGATATGTCTATTAGTATTTGATTTTTCAGCACGGAATGTTGGACCAAAAGTATAAACTCTTTTATATGCTAGAGCATAAGCTTCAGCATGCATTTGTCCAGAAACTGTTAAATTTGCACTTCTATTAAAAAAATTTTTTACTGACTTGGAATCAACAACAAAATTCTCTCCTGCACCTTCTGCATCATTTGAAGTTATTATTGGAGAACTTAGTCAAACAAAATTATTTTGATGAAAGAAATTATGAACTGCAAAAGCCAATTCACTTCTTAATCTCATAATTGTTCCATACTTATTAGTTCTTTCTCTAAGATGAGCAATTGATCTTAAAAATTCATTCCCATGTTCTTTCTTTTGAAGAGGATAATCTTCATCTGCTTGTTTTAACAAAATAAAATTAGTAACTTTTATTTCAAAGTTTTGTCCTGGTTGCTTAGATTCAACTACTTCACCTTCAATTAAAATAGCACTTCCAGTTCTAGTTATTTTAGCTTCATCAAAATTTGTAGTTTCCCCGCTTTTATAAACTAATTGAACTGAGTGAATGCTACTGCCATCAGTGAAAGAAATAAAACCAATTGAACCATTATCTCTATTAGATCTAACTCAACCCATTAATTTAACACTTTTAAAAAGTTGAAAATCTTTAAATATATCTCTAACTGCTACTGTTTCCATAAAACTGTATTCCTTAAAATTGTCTTAATTGATTTTTTTATTTTAATATTTGCTTATGTATATAAATATAATGATATACAAAGATATCAGAAATTATTAAACAAAAGTATATAAAAAATCATTAGATATTATATAATGTAATCTGTAGTTTTTTATTACTAATTAAAATTAAGGGAACAAATAGGAATTAAAAAATGGCAAAAGTAGACCAAATAACAAAGAAAAAAGCAATGACTGGAAACACACGTTCTCATGCAATGAACCACAGTCGTAGAACATGAGACTTAAACTTACAAAAAGTTAAAATTTATGATAAAGATAACAAAATTGTAGAAGTTAAGGTTTCAGCTAGAACTTTAAGAACTTTAAAGAAAAACAATAAAGTTGTTAAAATTGATTATGCAAAACCTGCAAAGGTGTATGGCAATAGTAAATAAATCAAAAAAGTTTACCTTAATTTTTTCAAATAAAAAATAAGCATTTAAAGCTTATTTTTTATTTTTCTGTCCTTTTATTTTTTTGAAAACAAAAATTGATCAATAAATAATCCATCAAACAATTCCTACTAACAACAAGCACAAACCAGCAATGAAACTAACATTTTCTGGAGTTGCATCATAATAATAATTTTTTGTTACAGTAGAACTGAACCTTAAACACTGATTGTAAAAATCATTTTCTTTGTCTTTTAAAGAATTAATTTTTTGTTTAAAAGAATCTAAAGATACATAAAATTCAGAATTATCAGAATTAATATTATTTTGAATTTCATTATTTATATTTTTATTAAAAATAATTGAATTAAGATTTTCTTTGTTTTTTAAAAAATTTAAAAAATCTTTTAAAGTATTTTGAGTTTTTTCTGTAATTTCATTCAATGATAAATAGTATGTGTTATCAGAAACATTTTTATATTTTAAATTAATCAGATTTTCTAAATCTTCTTTAATCAAATCTTTGTTATTTGATTGGTTATATGAATGATAAAAATCATATTCATCTTTAGCTAAATTGTAATTATTATATAAATTTATAGTTGTTCCAATCGTTACAATTCCAAAAATAGAAATTGCTGCAGCACAAACATTATTGAATATTAAAAAAACTTTATTCATATATTTACCCAAATATATTTAAAATAATACAATAAAATTAAATTAATTTTTTTAATTAAGTGTAAGAGATATGAACATAGGTAATTTAATTGGAATTTGCATTCTATTTTTATTAATAGGATATTTAATAGGAAGTATATTGTTTGGATTGATTATTTCTAAAATTCAAGGAATCAATATAAGAAACTTAGGATCTGGAAATGTTGGAGCAACAAATGTAACAAGAAATTTAGGTAAAATTTCTGGTGGTACTGTAATGATTTTAGATTTTTTTAAATCTTGAATTGCCACATTTTTGTGTTTAGTAATTTATAAATATTTAAAAAATTCAATAGGTAGTGAAACAGATTATTCAAATTCAGGTGTAATTGTTTATTTAGGTGGATTTAGTGCAATCATAGGTCACTGTTTTCCAATTTCATATTTCTATGTTTTGTTTAAGTTTAAATTTGATTTTCAAATAGCAAAAAAATATTCTGGAGGAAAAGGCGTATCAAGTGCAGCAGGATTTGCAGCAGCTATAAGTCCATGATTCTTTTTCATTTGTTTTATTATTTTTTGAACAATTTGTATTTTATCTAGATATGTTTCATTAGCATCGATTATTACATCATCACTTTTACCACTATGAGTTTTAATTCCACATTTAGATTATTTTTATATTGTTGATACAGCAGGAGCAAATGTCATTGATAATTTTCCATCATTTAACAATCCTTTTGCAGTATCACAAATTTTTAATTATTATGATGGTACAAAGTTTTGGTACATTATTGTTATTTTTATTTTAGAATTTTTAGTTGCAAACTTAATTGTTTATCGACACAAAGAAAATATTGTTAGATTATATAAAAATAGTGAAAACAAAATTAAATTAAATATTTTTAAAAGTAAAAAATAATTTTACTTTTTGCTACTTGTTAAAAATTCAACAAAACCTTGTCAAATAAACAAATAAGAATTAGTAACTAAGTCTAATTCTGTTTTTGTTTCTAAATAGCAATTAGATAAAATCTTATCTTTTATTTTTTTAATTAAATTAATGTCAATTAAACCAATGTCATTCAATGATGAATTAATAACAATCTTTTCAGGATTGTACATAGCTATAATATTTACAATTCCTCTTGTCAACCCTTGATATCAATAAGCTATTTGATTATCAAATTTATTATCGATATTTTTTAGTATTATATCTGGATTCATTTTTAATTTTTGATCTTCAAAAACTTTTTTTGAAAGACCTTGTAAACAAAATCAAGTACCAAAATTTTTGTTTAAAACATCCATTGATCCTATATCAATTTTAACTTTTTTACTTGGTTGATAAATTAATCTATTTAGTAAAACGCAGCCTTGAATATAATTATCTAAGTCCAAAACAACAGCAGTATTATTATTGATTAAACTTCCTTTTGATTGTAGACCTATTGATAAATAGTTAATTTTGCTTTCAACTATTACTGGTAAATTTGAATATAAAGAAAGTTCATTTTCAAAATTAAAATTTTCAAAAAAGACACCACTATTAATTCCATTATTTTTAAATTCAAAAGAATTTAATAAATCACTAATAGTAACTCCAGCACCAATCACATTTTCTAATTTTTCTTTAGTTAAGCTAATGTGTTCACCTATTAATTTAACTATATCTAATTGAAGATTTTTTTTACTTACACTTATTGGAATTTTCCCTTTTTTAATTACAACAAATTTATCTGTCATAACAAACCAATTAATAAAAAATGGATCAACATCATAAAAAATGTATTTGTTTTCATAATTAGTAAGCGATTTACTGTATTTTAAAGATATCTTTTTATCAAAATAGATTCTTGAAGTGTATCAAACTTTATTATTTATTTTTATTTCAACAATGGAGTTATCAATAAAAATTTCAACAATGTTTTTAAAAATACCATTTATTTTTACATCATTTTTAAATTGGTGAAAATCGTTGTCATTAAATGATTTAATTAAAATATCTGTCTTTTCCACATCGATTGATAAAAGTTTTTTATCTTGATCATAAATTTCAACAGATTCATTATCAATCATTTCAAAAGTAAAATGTTTAACAAATTTATTTTCTGAATTTTCAAAAAGATATTTATAATTTTTCAATTCATTAAAAATTAAATTTTCATCACTATCAACTTGAACTTCTTTAATTGAAGAAACAATGTTCATTCATTCAAATTTTTTTTCACGATAGTTTTGATTTTCTAAAGATCCTACAAGACCTACTAAAAAATATTTAGTATCTTTTTTAAACAAATAAGGTGAATTAAAATCTGGTCCATAATCAATTATTTGACTATTATAAATTTGATATTCAACCTCATTAATATCAAATAAGTCATCTAAATCTATTTTTGAATATCAACAAACAGTAGGGTTAATATCTTTTTTTGAATCAATAATTTCTTTATTGTATTTAGCTGAATAAAAAAGATAACCAATTTTGCTTTTTTCTAAAAACATAAAACTAATATTTTTAATTTCAGAAAAACTTTGACTCAATAAAATTTCTTTAATCAATTTAGGATTAGATAATTTTTTATCTAAACTGAATAATAAAACTGATCCAGTTCCATCATCTTTTTTACATCCAATTAAAAAATAAAAATCATTTTCATATTCAAAAAGATAAGGTGAAACAAAATTAGAATAATAATTTTCAAATTTTAAATTATTTAAAATTTTTTCTTTACTAATAAATTCATTTAAATCTAAATCAAATTCACTTTTAACAACTGTTGTTACCACTTTATTTTCTAATTTTTCTTTACCGATGTGTAAACCATGCATTATTCCGTTTTTTAATAAAACTGAACCAGGAAAAACTCCATCCTTTTCAAAAGAATAATCAGGTTTATTAGCCATTAAATGATAATTGTAATTAGATAAATCACTAGTTTTGACTAAAGAATAAACATTAGAATAATTAGTTTTATTTAAAGGTATGTGCTGAAAAAAGCAAAACAAAACATCATTATGAAAAAATAATGAATTTGGATTCGTTAAAATTCCCCTGTTTGGATAAAAGTGATATTCAGGTTTATAATTGTTTATTTCATCTTTATCATTTATTCAAATTGAAAAATTTTTATCTAATTTTGCATTATCTTTTGCCATTTTTATTCCATTTTAATTTTTACTGTTAATGAATACTACTATATTTATTAATTCTACTTTATCAAATCTTAAAATAATAAAAATAAAAACTTTAGACATTATTTAATTTGAATTTCATTAATATGAGTTGTGTATTATAAGTATTTAATTTATTGTTTTAAGTATTTAAAGAACAATATAAAGAAAAAAAATAAAATAAAGTTTAGACATTATATTAAAATTTTTTAATATGGAAATAATCAAAGACTTAAAAGGCATTGAAATTAATGAAGTAATAAATCTATATAAAAAAGCATTTAATGATAGTGAAAATTATACTGAAGCACTATTTTCAAACTATATAAAAAATGCAATCTTTTTTGGTGTTAAAGATCAAGATAGACTAGTCATGATAACTTTTTTTATTCCAAAAAGAATTTACATTAATAATCAAAAAAAACAAGGCTATTTAATATTTGCAGTAGCTGTTGATAAAAAATATCAAAAACAAGGAATTATGTCAAAATATTTAAAACTTTTTATCAATGACTTAGATGACTATGATAATTTATTTTTTATTCAAGCACATGATTGAAATATTTATAAGAACTTTGATTTTATACCAGTTACTAAAATAACAAAATGAATTTTAAGAAAAGACCAATTTTTAAAAACTGATAACAAAAGTGAAAAAATTAATTTTGAAACAATTAATAAAATAAACATTAATTTTTTAAAATCACAAAACATAAATAATTTTATTTATAAAACTGAAAAAGAAAATAAAAAACATTTAAAACTTTATTTAGCAGATGGATATGAAATATTAATGTCTAATAAATCATATTTAATTTATTCACCTGAAAAGAAAGAAATTGAAAAATATGCATATTTAGATTTAAAAGATTTTATTAAACTTGTTTCATATTTACCATACGAAACATCAATTAGTTCTTATATAGACTTAGATAAAAAATTTTTTGTCTTAAAAAAAGAAAAAGAAGTTTTCACAAAAATGCACGAAAAAAATAAAAAAGAAATGAATTATGATATTTATTTTTTAGATAATTGATAAAAAATCAAAAATAAAAAACCAGATGACAAAACTCTTATTAAAATAAAATTGTATATTTATAAAATGATTCAAATTTATTTATTAGGGGATAAATATGGAAATTGGTAACTGAGTAAGCTTAGGTATAATTCTTTTTGCTATGCTTGTGTCATTAATTGTTGAAATAGCAATGCCAGCAGCTTTTGGAATTACAACCATTATTTCTTTAATTCCAAGTGCATTCATTGCTGGATTTGTTCAATTTCAATGATGACTACCAATAGTTGAAATTGCTGTTGCTGTTATTTTATGAATTTTTATATACTTTATTATGTTTAAAGTTTTAAAAATAAAAAGAATTAATAAAAACAAAACTGATTATTTAGACAAACTTAAAGATACAGTCACAGTTTTAACAAAAAGTACTAGTAACTATAATGGTAAAAATGTTTTTGGTGAAATAAAAATTGATGACAAAACATATTTAGTTTTACCAATTGATGAACAAACTATAATTAATTTGAATACAACAGTTAAAATAATAGATATAAAAGGAAGTATATGTTACATTAGGGAGATTTAAATGGATGTTATATCAATAATTATAATTTGTGTAATTTTTGCAATAATTTTATTAACTTTATTAATAATTCTTTTCACTTCAATTAAAATTGTTCCTCAAGCAGATTTTTATATTGTTGAAAGATTGGGTAGATATAGAGCAACATGAAAAGCTGGAATTCATGTATTAGCCCCTTTTGTTGATAAAGTAGTAAAAAGAGAAAGTTTAAAAGAAAAAGTAATTGATTTTCCAAGTCAAAGAGTTATTACAAAAGATAATGTTACAATGGCAATTGATACAGTTACTTATTTGCAAATTCTTGATCCACAATGTTATTACTATGGTGTTGATAATGCTATAAAAGCAATTGAAAATTTAGTTGCTACAACTTTAAGAAACTTTTTGGGAACTAAAACAGTAAATGATGCTTTAACAAGTAGACAAGATATTAATATGGAATTAACTAAAACTTTAGATGAAGCAGCTAATGCTTGAGGAATCAAAGTAAATCGTGTGGAATTAAAAGAAATTTCTCCACCACCATCAATTCAACAAGCAATGGAAAAATTATTACAAGCTGAACGTGATAAAACAGCAAGAATTACAGAAGCTGAAGGTTATAGAGAGTCTTTAATTAAAAGGGCTGAAGGTGAAAGTGAATCAATGATTAAGTTAGCTAATGCTAAAAAAGAAGCACAAATTCTTGAAGCACAAGGTAAAAAAGAATCAGTTCAATTATTACTTTCATCAAATATTAATGAAAAAGTATTAACTTGAATTTCATTAGATAAGATTGATGCACTAGCTAATGGAAATGCAACAAAAATTATTTTGCCACCAAACTTAACTTCACTAGCTTCATTAATGGCAAGTTTTGAAGCTGTAAAAACAGAAGAAAAAAATAACAAGTAAAAACTTGTTATTTTTACTATTATTATGAAAATTAAAATTATTTGTTTTGGCAAAATTAAAGATGTTAATTTAAAAACAATAATTGATAACTATTTAGAAAAATTAAATTTTTTTTATAAAACTGAAATTATAGAATTATCTGAAGAAAAAATAGTTAATGAAAATAATTTAGGAGAAATAGAAACTTGTTTAAAAAAAGAAAGTTTTAAACTTATTCCTTTTATGAGAAATGAATTCAATATTTTGTTAGATATTAATTCAAAACAACTTGATTCAATTGGTTTTGCTAAATTAATTAATGAAAAAATTAATCATTCAAAAAATCTTAATTTTTTTGTAGGAAGTTCATATGGAATTGATTCAGCTATTAAAGAAAAGTTTGATTATAAAATTTCATTTTCAAATCTTACTTTTAATCATCAAATTTTTCGACTAATTTTACTAGAACAAATTTATCGTGCTTTTACAATCATAAAAAACATTAAATACCATAAATAAATATTTAATGTTTTTTAATCTAAAACTTCACTTATAAAGTCTTCGATTTTTTCTGAAATTTCTTCTTCAATATCAGAAATTTTTTTGATTAATTCTATTTTTTCTATTTCTTCATTTTTTATTTTTATTTTTTTAAAAACACTTAATAAATTTGCTTGACTTGACAAAAGTGCTACTTTATTAGATTTATTTTCCAATTCCATTTCCATAAGTTCTTTTTCTCATCTTGGTTCTGATAAAATAATTCTAAAATTTTTGCATTTTTCTTCAATTTCATCAATGTATTTTTTAATAACAATAGTTAGTTTTTTTTCATCTGATTCAGTGTATTTACTGTGGTTTGCAAAAAATAAATTTATTCCACGTTCAACTATTTCATTAATTAGTGTTTCCTTGTTTTTTTTAAATAATTCTGTTTTTTCTTTATGTTGTAAATTAAACATCTCTTGATTTCTTTGTGTTTCTGCAACATCTTCAACTATTTTTGTTGTTCCTCAAAAAAAATTATAAACTTGTTTAAAAGCTGGTACGGCCAATTCAGAATCTCTTTCTCAGTGTTCATCTGTCATTAAAATAATAAATTCTTCCATTTTTTTTACAAAATATTCATTATTTTTTATTTTTTTATTAAATAAATTTTCCATAAACAAAAAATAAAAAAAATTAATTTAATAACAAAAAAAAAAAAAAAAAAAAAAAGTCAAGTTAAAATTAACCTAACTTTTTAAAATAAAGTTTTTGAGTAATAAACAAAAAGTGGGTTTAACCCACCTTTTTCGTAACATAAGGATTAATGAAGCTTAGTTCTTTTTTAATTCTTTTTCTACGAGTAGCTTGTTTTTTATCAGCTATTTCTTGCTCATAATTTCTATACATGATATTTATAAGGTTCATGGGAAAATTAAATGTTTTTTAACTCTTCCATTTTTTCTCTAAGTTGTTTTCTTTCAGCTTCAATTCTTGAAATATTATTTTTTATTTTTCTTTCATATTCTTCAATACGTCTAGAAATTGATGTTTCAAATTCAGCAACATTAAATCTTGAAGCATAGTTTTCTCTAATAGTGTTAATTTCACCATTAGTTAGTTTAACTTCTTGTGGATAAGTTAAATCATCAGCAGCAGCATTTACAACATTATTTCCAAATTTTCTTTCCATAGGATATCCTTTTTCTAAATTTTCAACATAAGCTTGAGGAGTTAAGTAATTATATTGTACTTGACTTCTTTGACTAGGTACGATCGCTTCTAGTCTTCCTAATTCATCACCAATTGTTAAATAACCTGAATCTCTACCACTAATTGCACTAACTGTTTCAGGTGCTAAAACATTTCTACTTTCATCAAGATCTTGATACATTCTTAAATCTCTAATATCTAAGAATAAGTTAAAGATTTCAACTTCTTTATTACCTTTTAATAGGATGTAAGATAAAATGTTTTCCATTAATTTTTTATAAAGTAAAGCTAATTGAGATTTTCAACTATCACTAATTTGATCTTGTGGATTATTTACTTCAATTCCAAACATACTATCTGGAGTTTTAACTAAATACATTTCAATTACAACACCATTAGCTTCTAAGATTTGGTTCATTCTTTTTACCATATAGGCAAAAACATTTTCATTTCTAATTTTGTTGTATTTGTTATTTAATAGTCTGTGAACATCTAATAATGTGATGTTAGAGTTGATTGAAGGTAATTTCCCTTTTACAAAATTTGCTAATTCAATGAAATATGAGAAAACAATTTTTTTATTGTAAATTGAACTATAATTCATAAACTGCTCAACTTGACTAATAAATTTTTCTTTAGAAGCATTATTAACTCAAATTGAAATAGTATCTAAGAATTTTTCATTAACAATGATTTTGTTTCCACTAATTTTAAAGAATTCTGCTAAATAAATGTAGAATAATGAGTTATTGAATTCTAACTTAATATCTAGTTGTAAAATCAAATCAAATAATGATTCTGCTTTATTAGCTGTTTGTCTTACAAAATCACTTTGTCCAATTGAAAAAGCATCAAGGTTATTAACTGCAATGTATAAAAGATCATTGATTTTTAAATTATAGTTATTTAAAACTAAAATTCTTCAAATGAAATCATAAATTGATTTTAATGCATGAATATTTAATTCATAGTCATTTACAAATTCATTGTAGTCTTCATAAGAAATTTCATCTTCTCTTTCAACATCAAAGAAAGAAGCTGGCATTTCCACCATTGTTTGACCATCATTATAATCAATTTGACCATTTTCATTTACTGGAATTTCTTGATCATAATTATTTTCTAATGCAACACTTTCAACTGAATCAGAAATAACTTCAGTTATTGGTAGATTTTCATCCTTAATCATTTCTGGTTCATTAAATAAAACAACATCTTCAGAAATAGGTGCATCAACATTTTCGTTACTTACAAAAATGTCTTCTCTTATTCTGTCACTTTCTGGACTATCAAATTTGTCAATACCATCATCAACAATTTTTTCTAATTCATCAGCATCACTAACAAATTCAAGTTGTTGTTCAGTCACAACAATTTCTGGTTTTTCTTCAAAATGTTCTAAATTGTCTAAAGCTTCTTGTGACTCAACCACACTATTTTCATTGTAAGCATACTGTGCAGGTTCTTCTTGCACTAATACTTCAGGTTCTTCAACAATCACTTCTTCTTGGTAAGGTAAATCTTCATTAGAAACTTGAACTTCTTCTTGGTAAGGTAATTCTTCGTTATAAACTTCAACTATTTCTTCTTGGTAAGGTAATTCATCATTTGGAGTTTCAACCACTACCTCTTCTTGGTAAGGTTCTTCATTATAAGCTTCAACTATTTCTTCTTGGTAAGGTAATTCTTCTTGAGAAACTGTTACCATTTCTTCTTCTTGATAAGGTAGATTTTCATCTACTACAACTTCAACTTGTTCTTCTTGACCTGGAATTTCTTCATTTACAACTACTTCAACTGGCATATCTTGAGAATCAACAACTTCTTGATATTCAGCTTCAACAGGTTGTTGCTCTTCAATTGAAGGGTTAATGGCATCATCATTTTTAAGATGAGTATTATAAACAAAGAAATAAACATTACGGATTTTTTTATAGTTCTTTTTTAATCCTTTATCTATTTCTTTTATATTAGGAATATCTTCTAATAACTGGTCATTATTTCCAAAGTCTTCTTTAACACAAAAAATGTAAATTTTTTGTGGATCAATAGCGTTTTCGATAATAAAAGATTTTAATTCAGGGTCTGTAATTACATCAGTTAAAGATCTGTTAAGATCTAAAACTTCAGCCTCACCTTCACTTAAACCATAATCACTTAATACAAGTTGATTGTCTTCAGATACTAATAAATTTCTAAATTTCATGTAAATACCCTTTTTTTACATCAATATACATATAATTATAATATTTTAAAAAAAATAAATCAAATTGTATTTATTAATGTATAATAAAATTTTTTATTATTTTTTAAATATATTTCTAAATAAATATCTTTTTATCATTAACAATTTGACTAAAAAAAACAGAAAATAAATTCTGTTTTTTAAGATAAATTAATTTCTACTTCAAAATAATTGTTAAATTTCACATTACTTGGATCTGAAATATCAACAACCGAATAAGGAAATCAAACTTGAATTTTAACTAGAGTAACACTAATAGTTCCATATTGGACACCAATAAAACTAACTGGAATATTTGAATTTACTTCAGGAGTAACATTTATGATTGGTTCTACATTAGACTGATATTGAATAACAGAGTTAATAATAGTATTTTCAAAGTTGTTTATAAACACAGGTAACTTTCCTGATAAATTTTCATAAACTGTTTGACTATTAATAGCATTAGACTTAACATACTTTAAAGAATAGGTATTGCTATTTATTGAAGATATACTATTTTTTAAAGAATTATAAAACGAATCACTTGGTTTAACTCATTTAAAGTAATTTCCTTCATAATAAATATTTTTCTCATAATCACTAATAACATAAGAATTATCAACAGCAGGAATAGTTCCGTAAAAGTAATAATCTCTTAATAAATAATCACTTAAAAATTGTTTTAAAACATTAACTATTAAATCATTTATTGGATGGCTTGCAATTCCTAATATTGGTAATGAAATATTGTAAAAAGATGTTATTGAACTAAACATTGTTGGCATATTTAGTTTCATTTTCATAGTGTATGGAATGCTATAAGCTAAATAGTATTTTCCAGACAAAGGCGAAACCTTTGGAGTTAAATAAATTTGCTCATTACTTCCTGAGAATAAAAAATCAATTTTATCACTAATACCAATTGTAACTTTTAAAGCAACACCATCTTGTTTTAAAACGTAGTTTAAAATTTCTTTAGGTACACTTGTATTTCCTAAAGATATAGTTTTAGGTAAAATCTCAAGCATTGAATTTAAATTAAAAGTAAAAGAATTTTTAAATTCAAAAAGGATTCTATAATCATAACTTACTTTATAATCTTGAAAAGCAAAGTTTTCAAATTTTTGGGTAATTGAATAATTATTTTTGTTACTAAAAAAATTAAGTAATGGAACTATTGTGTCTTTTAATAAATTAATTAAGTTTGTTGGATTTAAATTTGTATTACTTGGACTAATTACTTGATTAGCAATTGAAAGAATTAATGAATTTGTTGTATCTCCTTGAACAATATTAAATCCCATAGATAAAGTTAATAGATCAGAAATAATAGAACGTCCTTCATTTGATAATAAATTAGTAATAACTAATTTGGAAGGATTAGAAACAACTAAGTTAATAAATCTAAAATATAGTTGATAAACAGATTTAGACTCTTCAGTAGTTGCAAATAAATCAATTAAAGATTTTGATTCATATCCAAATAAGTAACTTAAAAAAGATAGTGTTGTTGTATTTCTGTTAAAAAGATTGTCAATTAATCTATTGATGAAATCTACATTAATATTAGTTTTTTGAGAATTAACAAAAAAAGAAATCAATCCCTTCATATCATTTTTTTGAGTCAATAGTTCTTCATCAGTTAAACTAATACTAATTTTATTTATATATGTGTAAATAATTTCACCACTAATTGTTGAATCATTAATTAATAAAGCAATTAAATTTGCTAAAGCTAAGTTATTGTTTCCAATAACTTCTAGCAGTGACTTACCACCACCTATAAGATCTGAAAATAATTTTAAATAGCTGTTAAAATCTTCATTATTTTGATTTATTTCTAAAAGTTCTAAAATAATATAACTAATGTTATTTTTTTGATTCATTAAAAGTGAATATAAAGTTTGATTTTTAGAAAATTCATCCATAATAGGTGTTAAATATCTTAACAAATTTAAAACCATATTCATATTTTTAGATAAATGTGATTTAATATTTGTTTTTAAAAAATCTTCAGATAAATTTTTAAAATTATTTTTATCATTAACTAAATCCAAATAATTTCTATATTTATTATCAATACCAACTATTTTTGTTTGTGTTGCAATTGAATAAGTGTTATTAGTAAAACAGAAATTATCAAATGAATAATTTTTATCATCAAAAGAAAAACTAACACTTGTGTTTCAATTTAAAAAATAATCAGTATAACTTTTTGAAACAGTAAAATAATAATCAGCACTATTTGTAAAGAATTTTAAAATTTTTGTTTCATTTGCTTGGATAAACAAATTAACATTATTTACTGAAAAAGAAGTAGTAGTACTAGAATTATTTTTTAGCTCTATTTCATAATTAAAATTAATTTTAGTGTCAGCATTAAAATCTGATTTTAGTATTTTTATTCCAATTTTTTTACTACTACTTAAATAAATATTTTTTAAAAATAATAAAATATCTTTATCAAAATTTTTAACATTAAAATCAGAATTACTTTCTTTAATCATTTCAATAATACTATTGATCGATTGGTTTTTTAACTTGTTTGAATACTCAGATAAAATTGATTTCAAATTCAAATTCTTATAATACTGATTTGCATCTATTTCATAAAAAGTAGTTGGAACTTGTAAATTAGTAATTCTTTCATCAATTGTTGTGTCATTTAAAAAATCATTTTTTGCATTAGAAACATTGCTATTATAAACAGTATTTAAACTTGTTAAGTAATAACTTAAAACTGCTCCACCTGATGTTGCAAGAACAGATGATACTACACCAATAGATATCAACTTTTTAACTTTATTTCTAATTATCATTTTCTAATCCAACTTTGAAAATAATTTAATTATATTAAAAGTAGTAATCCAAATTTCTTTTTAAACAAAATTAAAAAGAAATTTATCTATCCTATTACTAACTATATAATAAATAAATATAAACCATTTTTCAAAAATGTTAATCCCTATTCCATAAATTTTACTTTTTATGAAATAAAAAAAATATAAGGAGATAATCCTTATATTAATAGTTAATGAAATAAGCCATGTTCTGTATCTATTATCTAGATGTTGACTATTTATCTAAGAATAAAATTCTTCCGCTATGAAATTGATTTCTTTCATATGCAGTTCCCTTACCAAAATTTAGGTTTCTAACTTGTGGAGTTTACCGCGTTTCACACAAAAAATTTCTTCTTTGCTCGTCTCTGTGGCACTTTAGATACTTAACCATGGAAATAATTTCTTTAGGTTAAAATAAAGTCATAAGTTTTTAAACTTCCAGATTTTATTTTTTATTTATCTGCACAAACATTTACTATCATCTCAGATAGTGTTAGCATGGACTTTCCTCTACTTTTTAAAATAGCAGTCAACTATCATTAACACCACTATAATTATATTAAATATCTTTATTTAGTAAATTATTTATTGCTTGTTTAATGCTGTAAAAATCTAATGGTTCAGATATTCCTTTTGCAAGTTGTACATATCTAACAATATTTTGTTGATCAATGACAAAAACTGATCGATAAATGATGTTAGCATGCAAAATATTAACACCATAGTCTTTTGCAAATTTATGATCTCTATAATCAGATAACATAAAAATGTTTTTCATATTATTTGCACCACACCATTTATTAAATGCAAATACTAAATCAGCACTAACATTTAATAAAGACAGTCCATCAGCATTACCATATTCTTCATATAATTTTTTAGTTTGCAAGTCACAAACACCTGTATCAATTGAAGGAAAACAAGAAATAACTTTGATTGAATTTCCAAAATCTTTCAAAAAAACATCATCAATTGTTTTTCCATCTAATTTTGCTAAACAGAAATCTGGAGCTTGCTGTCCAACTACTATTTTTTTAGTTTCTAAGGTTATTGCTTTTGTTAAATCTACTTTCATTTTTTCTCCATAAATTAAAAATTATTAGCAAATTAAATTATAAATTTTAATAATTAAAATATTTAATTTAATTAAAAACAAATTTTAAATCACTAAAATAGTGCTAAATGAAATTAAGTTTAATAGATAATTAAGAGAACAAACTATACATATTAATAAAGTCCAAAAATATCTTTTTTAACTTTATTAATTGCATCAATCATTTTTATTTATGTAGTACATACTCTACCAATTCATTTTTTTGATGATGATTATGCTGCTAGAAAGAATACCAATCAAATTTTAAATTTAATTCATTTTACTAAAAAACAATAGATAGTAACTTATAAATACAAGTATCACCATTATTATTCAAAGCATGGATATGATTTATTTTTTGATCCATTGAATTGAAATTTTCCAAAACCAAACTAAAAGTATTGAACAAAGTTGTTTTGGTGTTTAAAAAACGAAAACATTTGTGGTTATGTATATGATTTTCTTTTTCAACTTTAGCTAACCTTAAAAATGAATATGATTATTTCATAATCAACAATATTCGAAATATATATTTTGGAGTTATAGGTTTATATTGCTTATTATTTCAAATTCACATATTCAGTAACAACCATTGATTTACAAGTTAAATAATTAAAAATAAAAAAGTGCCACATAAAATGTGAACACTTTTCATTATAAAATATATAGTTATTCTAATTGAATATCTTCTAAGTTAGGAATATCAATCGGTTTGTTTAAATCAAGATTTTCATTTAAAATTTTAAGCATTTCTTCTTTGTCTTCAACAAAATCATAATCCTTAACTTTTTTAATAATACCAAAAGCTTGAACAGTATCAATCACTTCCATAGATAGTGAAGAAGCATTAATTAATTCATTAATTAATTCATCTTCAATAATTTCACTATTTGATTTTCAATTATATGTATAAGTTCAATTTGTATTTAAATGTTTTAACAAATCATTTTTATAATTTTGATCACTAATTGCAAGTGAATGAAGTTTGTGACCAGATTCTTGTAAGTGCTTAATTTTTTTAATAATATTTTTAGGTAGTTTTTTAAACACAAAATCTGACATTATCAAAATGTTTGCCTTGTTGTATTTGCTTTTATGAATTACATTTTCTATAGTTGCAAATAGTTTTTCTAAATCAGTTCCACCATAAAATGATTTTCTTAAATTCATTTTAACTGTTTTAAATTTTACTTGACTATTGTATAAATCATAAAATTTAGCATCCATTGAAAAAGGAATAAATACAATGTTCATGTTCAATTTTTCTAATTCTCTAACAAAAACTAATGTTAAAGCTTTAGAAATAATTTCTTTCATATTACGCATTGATCCAGAAGTATCTAAACAAATAAAGATTGGTCCTCTTTCTCCAATGTCTTTTTGACGAATAATTCACTCTTCTTGAAGTTCTCTTTCAATTCCTCAAAGTTGATAAGTTAATAATTTTTGTTCTATATAGTTCTTTAAAAAAATAATTTCTAAATCAGTATCATCAAGTTGTGCAATTTCATTAGGAATCAAATTATTTAAATCACTACTTTGGTATAAAGCAAAAGTTTCTTGTGGAATATTTTCCATAAATAAATCTTTTTCTTGTTCAACCAACTCTAAGTTTTCATCAATGTAAGTACCAATGTTTCGAATAAATCTTTTTAAGTTTTCATCATCTTTAACAATATTGAAATAGTTTTCTACAGCTTTAAACAATTGTGATTCCCTTTCTTCAATTTTTGATAAATCTCACAAAATACTTAAATCATACTCTTTAGTTTCAGGAACTTGATCTAGAACTTTAATTGGAGAAGCTATTGCAATTTTTTCATCAGTTGGAACAGTAAACAAAGTTTCATTAGCTTTTAAATCATCTTCAGTCATTCTTTTAGACTCAAAATATTTTATGATTGGAAATAAATTTAAAGCATTTTCTTTTCTTCTTTTAACAGAACTAATTAACTCTTTTTTAAACTTTTCATATTGTTGTTTAGTTGGATTATTGCCTTCTCCATTAACAAAATAATAAAGTTTTAAAACTGTTGTTTGACTTTGTTCTAAAAGATTAACTATTTGGTTAACAATATCTATTTCTTTAAATATCATAGCTTATTCCTATTTTCTTAATATATGTTGTAATAATAAAATAAATAGTTAATTTGTGAAATTAACTATTTAATGTTGGTAAAATCTTGTCTTTATCTTTTGTTGTAAATCCATAGTTAATTAATTTAATGTATACAAACATATCTTTTGTTTTATCAACTATGTCTTCAAGTTTTTGAATAGAGTCTTCAATTGCTTCTTTTAAGAAACCTAAATCTTTTTTCTCAACAAAAATGTTATTTGCTGTTACTCCATCAAATCTTTTTTCTCTCAATATTTTTAAACCATCAATGTCTAAGTTAATTCTATTAATTAAAGTCGTTGCAGTATTTTTAATATCTTTAATGAAATCAACTGTTGGTCTAACTAAACGATAGTGATCAACTTCTTTTTCTTCAAAGTTAGTATAAATTTTAACTTTTTCACCATTTTCATTTGCATCTCTATAAACAAAGAAATTAGTTCCATCATATTTAATTAATGCACGTCTAGATGGAGAGGCACTTGTTTTAAACTCTTCAGCTGTACAATAATTAACCATTCAATCCATAACTTCAAAGTTATCATTTTTTGGAATGTTATCAATATCTTCTTTTTTAAAGAAATATTTGTTTTTTTCACCATCCATAAAGTAATAATAAACACCTTGTTTATTACGGTATGGTTTAATAACAACATTAGCTTTCTTTTCATGAATAGCAATGTTATCAATAATTGTTTCTCTAATTTTATTAAAAGATTCTACAGCATATGCATATCTTCCATCAATTCCGTATTCAATTGAAGAAGCAGTATCATTAATCATTTTAATGATTTCAGGAATTTGAGTAGTATTGTTTCAAATTACATTTTGTAAAATAAAACAGTCTGTTACATCAACATGTAATCTTCCGTTCAAATAAGCTGAAGTTCTAAGTAATGATCCAATTTTTTTTCACTTACGGTCTGAAACATAAATTAAGTCAAAGTCATTTGGGTTTTGGTTAACTTCTTTTACTTTTTCATTAAATTCATTAATTTTCTTTCTTAATAATGAAATAAATCTTTTAACATTCTTAGGAATTTCAACATAGTGAGTATTTTTAGCAACAGTTTTTAAATAAGATAACTCAAATTTATCTGATTCAGATAATTCTTGTTCATCTAAGATATTTACTGGGTTATCAATCAAGTTAAGTAATTTTTCTTCAGCTTGAATTGGTTTCATATCAACTCTAATAATGAAACGGTCTCATAGTGCTTCTAGACCTTTATTTCTTTCAGGTAACTCATTTGATGCTGCAATTAATAATGCTAAAGGAACTCTAACTGGTTTACCATCATTAATAAAGATTTTTTCGTTAATAATCATCAGCAAAGCATTTTGAATTGAAGATGATGCTTTTCAAATTTCATCTAAGAATCCAATTTCAGCAGTAGGTAAATAACCTTCAGTTTTTCTTACATACTTTCCTTGTTTTAATTCAATAATGTCAATAGGTCCAAAAATTTCATCTGGAGTACTATATCTGTTCATTAGAACTTCAAAAGTATTTGAGTTTTTAAAAATGTCAGCAACTTTTCTTGAAACTAAAGATTTAGCTATCCCTGGAGGACCTAACATAAAAATTGATTCCCCTGCCATCGCACAAAGGAAAGATAGTTTTAAAACTTCTTCTCTTTCTACAGTATTTTTAGATACTTTAGATATAACATTAACAACTTGTTGTCTAGTTTTTTCAGCTTCTAATTTGATTTGTTCAATTTCTTGATTGCTCAAGTTTCTTAATTTATCATTATTCATCGACTTTTCTCCTATATATTACTACTTATTCAATGATATTATTTAGAGTTAATTTGCATTAAAACTTTTTCAATTTGCTCGTCCACATATTTTTTAGTTGCTGCGTCTGTATCATTTACAGGTTGTGTAAGATTTGTAATGCTTTTAAAGTTTGCATCAATGAAGATAGAATTATTTGCACTATCTGTGAAAGTATGATGCTTTTCAAACATTTGGATTTCTTGCATCATTGGTTGAAGTTCATCAAAATTTTCTAACATAAAAATGTTTACCAAATCTGTTAACTTCAACATTGTGCTTCTTGTCATGTTCATTACATCATTTGGAACTTCTACACCATTGTCAGCCATATCTTTTAATTTTTCATATAGCTTTTTTACTTTGTCCAATTCACCTTTATAAGCTTTTTCTAAATTTTCTGGTGTAAGCATTTCAGAATCAGTGTTTCTTAAACGGTCCCTAATGTTTGCTTGTAAATCATTTCAAGAAATAGCAAATATATTTGGATTAATAATAATTTGATTATTTGCTTTATAATTTTGATCTCTTACATGCTCTTTGTAATCATAAACATTTTTTGCAATTATTTTATACAAATAACCATACTTTTTATGATTACCTTTTCTAATGGCCATAATAATTGATTTACGATATAACTCAATTTCAGCCTTACTAGGAGCATCTAAAGTTTTGTTCATGAACTTATAAATAGTAGCAACTATTTCATCACTTCTATCTATAATCTTTGAATATAATTGTAAATTCTTTTTAAACTCTTCACTATCATATTCAAAATCTAAATGATCTGCACTATCTGCAGCAGTTGCTTTTTTAGCATCTGTTGCTTCAGGTTGTTCTACAACTTCTTGAACATTTGAATCCTTTTCTTTAGCCATATTCAATTTCCTCAAAAAAATATAAGTGTTAGTTAAATGTATAAACTACAAAGATACTCTTATATTATATTATGTAAAAAAATAAAAAACAAATTTTATTTAGTGAAAATCAAAAATATAGGTATATAATAAAAGTTTATACACTATATTAATATTTAAATTTTTTAATCAAATTTCTTGACTTAGAAAAAGTTCCCTCAGGATGATTGTTTAATCAAAGTTCTTTTATAAAAACTTCTTTTTCTAAAATATCGGCCTCAATTTTTAAAAGATAATTTTCATACTCATCAATATATAGAGGGGTTTTATGAATATCTGATAAAGTTAATTCTTCTTTTACTCTGTCATGAATTGTATAATTTTCAATAACAGCAATATCATCTATTCTTTTTTCCATAGTTACTCCAAAAAATTAAAACAAAAAATTAATAAACTATTTTATAAAATCATTTATTTTAGATAGAGCAATGTTTGTCTTTTCAGCTATTGGAACATGCTTAGCATTTTCTATTGAAAAAATTTCAAAAGCAGGATTTTGCTTAAAAATTAAAACACTCTCTTCATAAGGAATGATATTATCTTCTTTTCCTAAAATCAATAGTGTTGGTTTTTTATTAGCTTTAATTGCTTGTTGTGCGCCTATATTTAATTCTTCTTGATTTTCTTGATCAATAATTCTTTTTAACAATTTTTGTTTTTGCAATCTTTGAAATTCAATACTGATAAATCTTGCATAATTTTTTTGTGAACCAAAAAAAGCAATTGGATCATAAAATAATTCTTTCCCAATCATTTCCATTTGTTCTAAAGTATCAGGAATTAAATGTTTAATAATTGTCTCGTAGTTTTTTTTACTTGCAGGATTTGCAGGTGATTCTAAAATTATTTTTTCTATTCGATTTGAAATTCTTGAGTCATTAGCAATAATATTACAAATCCCCCCACCCATTGAGTGACCAAATAATATTATATTTTTAATGTCATAATCTAAAATAAATTCAATTGCTAATTCAGAAAAATTGTGAATTGAAACTTCACTTTCATTCAAAATTGGAGTTTGACCATGACCTGGCATGTCAAAAGCATAAAAATTGCAATCTAAAAATTTATCAACAATATTACTTTTATTTTTATAGCTTCCTGTAAAAGCATGAAAATAAACTATGTTTTTTTTATTTTTTTGATCAATTAAAAAAAATTTAGAAAATCATTCTCATTTTTTTTGTATAGTATCATTCATAATATTTATTTTTTAGCAAATATTTTAATTAAATTCTTATATTTTGAAATTTTATTAAAATATCGATAACTCTTATCCTTTTTTGAACCTTTTAAAATTGCAACTTGATTAGTAAATTCTTCCAAACCAAATAAACCATGATATCTACCCATTCCACTTGATTTAATTCCACCAAAAGGTAAATGAATATTTGAAGCTTGCAATAAAACTTCATTTATTCCTAATGAACCATACTGAAAGTTATCAGAAACATTTTTAATATTATACTGGTTGTTTGAAAAAATGTATAAAGTTAAACTACCATTAATCTTAACTTTGTATTTTTTAGAAAAATCAGTTAAGTTTTTAAATGAAGAGATAAATAAAACAGGACCAAAAATTTCTTCAAATAAAATTGGGTTAGTATCTTGAACTTTAATTAAAGTTGGCTTAATTCTTAAATTTGCTTTATCAAATTCCAAATCAGTTCCTGTTAAATTCTTAACTAAATTTACTATTTTATCTAGTGCGTTAGAATCAATTAATCTAGCAAACTCAAATTTTTCTAAGTCATATTGTGTAGTTAATTCAAAATTAATTGCACTAATTAATTTATCAATAACTTTTTCATCACAAAAAATTGAATTAGGCGCAACACAAGTTTGACCCAAATTAAAAAGTTTTCCCCAAACTATTCTTTTAGCAGCAAGTTGAATATCAGCTGATTCATCTACAATCACTACTGATGGTGAACCTAATTCTAAAATTACTTTAACATCATTTAAATTTGCTTGTCTTTTCAACTCATCACCAAAACTTTTTCCACCAGTATAAAACAATAAATCTGGTTTTTTTGAAATAACATCAAATAAAAATTCTTTGTCAGAATCTTCATCTAAAAAACAAATGATATTTCCTAAATTTAATTCTTGAATCATTTTTAAAACAACTCTACTTGTATTAAAAGCTTTTGGAGAATTTTTTAAAATTGAGTAATTACCTGCAGCAATATTGGTAATTAAAGGTAAAACAGTTAAATGAAATGGATAATTGAATGGTGAAACAATTAAAGTTGTCCCTAATGGTTTATAAGTTACATAACCTGTTGAACCCAAACTTAAAAGTCCATTTTTTTTAACTTTTTTTTCTTTAAAAAATCTGTTTATTTTTTTAATATAAAAAGTAATTTGATTTAAAACTATATAAACCTCAGAAAGTAATGTTTCAATTTCTGATTTATTTAAATCTTTTTTTAAACTATTAATTATTTCATTTGTATTATTTGAAATCCAACTATGAATTTTTTTAAGAATTTCAATTCTAGTAACTTTTAATAAAAGAAACTGATCATCTTTTTTGTCCTCTAAAAATTTTTCAACTTGCTTTAGTGTATTAACAACAGAATTACTCATAACTTTTTTCCTAACTATCTCTATTATTAAAACTTATATTTATCATACAAGAAATTGTTTATTATAATGAAAAATAAATATTAAAAAAGAATTCAGCTAAAACACCAAATTCTTTTTTAATATTTATCTTGTTTTCAACTAATTAAAAATTCAACGTTTTCCTTTTTCTGTCATTCAAACAGAACCATCTTTTTTAACTAAAACCATATCTTCGATTCTAATTCCACCAAGATCTGGGATATAAATTCCAGGTTCAATAGTAACAATTGAATTATTCTCTAATTTCCCTTCATAAGATGGTGCAACATTTGGTAATTCATGAACATTAATTCCAACTCCATGACCAGTTCCATGAACAAAATAATCTTTAAATCCATAAGAAGCAATTGTGTCACGACAAATTTTATCAACATCTTTACCAATTGATTTATAAGTTGCTTTTTCAATTCCTAAAGAATTTGAATGATAAACAGCTTTATAAGCATCAATTAATAATTTATGAGGGAAACCAATTGGGAAAGTTCTTGTAACATCAGAACAATAACCATTATAGATGCATCCCATATCAACAGTTATAAACTCATTATCTTCAATTACTTTTTTAGTTGGACGATGGTGTGGATATGCACCATTTTTCCCACTAGCAACAATTGTATCAAATGAATTTTTAGTAGCTCCCAATTCTAACATATGACATGCTACCATATTTGCAACTTCAATTTCAGTTAGTCCAATTAAATTTTGGTTTTGAATTCAATTTAATGTTTCACAAGTTATATCCACTGCTGTTTGAATGTTAAAAATTTCATACTCAGTTTTTTGAATTCTTAAAATATCACTTGGAAAATTAATTATGTTTTTAATAGAGTTTTTAACAAAAAGATAATCATCAAATGAAAAATATTCTTTTTCAACCATTAGTGTATTTACATTATTTTCTTTTAAACAATCTAAAATTTGATTTTTAGAAGTAAAACAAACTATTTTAATATCAATATCATTAATAGTATCAATTGCTTTTTGATAATATCTTTTGTCTAGAAATAAATAAATTATTTTTTTTGTAGCAATTACATAACCAGCTGATGAACTAAATTCTGAAATTCAAAAACGGTTAGTATCTGAAGCAATTAAGAAAGCATCAGCTTTATTAACTTCTAGTGCATGTTTAACTAATTCTGTTTTATATGACATATAAATCCCTTTTACTTTTTAAACTATAAATAAATCTATTTCTTTTTTGTTTCTTTGTGAACTTGTGCTTTTCTACATCTTGAACAATATTTGTTTAATTCTAATTTTTCAGGATGTTTTTTTGAGTTTTTAAAAGTTAAATAATTAATCTCTTTACACTCATTACATTCAAGTCTAATACTTCTTTTTACAGCCATATGTTACTCCTTAAAACTAATAATAATTTTATCTGATTATTTAATAATTAAATTCAGAATTTTATTTTCAACATAAATGTGTTTGACAATTTGTTTTCCATTAATTCATGTTTTTATTTTTTCATTACTTGTTGCTAATTCTAAAATTTCTTTTTCACTTAATCCTACACTTATTTCTAAAACTTCACGAATTTTTCCATTAATTTGAATTGGTAATTTAATTAATGTTTCAACAATTTTTGCAGGATCATATTCTGGTCACTTATTTTGTGAAATAAAGTTTTTATTTTTTAAAAATTCAGCATTTATTTCTTCACTAATAAAAGGTGCAAAGCAACTTAATACAATACAGAAACTTAACATATATTGATAATTTAATTTGTCATATTTATAACATTCATTAATAAATATCATCATTTCAGATATTGCTAAATTAAAATCTAATTTTTCAATAAATTCAGAAACCTTTTTAATAAATTGATGATATTTTTTTTCTAATTCTAAATCATTAAAATTTTTATCAATTTGCTTAGTTTCAAATAAACGATAAACTCTTTGCACTCATTTATAAATTCCATCAATTCCACTATCTTCTCATGGTAAAGATGCAGTTAGTGGTCCCATAAACATAATGTATAAACGCAAAGCATCTGCTCCATGAGAAACAACAACATCACTTGGATTTACAACATTACCTTTTGATTTAGACATTTTTTCCCCATTATACAAAAGCATGCCTTGATTAACTATTTTATAAAAAGGTTCTTTAGTAGGAATCACTTTAATATCATATAAAAATTTATGTCAAAACCTTGAGTATAGTAAATGCAAAACAGCATGTTCTTGACCTCCTATATAGACATCAACAGGTAATCAACGTTCAAATATTTTATAAGCTTGCTCTGAATTTAAAGGAATGTAATCATTATTATTTTTTAATAAATAGCCTAAATAATATCAACAAGAACCAGCTCACTGTGGCATTGTGTTAGTTTCTCTTTTATACAATTTACCATCAATTTTTACATTAACTCAATCAGTCAAATTTGCAAGTGGTGATCTCCCATCACCACTTGGCTTAATGTTGTTAGTTTTTGGTAAAATCAGTGGTAAATTTTCATCAATTAAAATATTGCCTTTTTCATCATATAAAACTGGAAAAGGTTCACCTCAATATCTTTGCCTACTAAACAGTCAGTCTTTTAGTTTGAAATTAATTTGTTTTTTACCAATATTATTTTTTTCTAAAAAATCAATAATTTTTTCAATTCCTTGATCGCTATTTAAACCATTTAAAAAATCAGAGTTTATTAATTTAATATTTTCATCTTCACAAGGTAGTTTTTGATTTTCAAAAATATTTATAATTTCTAATCCTAATTCTTGAGCAAAATCAAAATCCCTTTTATCTCCAGCTGGAACTCCCATTATAGCTCCATCACCATAATTTGACAATACATAATTACAAACATAAACTGGAATGTTTTTTTTAGTTATTGGATGAATAACTTCTATATTCAACTTAATGCCTTCTTTTTTTGCATTAATTGAATTTCTTTCATATTCTTTTAAAGATTGCATTCTATCTAAAAAAACAGATAGATTTTTATTAGTTGTCTTTTCTTTTTGTACAAGGTAATGGTCTAGGCTTAAAGCTAAAAATGAAACACCAAATATTGTATCTGGTCTTGAAGTAAATACTTGAATAAATTCATTTTGATTTTTGATTTGGAATTTAACATTTGCACCAATTGATTTACCTATTCATTTTCTTTGAATATTTTTTAAACCAACTGATCAATTAACTTCATCTAAATCATCTATTAATCTTTCAGCATATTTTGTGATTTTTAAAATTCACTGTTTCATTGGTTTTTTGAAAACAGGAAACTTACCACGCTCTGAAACTTTATTTCCTTTTTCATCAGTTAAAACTTCTTCATTTGCTAAAACTGTTCCCAACTGTGGACATCAGTTAACATCAATGTCTTTTATTTCAGCTAATCCTTTTTTATAAAGTTGAATAAAAATTCATTGAGTTCATTTATAAAATTTGGGATCTGTTGTATTCACTTCTTTATTTATATCAAAAGAAAAACCAAGTTGTTCTATTTGACTTTTAAAATTAGCAATATTTCTATCAGTAAATCCATCAGGGTGTGTTTGATTAGTTAAAGCAAATTGTTCTGCAGGTAAGCCAAAAGCATCTCATCCTATTGGATGCAAAACACAAAATCCTTTAAATCTTTTGTACCTAGACAAAGTATCAGTAGGTGTATAACTTTTAACATGTCCAACATGCAATCCAGCTCCACTTGGATACGGAAACATATCTAAAGCATAAAATTTAGGTTTATTTAAATCTTCTTTAAAAATATATAAGTTACTATCTTTTCAAATTTTTCTTCATTTTTTTTCAATTAAATTATGGTTATACATAATTAATCTATTAAATAACAAAACCCTGTTTAAAACAGGATTTTATTTTAATTTCCTCTAATTTCTAAATCTTTTAAAATTTGACGATATCTAACTATATCAACATTTTTTAAATAAGATAATAAACTTCTTCTTTTAGAAACTTTTTGAAACAATCCTCTTTTAGAAATTTGATCTTTTTTATTGCTAACTATATGTTTAGTTAAAGATTCAATTTCAGCAGTTAAAATAGCTATTTGTACCTCTACTTTTCCTGTATTTTTTGAATCACCACCAAATTTTTTAATTAAAGTTGCTTTTAATTCTTGACTAATTGCCATATAAATATTTTCCTTCCATAAAACAATATTGAAAATGCTACTCCACATCGGAAAATTAAAGTGAAACATTTTCATATTTATAAATACCTAATATTTATACCATAACCTTAATTTATTGAATTATAAAATTTAAATTTATTTGCTACTTTTAATAAAAAAAATAAATTTATAGTTTTTAAAGTAAAAATAAAATAATACAAGATATCAATATAAAAAATCACAAAAGTTCTTAAAAAATAAAATGGTTAATTTTTATAAAAAAATCTTTACTTATAAAAATTCACTAATCTTCATCAACTACTTTTTTTATTTTTAAAAAATTAATAAAAATATTTTTTGAAAAGCTATCTAAACTATTTTTAAGTTTTAATGAAGAAAAACAAGCAGTAGAAAGCACAGGTGATTTGTGATTAATATTAATTAAATTTTTAATAATGCTATTTAAAGAATTTTCTTGATCACTTAACAGTTCATAAGTGCTGTTTTCAATCCCTTCTGGTTTAATTTCTTTTTCATATCCATCATTAATAAATTTAACAGTTTTACCTTCAACTAAAGAACCAGTATTGAAAAAATCTAAAACTTTTTTAACATCAAAATGATAGTTACTTTTTTTAATTAGGGATAAACCTTCTAAAATACTTTGAACAAAACTATTTTCAACACCATCATGAATTTTTTTTAAAAAATGACTTGAGCCTAATTTTTCAAAATAAAAAATTTTTTTATCAGCTACTAGTAAATCAAAAATGTGTTTTAAATAATTAAAAATATCAGAATTACAACTAACCAATAAATTTGGTGATCAAGTTACATCATCTAATGTTCCCACAAATGCAACATCTAAATAACTAATATTTTTTTGCACTGCTTTTTGATGATTATTTTTAATTATTTCATATTCACAGTTTGTTGCATCAATAACAATGCTTTCGGGCGGCAATAATTCTAATAAAGTGGCAAAAATATTTTCCAAACTTTCATTTCAATTACCTGTTAAAAAAATAATAATTTGACCAAAAAAATTATCTACCATTTCTTTTAATGAATCAAAGCATGTAAAACCTTCGTTTCTTAAATTTGTGTAATTATTTTTTTTATAATCATAGCTTGCAACACTAAAACAATTTCTTGTTAGATTTCTTAACAAGCAAATTCCAAAATCATTCAAACCAACTAAACCAATTTGATTTTTATACTTATTCATACTCAACCTTATTAAATAAAAAAATAAAAGAATTACTCCTTTTATTTTATTTTAAAGTTTTTAAAAAAATGCTCTAATCTTCTTTTTGCTTCTTCATCTTCTTTAGTTATTTCTCAATCAAAATCTTGACCAAATTCTTTTTCTAAACTTGACTCATCTTCTAAATCTTCACCAAGCAATTCTAATTGTTCATCAATAACATCTTCTTGGTTTGAATTATCTTTTGCTTTTTCGGTTTTTAAAGTGTTTTCAGCTTTATCTTTTATTTCTTCTTGATTTAAATCTGAATTTTTATCTGCTTCTTTTTTTAAATCATTTTCAATTTTTTCAACAACAGATAAGTCACTATTGATAGATAAAGAAGAATTATTTTTTTGTTCTTGATTTAGTATATCATCATTTGGTGAAGATAAATTCACCATTGATTTTAAAGAGTCTTTTTCTTGTTCTTTTTTTGCATTAGCACTACTTCACTGTGCAATTTTTTTAATTGAACTATGATTATGTGAATTTCTAATGATGTTAAAAATATTAAAATTGTTAGCTTCTCTAGATTTGGTTTTATTATAAAAACTGCTATTAAAACAAATAACTTGGGTTTTGCTTTCTTTTTCAGATAAATAATTTTCTAACTTTTGTTGAATTTTTAAAAAAGTTTCATAACTTAATTCACTAGAAAATTCATCTATAAAAATAACTTTTTTTTCTTCACTATGTTTACTATACAAAAGTGCTAGAATTAAAATTTTTATTTCTTCTTTAGATAGTTTGGATGATGAAATAAATTTTGGGTCATTAGAATTTTGATTAGTATTTTTTAGATACAAATTCAATTCATAAAAACCAGTAAATTTATTAAATGAAGCAACTGTAATATCAGAAAAATTAAAATTTAAATGACTCAATGTTTGTAAAATTTTTTCCTTGTTAGCAATAAAATCATCATATGGAAAATTAAAATTATTTAAACTAAAAAAATCTTTTTCATTTAAAAAAACAATATTATCTAATATTTCATTAATTTTTCTAATTGATTTGCTCTTGTCAAATGAAACTACATATGAGAAAACTGAATCATTTAAATCATCTCGTTTTAAAGATAATCCAAAATCCAGTTGTAGTTCTTCTTGTTCTATTTTAGTTTCAAAAATACTTACAATTTCATTATTGATATAATCACATGATATTAATCTTTTAGTAAAAATTGGTTTTCAATCAGTCTTGTCAATTGTACTTTGATAGTAAAAATTTTCATAGTTACAAGCCAAATTATTAAAACTCAATTCATACTTGTATTCAAAAACTTTATTTGCAAAAACTATTTCAATATTTGTGAAGTTATTAAAGTGATCCTCAATTGAATCAACATTAGCATTAAAAATTTTTCTTAAACATAGTTCTTTATTAATCGAATGGAAAGAATCATCATAAGAAAATTTAACTCAACTTTTCATGTAATAGATTGTTAGTTTTATTAATTCAAATAAAGAAGTTTTGCCGGTTCCAGGTAATCCAAAAAGATAACTAACATTTTTTGCAGAACCAAAAAAATTAAAAAAATTTATTTCTTGTTCATCCAAAAAACATGCAAAATTTTTAACTTTAATACTTTTAATCATATTAACCAATCTTTCCTTATTACAACAATAAAAGTAAGATATGTAAACTACCTTACTTTTATATTAATATTTTTTATAAACTTATTATCTACAAAAAACCACAAATGAATAGCCACTTCAAATTTTTTCTAAAAAATGCTCAAATCTTGAAGAGTTGAAAAAAGTTAAACATTCTTCAAAAACTTTAATTTGAAAAACATTATCTACAACTATTTCAGATTCAGAACCAGTAAAATATCTTCAAGCTCTTAAAAAACTTGGTTTATTTAAAATAAATCTAGGTTCTAATAGCTCAGCTCAAATAGCTAAAGAATTTATTTTTTTTGAAGATGTATATTTGTAGTAATAAAACTCTTTATCATTTTTTTTACTTATTTTACTTATATAAATTTTCATAAATTACTAAAAGACACTTAATAATATTATTTTATAACATCAATATGATTAATGCTATATTTACAATAATATTTTTACAAATTTTAAAAAATAAATAAAAAAAATTATGGAATTACTTCCATAATTTTTGGTTTGTTTACTTGAATTAGCTATTCTCAAACTTTATCTTTAAAGTTTTCTAAAACAATTTTTCTTGCAACTTCTCAAACAATTTCAGAATAAGTTGGGTGTGGGTGAATAGTTTGCGATATTGTATAAACAGTAGCTTCAGTTTCCATTGCTAAAGCAATTTCAGAAATGTAATCTGAACTTTCTTCCCCTACAATATGACATCCTAAAATCTCACCACAATCTTGGCTAACTAATAACTTAATGAAACCAAAAGTTGTTCCATCAGCCAAGGCTTTTCCTAAATGTGAGAATTGATATTTTGCTGCAAAGTATGGAATATTTAATTCTTTTAATTGCTCTTCTGTATAACCTACAGTTGCAACTTGAGGGTGTGTATAAATACAACCAGGTACTTTTAAAATGTCCATTTTAGTTGGTTTGTTTAAAATGTTGTTAACTGCAACAACTGCATTTTTATAAGCAGAGTGTGCAAGCATTACCTTACTTGTACAATCCCCAATTGCATAAATATGTTTTAATGAAGTTTGCATATAGTCATTTGTAATAATTGACCCATTTCTTGCTAACTCCAATCCCAAAGGTTTTACAATGTCTGTACTTGGAGCTCTTCCAACAGATACTAAACAATATTCAAATTCTTCGCTGAACTCTTGATTGTTTAAGTCATAATAAACCTTACCATTTTCATATTTTTTAATTTGAGCATTAGTAATGATTTTAATTCCTTTATTAGTTAGTAGTTTTGAAACTTCAGTTGAAACATCTTTGTCAAGTACTTCAAGGATTCTGTCAACTCCTTGTAAAATAGTTACTTGACTTCCAAGTTCTGCAAATAAAATTGCAAATTCAACTCCAATTACACCACCACCAATTACTGTAAACTTACTTGGAATATTTGGTAAATTTAATACCTCATCACTTGTTAAAATTTTTCCTTCACTATATCCTATATCAAAACCAGGAAGGTTAAATTTTCTTGGTGAACTTCCAGTTGCAATAATTAGGTTGTCAAAATTAATTAATTCATCATTAACACTAACAGTATTTGCATCAACAATTTTAGCTAATCCTTTAATTGTTTCAGCCTTTGCTGTTTTTAATAAACCTTGAACACCCATTTGTAATTTCTTAACTACATCATTTTTTCTTGCAATGATTTTAGATCAGTCCAAAGTAATTGAATTAGTATTAATTCCTTGAATTCCATAATCAGCTGCTTTTAAAACATATTGGTGAATTTTAGCAGAATTTAATAATGCTTTTGTTGGGATACAACCCTTATTTAAACAAACACCACCAAAATCATTTGATTCAATACAAAGTGTTTTTAGTCCACTTTTAGCAGCTTGTTCAGCAGCAATGTAACCACCAGGTCCACTACCAATAACTACAAGATCATATTTTTTCATAATGTTTTCTTATCCTTAATAGTATTAAACAAATAAGAAAGCAATATTTTCAAGGTACTGTTTTACTTGATTAGCAAATCTTGCAATGTCACCACCATCAACTCATCTGTGGTCAGCAGCAATAGTTAAAATCATAACTTTTCTTTCAACCATTTGGATTCCAACTTTTTTAACTTTGTTAGTAGCTGCACCTAAACCTGCAATTGCAACTTCTGGATAGTTAATTACTGGAACACCAAATTCAACACCTAAAGAACCATAGTTTGTAACTGAGAATGTTCCTTTAGATAAATCTGCCATAGTAATTTTTTTAGTTCTAGCTTTAGTAGCAATTTCAGAAATTGTTTTTGCAATTTCTAAAATTGATAAACTATCAGCATTTTTAATGTTTGGAACAATTAAACCATCTTTTGTGTCAACAGCAATGCCAATGTTAACTTCATTTCTTAGAATTAATGTATTGTTAACATCATCATTTACTGCATTAAACATAGGGAATTGTTTCAATGTTTTAGCAATAGCTTTAATGATGAAAGGTAATAAATTAAGTTTTACATTTTCAGTTTCTAAAATGTAATCTTTAATTTTATTTCTTTGATCTCAAACTTCTGTAACATCAATTTCAACTGATAAATTAGTATATGCAGCTTGAGTTCAACTTCTTTTCATAGCTGCAGCAATTGCTTTTCTAATAGAAGTCATTTCTAATGTTTTATCACCTTCATTAATAGGTGTAATAGCATTAACTTTATTAGCAACTAATGTTGAAGAAGCAGCAGTTGCAACAGTTGCTGTTTGAACAGGAGCAACTGCAACAGCTACAGCTGGACCAGAAGAAACTGGACTCACACTTGCAACTGAAACAGGTGCAACACTAACTTTAGAAGAAGAATTTAAATAAGTTTCAACATCAGCTTTAGTAATTCTTCCTAATTCACCTGTACCTTTAACTAATCCAAGGTTAACATTGTGACTTTTTGCAAAAGCTCTAGCAACAGGACTAGCTAAAACATCTTTATTAACAACTTCATTGTTAGCAGATGATGATTTAGTAACATTTAATGAGTTGCTTCCAAATAGTGGAAGAACTGCATCTGAAACTTTAACTTCACCAACAACAGAAGCTCCTTTAGATTCACCTTTTGGTTCTTCACTAACAGCAGGAGCAGCAGGTGTTGCTGCTACAGCTGGACTTGATGAATTTGAATCATCTATTTCAAAAATTGCATCACCAACATGAATTGTTTCGCCAACTTTGATTAGAATTTTTGAAATAACACCTTTAACTGGAGAAGAAATTTCAGTAGTAATTTTATCAGTTTCTACAGAAAATAAGTCTGTTCCATCGTTAACAGAATCACCCTCTTTTACTAGAATATCTGATACTTTTCCTTCATGAATTCCTTCACCAATATCAGCAAATTTAAAAATATACATAATTTTACTTTCTCCTAGAAATAATACTCTTTATATAATACTTTATTATTCCTTAGTATTTGCAAGAGTAATAATTTCTTTTGCAATTCTTTCAGGACTAACCATATGTAAGTTTTCACCTAAAGCATATGGAACAGTAATATCTCAACCAGTTAATCTTACAGGAGCAGCTTTTAAACTATAGAAAGCTTTTTCATTTACAGTTGAAATAATTTCAGCACTTACACTAAATGATTTAACAGCTTCATGAACAATCATTAATTTTCCTGTTTTTTTAACAGAATTAATTACTGCATTTCTGTCTCATGGTTTAATAGTTCTTAAGTCTATTAATTCAACTGAAATATTAGGGTTTGTTTTCTTAACTTGTTCAATAGCAGCCAAACAGTCATGAACACTTGCACCAAAAGTAACAAGAGTTAAGTCATTTCCTGAAGTTACAACATTAGCTTTACCTAATTCAATTTCATATAATTCTTCTGGAATTTCTTGTTTAAATGCACGATAAATTCTTTTTGGTTCAAAGAATACAACTGGATCTGGATCATTAATTGCAGCAGTTAATAAACCTTTTGTATCATAAGGAGTTGAAGGCATAACAACTTTCAATCCTGGAATATGAGCAAAAATTGCTTCTAATGATTCAGAGTGGTGTTCAAGAGCTTTAACTCCTCCACCCATAGGCATTCTAACAACCATAGGACAACTAAATCTTCCTCTACTTCTGTTTCTATATCTTGCAGCATGAGTAAATAAGTTCATAAGCCCTGGGAAACAGAAACCTGAGAATTGCATTTCCACAACTGGTCTTAATCCAGCTAATGAAGCACCTACAGCTGTACCAACAATAGTAGTTTCAGCAATTGGAGAGTCAAATATTCTTCTTTCTCCATATTTTGCTTGTAATCCTTGAGTGGCTCTAAACACACCACCTTCAAACCCAGCATCTTCACCATAAACAATGATTCTTGGGTCTTTTTCCATATTTAAGTCTAAAGCATTTGTTACAGCTTCAATGTTATTTACAATAATTGTCTTAGACATTATTATTTACCTCCATTTACTTTCATCGCTTCAGCTTTTTGTTCTAGAAGTGATTCGTCTAATGTTTTGTAAGTGTAATCAAAAATATCGCTTACAGTAACAGTTGTGTTGCTTTCCATAGTTTTGTAAGCTTCTTCGATTTCATTACTAATTTTTTCTTCTAATGCAGCTTTTTTAGCTTCATCTAAAAGACCATTTCTCATCATTCATTTTTCTAGTCTGATAATTGGATCTTTCTTTTCTTGTTCTTTTTCGTATTCTTCTGTTCTATATACTCTTGGGTTATCACTAGTTGTATGAGGTCCCATTCTGTAAGTTACAAATTCAATTAAAATTGGTTTTTTATTTTGTAACACATATTCTCTAGCAGCTTTAGCAGCTTCAACAGAAGCAAACAAACAGTTGCCATCAACTTTAATAAAGTCTAAACCAGCAGCAATTGCTTTACTAGCAATGTCTAATTGACCAGTTTCTTTAGCAGTTGGTGTAGAAATAGCTCATTGGTTGTTGTTTACACAGAAAATTGTTTGAGCATTTCTAATTGAAGCAATGTTCATAGCTTCATAGAATTCACCTTCAGCAGTACCACCATCACCAATAAATGTATAAGCAACATTTGGTTTATTTTCATAGTTTAAAGCCATTCCAATACCAGCAGCATGTGAATATTGTGTACCAATTGGAACATTGAAAGGTAAGAAATTTAATTCTTCAGGCATTTTGTTTCCTAACTCATTACCTTTTCAAACAAGCATAATTTTTCACATAGGAACTTTTTTATGTAAAAAAACAGCAGCTGATCTGAAAGCAGGTGCAAATCAGTCATCTTTGTGCATACTAATAGCAGTAGCAACTTGTAAACCTTCTTCACCTAAGTTAGGTGGGAAAGTTAACATTTTACCCTGTCTTTGTCATTTAAGCATCTTTTCATCAAATCTTCTTGAAAGAAGCATAGTGTAGTAAGATTCTTGAATTTCTTCGTTAGTTAAAGGAATTGTATATCCCGCTTTTGTAACATTCCCATCTATGTCTAATACTGAATAAGTTTCAGTTTGACTAGTATATTTATTAATTAACATTTAATTCTCCTCTTAAATATTAGTCTTAACCTGATATACAAAAAAATAATTTCTAAAATATTTAAATTTATATTCTAAAGTTTTTATAAATACTAAAATACTTGTTTAAATTATTACTAAATTATCCCCATATATCATTCTTAATTATAGCAATAAAAAAAATTTAAAAAGTATAAAATAAAAAATACTTTTTAATAGTAAATAAAAAATAAAAAATCATGTGTTTTTACTTAAAAAATCAATTATAATGCCTTTTTTGATTAATCTAAATCAATCTATTTTTAAAAAAATTGTTAAATTTTAAAATTTAATCAACTACCTCTATTTTTATATAGTATTGTTAATGGTGTTAATTAACAAAAACTATAACTACATAAATAAAAATGAGTTTATTCAAATATAATAGCAATCATTAACATATTAACAATAACTATGAGAACTTGTATTGGTAGCATTATTAGAGCAAATAAAGCTTTTGATGTCATTGAAAACAATGACAGAATAGCAGTTGGGGTCAGTGGTGGAAAAGACTCAATGTTATTATTAAAAGCCTTATCAATTTATAAACAAATTTTAAAAAGTGAAAAAAATTGAAATATTGAAATTGTAGGAATTCACCTAAAAATGAATTTGTGCCACATTGATTACGACCCCATCATCAAATATTGAAAAAGTCTTGGAATTAAGTTTAATGTTGTCGAAACAACAATGGGAGAAATTTTAAGAGGCCAAATTAAAAAAGGAAAAATTCAATGTTCATTATGTTCTAAACTTAAAAAAGCTATTTTAATTGATGAAGCAAAAAAGAACAACTGTAATAAAGTAGCAATGGGTCATCATGCTGATGATGCAATTGAGACTTTTTTTATGAATATGATTAACGAAGGTAGAATTGCCACTTTTAAACCCAAAATGTATTTAGACAGGTCTGATATTTGGTTCATTAGACCTTTTATATTTGCTAGAGAAAAAGACATAGCAAAAGCTGCTAAAAAAGAAAACATGCCAATTGTTCCGTGTGGATGTCCAATGGAAGGTTTTACCCAAAGAGACTCAATGAAAGATTTTCTAAACAATAATTTTTATAAAAACAAAAAATGAGAAATAAGTTATAAAAATTTTTTTCATGCTTTAATAAATGGTAAAGAATTTAGTTTATGATTTAGTGATGATAAAAACAAACAAATAGACTTAGTTGAAAAAATCAAAAAAGAAAATTATTAAAAAAAGGATTACAGAAATATGTAATCCTTTTTTCCTTGAGTGAAATTTGAAGTGCAACACTATAGTACACATTTAATATCCATAATTAAAATAAATTATGGATATTTTTTATTCCAATCTA
>CAMWTH010000002.1 GCA_947177125.1 uncultured Mycoplasma sp. | reverse complement strand
TTTTTTTGTAGAATCAGGAATAGTAAAATTATAAAAATCTTTTTTATTTGTCAAAAAATCTAACAACAAAATTTTTTTATTATTAAAATTTAAATTTTTATAACTTTCACAAATACTATTCTCTTTTAGTATTTCATTAATAGTCATCTCGTGTTGAGTAGAATTTTGTCTTATATCAATTGTCATTAAATGAAATTCAAAAATTTTTACAGAATAAATTAAATCAACCAAATTTCTTTTTGCTATTTGATAGGAATTATTATTTTTTAGTGAATTTAAAATTAAATTTAAATCATCAAGAAATTCAGAATAATTTTTATATTTTTCATTTAACTCTACTAAAGTTAAATAGTTGTTAACATTATTGTTTTTAACAAGATATTTTAAAGTATTAAATAACTTTGTATTTATTTTTAAAATTGCTTTAGCATAAGGCTCATTAGCTCTGTTTTCTAAATTTATTTCTTGAGAAAACTTAATAATTTTTCTATCTATTTCCGAAACAGAAACATGAATTAATAAGTCATAATACAAGTTTGCTATTTTTGAAAAGTAGAAACTAAAAAGTTTTTCTACTTGTAATTTAAAAGCAATTTCTAAAGAATCAGCATCTATAAAAGGATTACCATCTCTATCTCCTCCAATTCAGCTGCTTATTTTTATAGGAATATTATCATTTAAATTTAGTTGATAATTTTCAAATAAAAGCTGATTAAATTTATAGTTAATTTTGGGGATAATAGAAAAAAATGTTGTGTCAAAATAACTTAAAATACTTTTTATCTCATCAAAAACAGAAATTTTTTTATCTCTTAAAATAGCAACTTGTCATAATATATCAATTAAAACTTCTAGGTTTTCTTTTTTATCTAACAAATGGATGTTAAACAAACTATTATAACTTGTTTCAATATCTAAATATTCCATTATTTTTCTTGTTATTTTTAAAATTGTTTCTCTTACTACTTGAGTTGGGTGTGCTGTTAAAACAATTGAAATATCAATGTTTTTTAACTGATTCAAATTTTTATTTGTTCTTTTAAAACCATTAAAAAATTTAATCAAATAATTTTTTTCATTTGAATAATTATCTTCTCATTTATTTTCATAACTTGTTTGATATATATCTTCTACTAAATTAGTTAATAATTCATGGTATGCAAAATATCTACACATATATAAAAATTCAACATCAGTTAAATTTGTTGAAATTTTTTTAATGTAGACATAAAGCTCTTTATCATTTTTTGTTTTAATAATTTCTTTTATTTTTATTGAAATTTGATAAAGTTTTTTTGTTGAGTGTTTTTTAAAAACTTTTGTTAACAATTCAATGATAAAGTCAATTTCTTTTCTCATTTCTTGAAAAGAAAAATCCCAATTTTCAATTAATTTTTCATCAATTTTTTTATTCATTTAATAAATTGTTTTTTCTTACTTATTTTATTCTAAGTATTTTTTTAAAAATAGATTTATGATTTTGAAAAATATATTCATTATAATTAAAAGTAAATTATATAAATAACAACTTAAAAATGAAAAAAACAATAAGAGAAAAAACAAAAAAAATAATGGTTGGAAACATTCAAATTGGGGGAAATAATAAAGTTGTTATTCAATCTATGACAACTACTAAAACTCATGACATAAAATCAACATTAAATCAAATAAAAGAGTTAGTGAAAGAAGGTTGTGAATTAGTTAGAGTTGCAATTTTTGGTGATAAAGATTCTTTAGCACTTAAAGAAATAATAAATAAAAGTCCTTGTCCAATAATAGCAGACATTCACTTTAATCCTATATATGCAATCAAAGCACTTGAAGCAGGAGTAGCAAAAATAAGGTTAAATCCAGGTAATATAAAAGATCAAGCACAATTAAAAGAAATAATAAAAATAGCTAATTCAAAAAATATTCCAATAAGGGTTGGTGTTAATAGTGGTTCATTACCAACAGATTTAATGAAATCACATGGTGTCACTGCTGAAGCAATGATGATTGCGGTAAAAAGGTATGTAAATTTATTTGAACAAAATGGATTTAACAACATTGTTATTTCTTTAAAAGCTACTAATGCTTTATTGGCAATTGAATCATATAAATTAGCTGCAAAAGAATTTATCTATCCTTTGCATATTGGTATTACAGAATCAGGATCACTTTTTAATGGAACAATTAAGTCTTGTGCAGGACTAAGTGTTTTATTATATGAAGGGATAGGAAACACAATAAGAATTTCGTTAACAGGTAATCCAGTTAGTGAAGTAAAAGTGTGTAAAAAATTGTTAAATTCATTAGATTTATATGACAATTTAGTAGATGTTATTTCTTGTCCAACTTGTGGAAGATTAAATTTTGATTTAAATCCAGTTGTTAAAGAAATAGAAAAATTTACAAAAAAAATGAATTTTCCTCTAAAAGTTGCTATTTTAGGTTGTGCAGTGAACGGACCTGGAGAAGCAAAAGAAGCAGATATTGGAATAGCTGGTGGTAAAGGGACAGGAATTATATTTGAAAATGGAAAACCAATAAAATCTGTTAAAGAAGAATTACTTATTGATGAATTAAAAAAGCTAATTTTAAAAAAATATGAGAATTATTTAAAGCAAAAAAGGAGAGAGTAAATGATAAATATTTTTTACAATAAAACTACACTTAACAATGCAATGACTATTTCTATTTCTACTCAACCAGTTAATAAAATTATTAAAGAGAAAAAATTTTCCATTCTATACAATGATAATAATTTAGTTGGTATTAATATTTGAGATTTAAATCAATATACAAACATAAAACAAGGAATGATTTATGCAGATAATAAAATTTTAGAAATGATCAAAAAAATTACACAAATTGATTTATCTGAATACCTTGAAAAAAATTTCATTGTAGGAAAAATAACAAAATTAGAAAAAATTCCTAACACTCATTTGCATTATTGTGATGTTGATATCAAAGAAAAATCTTTAAAAATTATTTGTGGTGCAAGCAATGTAGCAATTGATGCTAAAGTTGTTGTAGCAATGGTAAATACTGCTATGCCTGATGGAAAGATGATTTTAAAATCTAACATCCAAGGTAAAGTATCATTGGGAATGATGTGCAGTAAAAAAGAATTAAACTTAAATAAAGATAACAATGAAAAAGGAATAATGATTTTAGATAAAAATTATGAAATAGGAGATTTATTTATTGAACCTTTTGCAAATAAATAAAAATACTTATGGAATTAAAAATTAAATTTGAATTTGATGAAAAAATTAAAAATGGCGATTTTTCAGCTAAATATTTTTTAGTTAGTAAAAAGATTTTAGAAACATCACAAAAAAATGATATATCACTTTTAAGATTTAAGCATTTTGATAAAAATGTTGTTATATGTGGTATTCAAGAAGTTTTACAACTTTTAAAATTTTGTCTATCTGAACAAGATTTTAAACAAACAAAAATCTATTATTTAGAAGATGGGCAAATAACAAATAATGATGAACCTGTTTTAGCAATTGAAGGTGATTATAAAAAATTTGGTTATCTAGAAAACATTATTGATAGCATTCTATCAAGAAGAAGTTCAGTTGCTACTAATGCATATAATCTAACATCTATTGTTGGTAGTCAAAGAATTATTTATATGGCAGATAGAAGTGATGATTATTTATTACAAGCATATGATGGATATAGTGCATATGTTGGTGGAATCAGAAAATTTGTTACTAAAGAAAGTACAAAATTTTTAAAAGAAGCAAACATTAATGATTTTGAAATTTTAGGAACAATCCCTCATGCTCTAATTCAACAATATAAAGGAAATTTAAGTGATGCATTAAAATCTTTTAGTAAAGTTTTCCCAAATGACCCAGTTATTGGATTAATTGATTTTAACAATGATTGTTTAAAAGAAATTGAAGAATTGAAAAAAAATGGAATTGCAAAACTAGATTTTGTTAGAATAGACACATCAAAAAAATTAATTGATAAATCATTACAAAAAATTTATTTTATGTCATTAGATGAATCTCTTCATGGGGTAAACAAGCATTTAATTAATAAAGTAAGAAATAAGTTAAATGAATTAGGATATGAAAAAACTAAAATTATTGTTTCATCATCTATTAATGAAAACATTATTTTAAATTATGAAAAAGAAAAAACACCAATAGATATCTATGGTGTTGGTAAATATTTTATGAATATTAATGTTAATTTTACAGGTGATTTAATTAAGCTAAATGGAGCTTATTTAGCAAAAGAAGGCAGAAAAGAAAACATAGATGAATATTTATCAAAAATGAAAACAATTAATTAACAAATTGAAACAATAACTATTGGATTTTTTTCATAAAATTTATCAACTTGCTTAGAAATATATTTTTTTATGACTGTTTTTATTTCTTTTGAATCAAATTTTTTTGCATCCTTAACTGCATTGTTTGCTAAAGTATGTACATCATCTTTTAATTTTTCAAAAAAAGCTTTTGTTTCAAATCCATCAGGAATAACAGCATATGGTAAAAGTTCAAAATTATCTTTATCAAAAGATGAATTTTTTTCCAAATATTTTAAGTTACAGAAAATGATTCCACTTTCTGACATAATTCTTCTTTCTTGAAAAATATTGCTACCTTCTGATAATACACCTTGAGAGCCTATATACATATCATGAATATCAACTCTTTTTTTACCAGGAATATAATATCCTTTGTTAAAGTTTGCTACATCACCATTGTACATTGTAATTACATTCTCTGGTTTGAATCCTATTTCTTTTAAATTGTTTGCATACTTAACCATTTGATAATACATTCCAAGAGTTGGAATAATGTAATCTGGTTTTACAAGTGAAACTAAAAACTTATGATCTTCTTCAGAAGCTTCCATACTTAAAACTGTTTTTGGAATAGTTGTTACATTAATATTGATTTGAGCAAAAGCATCTAATAATTCTGCTTGTGCTTTTTCAAACCCTGATTCAACTTTAAAGCCTAAAACTACAGTGTCTGATTTTTTTAAAGTTAAAATGTCATCTTCATCATTGCTAATAGATAACAATTTATTGAAAAGTCTATCAGGTGTAGAAGAAACAACAACAATTCCCTTTTCAATTTCATTAATTTTATTTATTGGTAAAAGTGGTAAATTTGTGCTGTCAAAATATTTGTTATTAGTAATTTCATTAAACATACTAATAAAAACTGGATTGTAAATTACAAAAGGAATTTGTCTTTCTTTTGCAATTTGAGCTAAAGTTAAAAAAGTATGTACATCATGATAATAACAAGCAACAATTAATCTTTTGCCATTACCTCTTGTTATTAAATCTTGGTAAAAACTTTTTGTTTTATAATTTGGCGAAGTAAAACCATTGTGCTTATCAACATTACCAACATTATTTATAAGTAAAAGATTTTTTTGTTTGTAAGTCAATAATGGTAGTTTGTTGATATCACTAATAAATGCTTTACTATTTCCATTTGTAATAATAAATTCATCAATATAAATAATATTTTCTTCACCAGTAGAAATAATAAAACCATAAGTATCAGGTAAAGCAGTAGCCACTCTAAAAGGGGTAACTTTTATTTTTCCTAAATTAAAAGGTTTTAAAGGATCAACAGCTTTTATTTGTAAAGGTTTAAAATCTGTATATTTTTGCATACTTTTTTTATTAAAATGAGCTTTTAAAATAACAGCACCTAACTTAGAAGTAAAAATGGGAATATTTTTTATGTAATTATAACAATATTGGATAGCACCAATATTTCTGTGACTTGCATTGCCAATAAAAATTCCTTTAATATTTCTTTCATTTTTTTTAACTCATTCCATATAAGGAATTATCTTTTTTATCCCTAAAACTTTATAAACTGGAACTGAAATACCTAAATTTATTAAATAATAGTCTCCCTCTATTTCTAGTACATAACAAGATTTTTCATTTTCGTCCATTCCACCTAGTGAAAAAAAAGTAATTTTGCTCATACAAACCCCTTCAAAATTTTTTATTTATTTAAAATCTAAACAAAACAATAAGTAAAACAGTTGATTAAAAAATCAACAATCAGTAGTAAGAACCTTTGTTTTTGTTCTAATTCTGAAATATTATAATTTTTTTTTCTTAATTTAGTAAAATTTTTAATTAATAAAAATATTTCCACAAAACAAAGTAAGTAAATTTTACACAATAATAATTATTTTTTTAAAACAAAAAACAAATTTATGTAAAAAACTAGAAAATAGTCTAATTATTTTCTAGTTTAATAAACAATAATTATCAGTATTAATTTTTAATGCTTTTCGCTACGATTTATTTTTTTGTAAAGTTTTTACTAAACCATAAAAAGCAGCATCATTAAAATACTTAGCTAATTCTATTTTTTTAAAATCACTAGGAAGGTTTTTTACAATCTCAGTTAATGTTTGTGAATATTTTGAAATACCTCCACCCACAATAAATATTTCTGGATCATAAAAATAATTAATGATTTTAAAAATTTCAGCAATATTAAACATAAGTTGTGATTTTATTTTTTTTGCTTCTTCATTTTTTGAAATTTTTTCATCTTCAGATAATATAAAACTGTTGTCATTAATTAATGTTTTAATTTTATTTGTGGCTATCACAACAGAACATGCTGAATCTACTGTTTCTTTGTTATCATATGGTCAAACCATTTGACCTATTTCGCCAGCTGAAAAATTAGTTCCTTTGTATAAAGTATTATTAATAAAAATAGTTGCAGCAAATCCAGAACCTAGTGTAACTAAAACTCCTGAAGTAACTTTTCTAACGCTGAACTCAGCAATGCCTGCTGCTTTTACATCATTTAAAACTATTGTTTCAATATTAAAATCTTTGGAAATTAATTTTTTTCAACTAGTTCCAGCATATCCTTTCATTTGATCATTAGTATAAATAATTTCTCCTGTATCCATATTAACACTACCAGTTGATGCAATACCAATTCCTAAAATTTGGTATTTTTTTAAAACATTATTTATTTTTTTATAAATAAGATTTTTCAAATTTTCAAAATTAAATTTATTGTTCAATTTTGTTAAAAAAGAATCTCTTTCCAAAATTTGTAAAGTTTCTTTTTCCATCAAAACAACTTTAGTAGTTGTTGCACCAATATCAAAACATAAATAAATTTCTTTGTTCATACTATTTTTATTTAGTTACCATTTTATTAATTAAATCATTAATTTCTTTAGCATGTGTAATTATAATGTCATGCCCGCCTTTAAAAACAAAAGTTTTTTTGTTTTTAAAATCTGCAAGTTTTTGTACAGAATCATATGGAACAACTAAATCATTATCAGCTGCTATAATTTCATAATTATTAGATTTTTCATAATCATTTTTCATGTTTACATCATGAAAAATTTGGCTAGTAAATTTTTTCATTATTTTTAAATCTTTTTTATAAATATCAAAATTAAAAATTTCAAATTCTTCTGTTATTTTTTTATCTGCCTTATCATAAAAATTTTGTAAATTTTTTTCAGATTCTTCTTCACTAATTTCATCTGGATAAATCTTTAAAATTTTTTGTCTAAAATTAGATGAAGGCTCAACAAATGGATTATATGGTGTAATTAACAAACTATTTTTAATATTAAATTTTTTATTTAACAATAAATTTGCTGTCAAGTAACATCCAAAAGAATGTGCCAAAATATAAAAATTATTAACTTTTAATTTTTCTAAAACTGTTTCTATATTTTTAATCCACAATTCTAAAGAAAGACTTTGATTATAAGAAGAATTACCTCTTCCAACTAAATCAAAGCAAATTAATTGATAATTTCTATTATTAAATTTTCTAAAATCTTCTCCATAAATAGCCTTTCCACCTAGTCCATGGATGAAAACAACAACAGGTTTTGTACTGTTTTCATAGCTATAATAAATTTTTTCATTACAAAAATCTAAATACATAATCTACAACTGAAATTTAATAGGATTTTCTAGTCTAACACCTGCTTTTATTTCTGATGTTAAAATGAAGTATTTGTTATCAATCTTTATAAAAGATGGATTACCTGCAAATCCTACATCAAACTCTCCTATATCATGAAGTTTTTTAGTTTCTAAATCTAAAGAAAGTAATTTTTTATTAAAGTTAAACCATTCAACTGAATTGCTGAAATATGTTTTTTTATAGTTTGCTAATTCATTGTCTTTTAAAGTTGATAAATTATAAATAGCTTCTTGGAAACATTTTTTATTAACACCACCAACTATTAAGATTTTGTTACCAACAGTCAGTACTGATCCTCCTAAAAAAACACAAGGATCTTTTTCAATGTTTTTTATTTCATCTTTTACAAAAAAATTACCATCAAATTTTATTAACTGATTTTCTAAAAATCTATTTGAGTTTTTATCATCCTTTACAAAAGGAATATATCCACCAATTATATAAATTAACCCATTAGTAAAACAAGGAATTCCTCCACTTACTATTAAATCTTTTGTTTCTAATTTTTTTGTTTCGAAATTATCATCAGAACCAATAGTTATTTTTGTTAAAAAACATTCATTTTTGCAAATAATAAAAACTTTATTATCAACATAAGTTGTGCCTGTCACTTCGCCTGCATAAGGCAAAATATTTTCATATAATTTGTATTCAATTTTTCCATCTTTTAGTCAAACCTTTAATATATCACTTGAATCTTGTATTTGTCCATTACCTTCTATTTTTAATCCACCAAAATAATAAATACAATCATTTATTAATGCACTAAAACCATTACAAAATTTGTAATCTAAATTTTTGTGTGTAACTTTTACTTCGTTTTTAATAATTCAATTTTTTTCTGAATTTTCAACTAATCTAATGGAATTGCTTAAGTGTTTTGAACCTCCATCTGATAATGGAATTGTAAATCCACTACCTCCACCAATTAATATCTTATTTTTAATAACCCCATATAAAGAAGCTGTTGTATAAAAACCATCATTTGGTAATTTTTCTAATTTTTCAAATTCCATTTTTTCACCCACATATTCTATTTTTTATATGAAAACCAAAATAAAAAATAATTTTAAAACTAATCTTATTTTTTGTCATTAACTCCGCTTAAAAAATATTTTGTTATTTCTTTTGGTCTAGTTATTGCACTTCCAACCACAACTGCAAAGCAACCAATATCTAATAAATCCTTTACTTGATAAGGTTCCCAAATTCCTCCTTCTGCTATCAGTGGTACTTTAATTTTTTTTATAACTTCTTTAATAAATGCATAATTATTTTCTATATTTGATTTACCTAAAGTTTGTTTTGTGTAACCTCTTAAAGTTGTGCCAATTAAATCAAAACCCAATTTTTCTGCATTTTCTATATCTTCTAGATTAGAACAGTCTGCCATTAATAAAATGTTTGGTGCATTTTTTCTACAATAATTAACTAATTCTTGTAAAGTTTCTTTTGGTCTCTTTCTTAAAGTTGCATCCATTGCAATACAATCAACTTCTAAATCAATCAATTGTTTCACATCCTCAATTGATGGTGTAATAATAACTTCACTATTTTTAAATTCATGTTTTATTAATCCAATTATTGGTGTGTTTCCACTAATAGATTTAATTGATTTAATGTGATCATATTGACTTAATCGTAATACTTTTGCACCACCTTCCAAACATGCTTTTGCTACTAGCTGAATTGCAATTGGATTATTTAATGGTTCATCACCAACTGCTTGGCACGAAACAATTAAATTGCCTTTAATTTTTTTTAAATTTTTCTCCCTACACATATATTAATTTTATTTTTTAAAGGACTAAAACAAAAACTATAATAAAAAAAATTAACAAATTGGGAAATATTCTCAATTTGTTATTTTGTTTAATTTTTAATCTGATGAAAATCTTTTTCATTGCTCTAATAAATCAATTCCAATGCTCAAACTTTCATCAGCATATTCATCTGCTGAATAAAGTTCATAGTAAATCACATCACAAATTGCTAACATACAAATTTTTGATGATGTTGCTATGATTCTTTTGTGTTTATCTAAATCAGACATTAAAATCTTATATTTTACTTTCAAATCTTCTTGATTTGTTGTGATAATTGCTACATCAATTTTTAAATTTTCACAAACCTTTAATAAAAAAGTAATTTCTTTTCCTTTACCTGATTTGGAAAATATTATTAAAAAATCTTTTCACTTAGAATGGGACAAAGCTAACAACAAATTGTGAATATCAGTTGTTGATGTACAGTTAATTCCAAGTTTCATTAAATTAGATGATAATTCATATGCTGGTAAAAATGAGCTTCCAATTCCAAAACAGAAAACTCGGTTAGCTAATTTTATATCTTTAGCAATATCTTTAATTGTTTTGATTTCAATATTTGTTAATGTTTCATTAATCGCATAGATGTTATATGCTTTTAAATTGCTTATACGACTTTCTGTATCATTTTCTTTTTTAACATCATAAAGTTCATGCAAAGCTATTGTTGCTTGCATATAAAGTTTCATGTCAATTAAATGCTTAAAACCTATTTTTTTTGAAAGTCTAGATATATTTGATTTACTAGAATAAAGAATTTTAGAAGCAGTAATAATATCATTATCCAAAAGTGCATATGGATTTTCATTAATAAAACCTAGCAATTCTTTTTCCATTTCTTTTAAATTTTCATATTTTGATATTTCAAAAATTTCAAATTTTCTTTCTTTCATTTTACCCTTACATAATAAAAACAATTAAATATAAATCTAACTAAAAAATAACAAAAAATTTCAATATTTATAACTTTTTTTAACAAAATTATTCTTATTTAATTTACCCATAAAAAAATAGGTAAATTAAAGAATAAATTACCTATTTATTTTGAATTTTATTTAAAAAATTATTTATCTATAAAACTTTTTATTTGTCTTTTTTTGAAGAATGTTCATTTGCATCACTTTGCAATCTTTCAATGTAAATTCTTTTTAATTCTTTGTAAAGCAAAATCATTCCAATAAATGTTGTTATTTGAAAAATGATTCCCATAACTAATAAATGATAAACATTTTTAGAAACATTATTTTTAAGCATTTCTACTTTTTCAATTTTATCTATGACATAAAGGTTGATAATGATTGGAAAAACTACAAATAAGGCTCCAACCACAAATAATGAAATAGATGCATTTGATAGCACTAATGCAGAACTTACTGTAGCATAATTTTTAAATTCTTCTGCTCCACTATAAGAATACCCCTTGTGTAGTAAGATTGCTGCAACAATAATTAAAATAAAACCAGATAGAAAGAATCCACAGTAAAAAAAGATATTTGTTCCAATTTTTCTTAAAATTCTCTCATTATCGCTGTAATAATTATTTGATGTTATTTTTTCTAAATTTTCTTTTTGTTTCATTTTATTTAAATACCTTCATATATTCTTGACTAATATTTCCACGGTTTAATTCACGTGTTAAATAATCTAGACGATACTTTTTAAACTCATTTTCTTGAAGAACTGGTTTTTTAAAAATCAAAGTTCTTCATCTATTACAGCTTGTTCTATTCATTACATATCTTTCATAGCTTGTTAACTGCAAGAATTCTTTATAAGAAGATAAGTGTTTTTCAAGTTCTAAAGGATCTTTGCTATTCTTTTTATCTGCATAATGGGATCTAACATATTTTGCATATGCTTTTTCATCCATACTTACAGATCATTCAACCTCTGAAATTAAATAACTTTCTTTTGACATATATGCTCATGAATAATTCTCAAATTGTTCAATAACTTTTTTGTCAACAAAGAATCCATTTTTGTATTTGCATAGATTTTCAAAGAATTGATAAATCCATGCAAAGAGCACCACAAACGCAAAAGTAAATGGTCCATCTCATTGACTACTATAATATGATGTATCATTATTTCAACCTATTCATTTAGCGATAGTACCATCACCAAAAATAAATATGACTATTGCAAAAACATGTCCTAAATAAAGTGCTCATGTCATTGAGTTTTTCTTGATGTATGTTCCAAACATACCCATTAAGAATGCAGCTAACACTGGTGCACCAAAGCTACCTTGTAAAGAGTTAAAGAATATATATACTTGATTTACTTGACCAGCAATTAAAATAGCTGTAAAACCATATCCTATAATTCCCATAGATAAAGAAACAATTTTTCCTCATACAACTTGAGATTTTTCAGAAAGGTTTGGTTTGTGAGGTAATAAAATATCTTTAACAAACACTTCAGCTCCTGATGTCATTCCAGCACCATTTGTACCTTGTGCAGCAGCCATTACAGCAGCAATAACTATACCACTTACGCCAATTGGTAAAGTTGTAACCATAAAGTATGGTACAGTTGCTGTAGTTTTAATTAATCCATAGCTATGGCCATTAATTGTTATTTGATCAATGAATTCATTTTTGACACCCTCAAAATTATCAAAGTTAGAAATTATACCTTGTGGACTAGTCCATCCATCAGGTTTAAAAGGTAATTGTGCAACACCTTCAGCCACATTTGGTACTATTGGCATATTATTGGCATCAGGGAAATAGGCGACCCCAAATCCACTAGAAGAGCCTAATGAATAAGGTGAAGTAAATATTTGATAAATAATTGTTCCAAAACCATAGAACAAGAAGAAAGATAATAAAAACATACAAGAGTTTAAGTAGATTGCTTTTTTAGTTTCAGATAATCTTTTTGATGATTGATATCTTTGAACAATGTCATGTCCACAAACCATTGAGTATAAAACACTAACTAAGTATGTCATTAAAATAAGTGGAATACCAACTTGACTAAAAGATATCACTCATTTATTTGCAGCAAAATATTTTCCTGAATCAAAAGCAAAATTTGCTGTTGTAGCAAAACTATTTTCTCCAGCATTTATTCCATTTACATTTGAATTATTAGCATCAGGAATACCACCAATGATTCCCATCCCAAAAAAACAAAGTACCAAAATACCAGCTGTTAAAAATATAGCTTGTACAACATCAGCTCAAATAACCCCCTTTGTACCACCTCAAACTGCACTAAACACGGCAATTGCAGCAATTATGAAGGCAATTAAATAAGGATTAGCTTCTGGTAAAACAGAACTTATAACAATAGTTGGTAAATAAGTAACCACACCAACTCTGATAGTGTGATAAAAAATATAAAAAATACTTACAAGCATTTGACAAGCATGATTGTATCTTTTTTCTAAGTAACCATATGCTGTACTTGACTGTAATTGTCTATAAAAAGGTATTATATACCTAATTATAAAAGGAGCACAACAAGGAATAATCATCGCACCAATTACTACAGCTCAGTCAGATGTAAAAGTAGTTTCTGGAACTGAAATAAAAGTAATTGCAGATAATGATGTTGCAAAGACACTTAACCCTACTGCTCACCCAGGAACAGATCCACTAGCTTTGAAATACTCTTGAGAACTTGATTGGAGATTATGTCTTTTTCTTTGGAATTGAAAAAACAAACCCATTACAAGAATCCCCCCCAAATAAAGAGCAATAACAACTCAATTAAGTGGAGAAAATTCAAAGTGCTTCATATTATCTGGATCTAAACCTAATTTCACCAAATCTTGATCAGTCATTTTTCCTCCCTAAATTTATTTTTTACAAGAATATAAAATGAGTATATTCTCACTAAATATTCTATTATTCATATTTTTTACACTTTAAAAAACTACCTTTTCACACAAAAAATGGGAAAAATTCTCAAAAACCTTTTTTTTAATTTGAAAAAATATTATTTTATATTTAATTTAAACTGTTTTTTGTTTGGGTAAAAAATAATGGAGATGCTTTGGTTTTTTATAATTATTCCTATAGTATGTTTTGGATTTTTAATATTTAAAGCAGTAAAAAAAGCTCAATTTAATGAGGAATTAAAAAACACTTTTAATAATTCAAAAACTTTAACAACTCAAGAGTTTTTTAAACTTAGAGAAAAAGCTATTAAAATGGGTGGTCAAAGTAAATATGATAGAAGTGGAGTTTATGTAATATTTAATAAAAACTCACAAATGTACTATGTTGGTCAATCAATTAATTTAATTAAAAGAGTAAACAACCATTTCACCGGAAAAGGAAATGGAGATGTATATGCAGATTACAAATATGGAGCAGAATTTGAAATTACTTTAATTCCATGTTCTCAACAAGATTTAAATAAAGTAGAAAGACATTATATTGAAATTTTTAATGCTTATGGAAAAGGATACAATAAAAATAAAGGTAATTGATAAAAAAATTACTGTGGTTGCAGTAATTTTTTTACATCATCATAACTTAAATTAAGCATATTTAGTCTTTTAAAAAGTTGTTTATGATTACAATAAGAAATATTGAGTTTTTTGCAAACAAAAATTCTAAATCTTTTAGAGTTTAAATCTAATTCCAAATAGTTTTTTCAATCAATTGAATTATTTTTTTTTGAAAATTTAGTTATATTTTTAAAAGCATTTATAATACTTTCAACACTTGCTTCAGCAACACCTATTTTTTTACCTTTTTTAATATCCTTTTTTTCTATAAAGCATTGTTTTGTGTTTGGGATAATTTCAGTTAGTTTTTTTCTAATTTTTTCCCCTGGTCCATCAGGATCCAAAAAAAGAATAATTCCTTTTTTTTGAGAAACAGAAATTATTTCTTTTATTTTCTTTTCAGAAATAGATAAACCATTTGTCTCAATAGTATCTACAGTAAAAATGCTTTTTAACTTGCTTGTGTCTGATTTCCCTTCAACAACAACAACTTCATTAATAACTGGTTTGCTTATGTTTTGTTGCATACAATATCTCAGTATTTTTTATAAATATCTGATACAGAATTATGATTAATTTGAGCTTCTAATATTTCAGCATAAAAAGACGATAATTTAACCACTTTAATATGAGGATGGTTAATTTTTAAATTTGATTCAATTGTATCAGCAATATAAAGTTCATTAATTAATCTACTATCTAAGGCTTTTTCAAACTTTTCTATAGCATTATTTGAAAAAACACCATGAGTTGCCATAACAAAAATTTTATTTCCGCCTTTCTTTTTTAGTAATTCTATATTTTGCAAAATAGTTCCACCAGTATCAATCATGTCATCAATTAACAAACAATTTTTATTTTCTACATCACCCAGTACATTAGATATTTCTACAACATTTGGTTTTGGTCTTCTTTTATCAACAATTGCTAAATTAACATTTAAAATTTCTGATATTTTTCTAACATTTTTTACTGCCCCATAATCTGGTGCTACCATAGTTAAATTTTCAATAACTCCAGGATTATTTTTTCTAAATTCTCTAAACAACACACAAGAAGCAGTCATAGTATCTACAGGAATGTTGAAAAAACCTTGTGTTTGAGCTGAATGTATGTCTATTAAAATGATTTTTGTTGCTCCAGCATTTTCTAAAAAATTTGCAACTAATTTACATGTAATTGGTTCTCTACCCTTTGCTTTTCTATCTTGCCTTGCATATCCATAATAAGGAATAATTACAGTAATAGAATTAGCTGATGCTCTCTTTAATGAGTCAATAGCAATTAATAATTCCATTAGGTTGTCATTGACTGGATTACTAGTTGATTGAAATAAAAAAACATCCATCCCTCTTACAGTACTATCTGATTTAACTAAAATTTCTCCATCTGCAAATCTGCTTGTGCTAATTGATCCAAGTTGAATTCCTGTTTTTTCAGCAACTTCTTTTGCAAATTGATATCCATTACTTAAACCAAAAATTATACAATTATTAATATCACTAATCATAAAAAAATCCACTTGTTATATTATCTATAATCTAATCATATTATTTTTTTAAACTCATTATCAAACAAAAAATAAATTTAATTAACACTTACTGATTTTTTTGCTAATTCATCAGCAATATTGTTATATTCTATGTTGTTATGTGCTCTAACTTTTTGAAATAATAATTGAATTTTTTCTTTGTTTTTTTCAATAAATTGTAAATACATTGTAGAAATAGGAGATTTCGCTTCTCATTCTTTTGTAACTCACTTTTCAATACCTGCATAATCATAATAAATTTTTATTTTTTCTAAATTATTTTTTATGCAAAATTGTATTGCTTTAATTGTTCCAATAATTTCTCCTGCAATATTTAGATGAGATTTATAATTTTTGTATTCTATTTCATCAAGTTTATTTGAAATAGTAATCCAGTTACTTGAATTTAAGTCATTAATTATTAAAATTCCAAAACCAATTTTTTGGTTTTTTTTATTAAATGATCCATCTACAAAGATTGGGAAAATTCTTTTTTGTAAATCTAATTCCACTGATTTTTTAACTTCATTATCATCTGTTAGTTCATTTTTAAATTTTTCATTATTTTTTTTAAAATTAAATAAAAACTGATTAGCATCCTCTAAATTAGAAAAACTTTTGTAAACAGCATTTTTAAAACCATTTACACTATCTTTGCAATCTTTTCAATTTTCAAAAATACCAATTTTTCTACCAACTGCAACAGAATAATATTTTTTGCTCATAAATAAAAAAATAACACATAAATTATTATGTATTATTTTTATATTAAAAAACTAAATTTATTAAATTAAGTTATCCAACATTATTTTTTTTAATCTTACTAATTCCAAATCAAGAAAAATAAAAAATAGCATGAGCAGCTGGAAAAAATATTAATCACATACCAAGAATTACAGGTAATGCTATTGTTAAATTTTCTCTCACATTTGTAAAACCACCATAAACTGAATAATGATGAATACTTCCTTCTTTATCACTATAATCTAAAACAAATGGAATAGTAATTAAATAAATTACATAAATTGTTGGATAAATCATTTGTTTAAGTAAAGATATTCAAAAAATTTTAGGGTACTGGTTTTGGTAAAAATAAAAGAAACAAAATCCAAACACAAAAAAACTGATTGGACATATTATGTGATATCAGGCATTTTCAAATATTTCAAAAAAACTACCTTTATATCCATAACCACCTAAACCAACTAAAATAACATTGTATCCAATGAATGTGAAAAATATATAAACTAAATTACTAATTAGTCATTGGTTATTTTTTAAAAAACTATGATTTCTGAAAAATAAATAAAACAGCATATAAAGTCAAAGTAAAATATTGCTTTGGTCTGTAAATTTGTCAATAGTTTTTCATCCACCATATCCACCATTTGTAGAAAGTTCTACAGAAATATCAAAAATAAAAAAAACTACAGTTACTGAATACATTAAGAAAAAAACAAAACCTAATCAATCTATTCATTTAAAAGATTTAAAATGATTTACTAAACTTCATTTAGATTGTTTATTTTTTGTTTCTGTTAAACTAACATTCATAAAAAATCTAATTACCTTTCTATATAACTATAAAAACATTTTAAAATAATACCACAAATTAAATTTTAAAAAATTTATGATGATTTTTATTTACTTAAAGGTAATAAAAAAATTCCAAAATTAATTGGAATTTTTTGTACTTAATTTTTTGATTCTTCTTTGTCTTTAGAATCTTTATTTTCCTCAGGTTTTGAATCTGCATTTTTAGCAGCTTGTGAAAATTGTGACATCATAGCTTCAAATTGATTAATTTTAGTTTTTAACTCATCTCATTTTTCTTCTTTTAAAAGAGTTTCGAATTCATTAATCATTTTTTCTGCTTCTTCTCTTTGTTTAGCATCAACTTTCTTTCCTTCTTCACCATCCAAAGATTTTTTAAACATATTAATTAAAGATTCAGCTTTATATCTAGTTTCTTGTTGATCTTTTAATTTAGCATCCTTTTCTTTATTTTCTTCAGCTTCTTTAATCATTCTATCAATTTCTTCTTGTGATAAACCACTTGAATCTTTGATTGTAATGTTAGCTTCTTTATTGGTTTTTTTATCTACTGCTTTTACATTTAAAATACCATTTGCATCAATGTTAAATGTAATTTCAATTTGAGGAACCCCTCTAGGAGCTGGTTCAATTCCATCAAGCACAAATCTACCAAGTGATTTGTTATCACTAGCCATTTGTCTTTCACCTTGTAATACATGAACATCAACTGCTGGTTGATTATCTGCAGCTGTTGAAAAAATCTGTGATTTTGAAATAGGAATAGTTGAATTTCTTTTAATTAATGGAGTTGCAACTCCACCCATTGTTTCAATACTTAGTGTTAAAGGGGTAACATCTAGTAATAAAATGTCTTTTACATCACCCATTAAAACACCACCTTGAATTGCAGCACCTGCCGCTACAACTTCATCTGGGTTTATTGTTTTATCAGGATTTTTACCCAATTTGCTTTTAACAAGTTCTTCAACTGCTGGCATTCTTGTTGAGCCACCAACTAATAAAACTTTGTGAATGTCACTTGCAGATAACTTTGCTTCTTTCAAAGCATCATCAACAGGTTTAATTGTTCTTTGCAATAAATCTTTAGTTAAATCTTCAAATTTAGCTCTTGTTAATTTTAAATCAACATTTAAAGGACCACTATCAGTCATAGCAATAAAAGGTAAACTAATATCTACTTCTTTAAGTCCTGAAAGATCAATTTTTGCTTTTTCAGCAGCATCTTTTAATCTTTGCATTGCCATTTTATCTTTTGACAAATCAACATTATCTTTAGTTTTAACTTCGCTAATAATTCAATCAATTATTTTTTGATCTCAATCATCTCCACCCAAGTGATTGTCACCTGATGTTGATAAAACTTCAAAAGTACCATCAGCAATTTCTAATATTGAAACATCAAAAGTTCCACCACCCAAGTCATAAACTAATACTTTATGTTCAGTTGAAGATTTGTCCATCCCATAAGCTAAAGCAGCAGCTGTAGGTTCATTAATAATTCTTTCTACTTGTAATCCTGCAATTTTACCTGCATTTTTTGTTGCATTTCTTTCTGCATCATTAAAATAAGCTGGAACAGTAATAACAGCTTTGCTAATTTTTTTTCCTAATTTTTCTTCAGCACATTTTTTAATATAGCTTAATATTTGAGCTGAAATTTCTTCTGGTTTATATTTTTTTCCATTAACTTCTACTGTTTTATCAGTACCCATTAATCTTTTAATAGATGCAACTGTATTTTTGTTAGTTACCATTTGTCTTTTTGCAACATCACCAACAATTATTTCATTGTCTTTAAAAGCAACTACTGAAGGAATAGTTCTTTTACCTTCAGGTGTTTCTAAAATTTTTGGTTTGCCATTTTCCATCACAGCAACACAAGAGTTTGTTGTTCCAAGGTCAATACCAATAATAATATTACTATCTGCCATAGGCTATTCTCCTTATCTAATCTATGTAAATTTCATTACTTAAAAATAAACTAATATATATAGTATCACAATTTTAGCACTCTTACACCTTTTTTGCTAATTTAATAAAATTTTTAGTTTTCCAAATTAAAAAATTAAAATAACATTAAATTAATATGGTATTTAAAAATGAAATATAAAATTTTAGCTAATGGGGTTAAAATGCCCATTATTGGTTTAGGAATTTATGAAGCACAACCAGACAAATGTGAAGAAACAATAATTCTAGCAATTAATAAATATGGCTACAGAATGATTGATACTGCTCAAGCTTATTTTAATGAAGAATTTGTGGGAAATGCTTTGCAAAAAACTAACATAAAAAGAAAAGATATATTCATCACAACAAAAGTGTGAGTTTCAAATTTTGGGTATAGCAATACAATGTTTTCAATTAGTAAATCTTTAAAAAAATTGCAAACAAATTACATTGACTTAGTTTTAATTCATCAACCATATGGTGATTATTATGGTTCATGAAAAGCACTAGAGGTTTTATACAAAAAGGGGATAATTAGAGCAATTGGTGTATCTAATTTTGAACCTGATAGATTGGTTGATTTCTGTTTAAATGTTGAAATTAAACCCACTGTTAATCAAATTGAATTACATCCACTAAGGCAAAGAAAAATTGACATTGATTGAGCAAATAAATATGGAGTGGCTGTTCAATCATGAGCCAGTTTGGGTAGACAAGCAGATGAAATAATAAAAAATCCTGTTTTAATGGAATTAGCAAGTAAATATCAAAAAACAGTACCTCAAGTGATTTTAAGATTTTTAGTACAACAAAATATTATTGTGATTCCCAAAACTGTAACTGAATCTAGACTACAAGAAAATATAAATATCTTTGATTTTGAAATAAATAATGAAGATATGCAAAAAATTACATCATTAAACCAAAATAAAACACTATTTCACTATCACAATGATCCAAATACGGTTGAAAAAATTCACTCAAAATTTCCAGAATTAAAAAGATAAATAAAAAAAGATTGGTTTCCCCAATCTTTTTTTATCCTGTAATTGAATTTTTTAAATTTTGCTTTTTTAAATACAAAGCAACAAAAATAAAGTTTATTACTACAATACCTAAAATTGCTATAACTCCAAATAAATAAGTTAATCAATCAATTGATGGAGATAAGTAAATAGTAGATAAATTAAATACTAAGAAATTAAAGAAAGTACATAAAGAGGCTAAAATTCCTATCCCTATTAATAGAGAAATGAAAATTACTGGAATAAAAATTACTAGAATTGAAAATAAATTTTCTTTGTCTGAATATCCAAGTGTTTTTAAAATAGCAATTATTTTTCTAAAATCATTCATCATAACTGAACTAATAATCATAATAATTATTATTATTAAAGGTATAAATAATGAAATTAATAATGTTTCTACTGTTAATAATGTTCCAAAAATTGTTGAATAAGTTCCAAAAGAACTTGAAAAATATTCAAAAGTATCAATTGCAACAAGTGAAGTTTGCCCAAAAGAATCTGTAAATAATACAGATATATCATTAAAGGTTAATAATTTACTAATAGTTTTGACTAAATTTTCTCTAGTTGTTTCTAAAGATAAATCATATTTTTGTTTAACTAAATTTAGTTCTTCTGTTGAATAAGGCAGTACTGAATTAATAACTGGTTCTATTCCAGAACTATCAGTAAGTAATTTAAAGTTTGAATCTTTAAAATTCATGAAATTTCCTCAAATCCCATAAATACATTCCAAAACCAAAGAATTAACTAATAAAGGATTTTCTTCTTTTGAAAAAACACCATTAAACGGAACATAATTATTATCATATTCAGTTATATCAATTAAAGTAGAATTTCCAGTATTTGTATCAATTTTGGTTTTATCACCAATTAAATAAGATGTCATTATTTTGTTTTCATCTTTATCAAATTCCAGTGAAGAAGATGAAACTATTGAAGCACCTTGTGAAAAATTTAATTTTAGAATTTCATTTGAAGCATCTTGACTAGTATATAAATTTACTCCAAAAGAATCTGTTGAAATTCCCACCACCTTAAATTTTGCATTTTTAACTGAATCCATTCCTAAAATGTTTTTTGTAAACCGATCATATGTGTTTTTTACATCAACTGAAATTATATTACCAACACTCAAATCGTATTGATAAGCTGCTCCTTTGTTAATTATTAAAGGATAAATTGGATCTTTTTCATTGTTGTTAAATTCAAATAGCAAATGATTTAAACTGTTATCATTTTCACCTAATAATTTTACATAATCAGAGTTCTTTTTAATTCCAACAATTTGTTGATTTATATTAACTAGTCTATTTTTCCCATTATTTCTAAGTGGTGCTATTGCAATATTTGGACTATTTAAAGTGACATCTAAATATGTATAAGTTTCTGTTTTTGATGTTTTTTCATCTAAATCTCTAAAAGGTACAATTCCAAAAGCAATTTTAGCATCTTTTGAACTAAGACTTTCATTTCCATAAACCATTCCAATAAATGTTAAAAAGTCATTGGTGAATCTAATAGTTTGAGTTTGTGTAATATTTGATAAATCTATAACAACTTCAGCATTAATTACATAATCACCATTAGCTCTTTTAATAATATAATTTTTTTCATCATTTATTTTCTTTAATTCAGGTACTTCTAAAATACTAGAAACAAAATTGTTACTTAATGCATTAATTTTTGAAATTAAATCACCTGGAAAAGACTGACTAACATAACTTCATGCATTAATATAAATACCAGCAATAGAAATTTCAAAATCTACAAGTCATTTAGAAACAACAACATTTCTAAAAAAATCTAAGTCAGTTGAAAATTGCTTTGTTCCTGAATAGCTTGGTAGTAAAAAATTAGAAAAATATCTTTTTTCACCATTAAAAAGTTTGATAGAGCCATCAAAATTTCTTAATGCCATATAATCTGGGTCATCATTTAATAAAACAGTATATGGATTAACAACTTGAATATTCATTGATGTTGTGTAAATATCATATATTCCATTTTTTTTATCTGTTGTTCCTAATTCAGCATAATTTTGAATTTTATAAAGTCCACTTTGTTCAGATGGTGTTTGCAAATTGTAACGATAATCATATTTTTTGTTTGCAAGTGTTTCTTTCTGAGAAAATTCAAATTTTCTTGGAATAGCTACACCTACAGAAATTATTGATAAACCTATAGAACATAAAATTATAAATAGAAAAAACCTTGTTAACTTTGATAAAGATAAAGAAATTCGAAATTTAGTTAAAGCAAGCAAAGGAATTTTTCTTGATTTCATTAAATACAACAATTTGTTAATTTTAAGATCAGAAGATTTAGTTAATAGTTCATTTATTGGATTTCTAAAAGTATTCCAAACTCCAATTAAAACAAACAAGAAAAAAGCAAAATAAATTAATAAAGCTCCGCCTAATAAACCAAAGATAGAAAAATTGTGTGGAACTATTGAAATGAATCAATAACTATCCAAAATATTTAAAAATAAACTTTGTGAAAATAGTGCTAGTAAATAAGCAATAGTTCCAGAAGTAACAGAAACAATAAACCCAAATGTTGATAAAGCAACTGAAATTTTAAATGTTGATAATCCATTTGCTTTTGCTATTGCTAAAGAAACTTGGTTTTTTTCAATATAAATCTTTATCAATAAATAAGCTAAATAAACACCAATAATAACTAGAACAATTACTAATATAGTAGTTGCTAATTCAATATACTTTTGAATTGTATTGGGATAAGTAATTCTTGCAGTTAACAAATTGTTTGAGTCAGATTCATCAAAAGATGAATATGCTTTGTTCATATATTTTTCTACTACTTTATTAATTTGATCAACACCTGCATAATTATTTATAAAATTAATTGCATAATAGTAAGATTGAGATGCTTGTGAATTAGATAACAATAAACTTCTATAGCCTATATCATCAACATAAACAACTGACTCTATTTTGGTATTTGGAATTAAATTTTGTGCTGAAACAATAGGATATGAATTTTCAAAAGACATTCCTGTTCCAATAATTAAAAAATCAATTGAATTTATTGTAAGTAAATATTTAGGATTTATTTCTTTTTTTCAGTTATAAAATTCCTCAGAACTCATTTTTAAACTTTTGTACCACAGTTCAACTGGTAAATTTTCCTTGTTATTGCTATCTAATCATTTTTTATTGACAATAGCTGCATTCCCATAAGGAGAAACAAGAATAGATTGACCTACATATCAACTTGGGGTAAAGCCACCTTTTACATTAAAAGAAAAAGTAATATTTTGTTCAGTATAAGAAAACAAATCTTTTGGCATAAAATCATCTACAGTTACTTGATTAGTTGGATGATTGTAGTAAATTGCTGGGGTAATCAAACAAAACAGATGATAATAGTCATTAACATTAAAATATCCAAAATTGTCAAATTGATTAGATAAATTTTCAGCTAAATTTTTTACACTATTTACTATATCATTATTTCCTCCTTGTGAAAGGAGACTAGAAAAATAGCAGTCTTTTAAATAGCGAACTAAATTCATTAAATATTCACCATTTTCATTGATAGAATATTGTCCTCCAAGTTTTGGTTGACTATTGCCTCCGATTTTAGTTGTTGCTATGAGGGCATTGCTAATATCTTCATCCTTTCCAGAATTAGCTAAATAGTTATATTTTTCACCAATAAATTGATAACTATTTCTCATGTCTGATCCAGATGTTAAAATTACTTTATCAATATCTCCATCTTGGTTAGACATCCCATAATTCCCACCTTTTCTAGAAATTAAATATGAAGAAAAGCTTTTGTAATCTTCTAAAGAATAAGATTCTTGAATGTTATAGGTAATATTATTGATTTTTGAAAGAACTTTCTTTGATAAATATTCTTGCTCATATTTAGATAATTCATAATCCACTACTTGCAATTTTTTTTCTGAATAATTTCTAATTCATTCTTGAACAATGGAAAGGCCTCTAACACCACCATAAAAATCTCACAGTGATCCTAAAGTATTTAAATTAGTATAACTACTTAAAGATTCATAATCTAAACCTGCATTTTTTCAAGTGTCAATCATTTTTTCTTTTATTCAAGAACCATTAACTGAATAAACAAAACTTGTTAAATCAATGTATTTATTTAATCCATAAGTATCTTTTACATACTCTAAAGTTTCTTTTTGTAAATCTGTTAATTTGTTCATATCTAAATGAATTCTAAAAACAAAATCTTTATAACCAACTACAGAACTTTTTTCAGTTGTTAAATATTTTTTGTCACTCAAAATTCTCAGATATTCATAAATAGGAGTCAAAGAAGCAAAATTTCAATTTGTATTTTTATTTGGCAAAGGGAAAGAATTATAAGCATTATTTATGGACAAACTAGAAATTATGTTTGCAACATCTGGTGAATCTGTTGTTTCAGATACAGTCTGAAATTTACTTAAAATTTCTTCAAATGATTTACCACCCATATCTCAATCTATTGTTGGTCATCAAGAATCTTTGCTCACAAAAAAAGGTGTATTCACATTATTTGTAGAATTTATTAATTGATAGCTTTTATTGGTTTCTAAATCTGTAGGTATTTGATTGTATTGAACTGTAGCTACATTTTTTGGATATTTTAAATTTCCAAGTCTTATTGATATAGTAGAATCTAAAATACCATCATTAAAATATCCAATCGTGTTAACTATATCACCAGATAAATTTGTATTTCCTGTTAATGGATTAATATCATAAACAATATATTGCAAATCTGAAGAATGAATGTCAATTCCATATGCTCTTCAATTGTCTGATGAAGAAGGAATTAATAAATTTCCATAAGACACCAAAACACCTCTTGCTCTATCTTTATACATAGAGTCAGCATCATTTACTCCAGCACCTTCAAAAAACTCATTTAAACCATTTTCCACATAATATGCAAAAATATAATTTTTTGCATTACTCTGGTTTACTTTAACATAAGAAGAATGGTATAAATCTGTTGGTTCATAAGCAAAAGTAGTTAAATCATTTGCATAATCTTCTGAACTATCAAAATAATTACCACTTTCTAATTTCTTTTTACTATTAAACAAATTAATAGCATCAATTTCTGTGAATTCCAAATTATTATTTTTTAAATTATTTGAATCAGCTTCTAAAATAGCTTCATTTCCTTTAGACTCTTTTTCCAAAGAAGTGTAAGAGTATTTTATATTACTAGAAAAATATAAGGAAGCAAAAGAAGCATAAACAATAGCAAATGAAATAAAAAATAACCCTATTAATAATAAAACAGAGTGTTTAAAAGACTTTAATACTTGTTTGATTAATTGAATCATATATATTTTCTTCAATATATAAAAACAAAACAACAGTGTGATGTTTTATAACATTTCCTATTAAATTTTTTCTATTATAATTTAATTTTTTTTGAAAAAACACTTTATAATAATATTTTCTCCAATTAAGAAATAAAAAAATCTAATTTTATACTAAATTACTTGTACAGATTACTTAATATGTATTAAATATAACAAAAATTTACAGAATATATCCCCCAAATTCAATTTTATAAAGTTTGTTGCTGGTATTCAGTTTCATAGATTAATATATTAAGTGTCTAAAAAATATTTTTAATTCTTTTTTGTTAATAAAAAGTCTATAAAAGTGTTTTAATTTAGATTAATTAACTAAAGTCAGGAGAGCAATATGGACAATAAAAAAGATTATTTCAATAAATCAATCTCCCCAATTGAGTATGCAAAAAACAATTTAAAAGGGAAAATGAGATCAGTAAATTGAAATTTTATTAATGATGAAAAGGATCTAGAAGTCTGAAATAGAATTACTCAAAATTTCTGACTTCCTGAAAAAATTGCACTTTCAAACGACTTAACTTCTTGAAATAAATTAGACAATAAATGACAAGAGCTTGTTGTGAGAACATTTACAGGATTAACATTGTTAGATACTATACAAGCCACAATAGGTGATGTAGCTCAAGTTAAAAATTCACTAACTGACCATGAACAAGTAATCTATACAAATTTTGCTTTTATGGTTGGAGTTCATGCAAGAAGTTATGGATCAATATTTTCTACATTTTGTTCAAGTGACCAAATTAATTCAGCACATGATTGAGTAATTAATTGTGAAAGTTTGCAAAAAAGAGCACAAGTTTTAATTCCTTATTATATTGGAGATGATCCATTAAAATCAAAAGTAGCAGCAGCTATGATGCCTGGATTTTTATTATATGGTGGATTCTATTTACCTTTTTATTTAGGTGCAAAAAATATGTTGCCAAACACTTTAGATATTATTAGGTTAATATTAAGAGATAAAGTAATTCACAACTACTATAGTGGTTATAAATACCAACAAAAAGTTGCTAAATTAACACCTGAAAAACAAGCTGAAATGAAAAAATTTGTTTTTGATTTATTGTATGAAGTAATCGATTTAGAAAAGAAGTTTTTAAATGAATTATACTCAGGTTTTAATATTGCTGATGATGCAATTAAATTCAGTGTATATAATGCAGGTAAATTTTTGCAAAACTTGGGTTATGATTCTCCATTTACACCTCAAGAAACAGAAATTAAACCAGAAATATTTGTACAATTGTCAGCTAGAGCTGATGAAAATCATGACTTCTTCTCTGGTAATGGTTCTTCATATATTATGGGAAATGTTGAAGAAACAGATGATGAAGATTGAGATTTCTAGTAAATGAATAGTAATATAGAAAAAAAATTTTATATTGTCTATTTTTCTTCAATCTCCAACAATACACATCGTTTTATTTTAAAAGTGGGTTGTAAATCAACAAGATTACCAATAAACTTTAATGAAGACCCACCAATCATTGAAGAACCTTTTATTTTATTAACACCAACTTATGCTGGTGGCCACGGACAAACAGCAGGTGCTGTACCAAAACAAGTTAAAAAATTTTTGAACATTGAAACCAATAGAAACAATTGTAAAGCAGTCATAGCATCAGGAAATACTAATTTTTATGATACTTATTGCCTTGCTGGGGATATAATTTCAAAGAAACTAAATATTCCATACCTTTACAATTTTGAATTATTAGGTACAAAGCAAGATGTTGAAAATGTAATAGAAATAGGAAATAAATTTTGAAAAGATAATAATTTTTAGGAAGTAACAAAAATGAATAACAACAACTCTAACACGAATAACAAAAACAACATAATTGTAGATAAAGATTCTTATATATCTTTAAATGCAACTATTAAACTTTTTGATGAAAATGGGAATTTCCAATTTGAAAATGATTTATTAGCAGTAGACAAATATTTAGAAACTGAAATTTTACCAAATTTTAAAGTTTTTGGTTCTATAAAAGAGAAATTAGAATTTTTATTTGTTAATAATTACTATGATTTTGATTTATTTAAAAAATATAACCCAAGTTTTTTAATTTCTATTTTTGAAAAGGCAAAAAGTTATAACTTTAAATTTAGTTCATTTATGGGTGCAATGAAATTTTATACAACTTATGCATTAAAGTCTTTTGATAATAAAACTTATTTTGAACATTTTGAAGATCGTGTAACTTGTAATGCATTATTATTTGCAAAAGGAAATGAACAAGAAGCCTTAGCATTTTTAGATGAAATGATGACAGGAAGATATCAACCTGCAACGCCAACTTTTTTAAATGCTGGTAAAAAGAAAAGAGGAGAATTTGTTTCTTGTTATTTAATTAGAGTTGAAGATAATATGGAGTCAATTGCTAGAGCAACTACAATGGGATTGCAATTATCAAAAAGAGGTGGAGGAGTTGCATACTGTTTAACAAATTTAAGAGAATTTGGTGCTCCAATCAAAAATATTAAAAATCAAGCTACTGGAATTATTCCAGTAATGAAAATTTTAGAAGATGTATTCTCATATGCAAATCAATTAGGTCAAAGACAAGGAGCTGGTGCAGTTTATTTAAATGTATTTCATCCAGATATTTTAAAATTTTTAGACTCTAAAAGAGAAAATGCAGATGAAAAAATTAGAATTAAATCCCTATCATTAGGTGTTGTTATTCCAGATGTTGCTTTCCATTTAGCTAAAGAAAATAAAGATATGGCATTATTTTCTCCTTATGATATTCAAAGAGAATACAAAAAACCAATGAGTGATATTTCAATCACAAAAGAATATGAAAATCTTTTAAATAATCCAAATATTTCAAAAACATTCATTCCAGCAAGAAAGCTTTTTAAACAAATTGCTGAAATTCAATTTGAATCTGGATATCCTTTCATTTTATTTGATGACATTGCAAATGAAAAAAATGCTGCATTAAACAATAGAATTATTATGTCAAATCTTTGTACAGAAATTATTCAAATTAACACTCCTTCTGTTTTAAACACAGATTTGTCATATGAAAAACTAGGTGAAGATGTTTGTTGTAATTTAGGATCTTTAAACATTGCAAAAGTAATGGAAAATGGTAAAAATTTTAGCAAAACTGTAGAATATTCAATTAAAGCTTTGGATGCAATTGCAAATTTAGCTGATTTATCTTCAGCACCAACAATCCAAGAAGGAAACTCTAAAAACAAAGCAGTGGGATTGGGAGCGATGAATTTACATGGATTTTTAGCCACTAACAAAATTTATTATGATAGTCCAGAAGCTGTTGATTTTACTAATATGTTTTTTTATGCAATGGCTTATCATTGTTATAAAGCATCAAATAAACACGCTAGAGAAACAGGATTTGTTTTTGAAAACTTTAAAAACACAAAATATGCTGATGGTTCTTATTTTGATAAATATACAAAATGTGAAAGTGATTACTGAACTCCTAAAACTGAAAAAATAAAAAATTTATTAAAACAATATGAATTTGAAATCCCTTCACAACAAGACTGAATTGAATTAAGTGAAAATATTAAAAAATATGGATTAGCTAATTCTCATTTAATGGCTGTTGCACCAACTGGATCTATTAGTTATTTGTCCTCATGTACTCCTAGTTTGCAACCTACTGTTTCACCAATTGAAATTAGAAAAGAAGGAAAAGTTGGAAGAATTTATGTTCCAGCATACAAAATTAGTGTTGATAATTATATGTACTATGCTAAAGGTGCATATGAAATGGGAACTAATCCAATTATTGATATTTGTGCAGCGGCACAGCAACATGTTGATCAAGCAATTTCTATGACTTTATTTTTAACAGAAAATGCAACAACAAGAGATTTAAACAAAGCATATATTTATGCATTCAATAAAAAATGTATATCAATTTACTATATTAGAATTAGACAAGAAGTATTAAAAGACTCTGAAAAACTATTTGAATGTACAACTTGTGTTATTTAAAAACTTCTTATTAAATAATTAAAAAACCAGAAATTATTGCTGAGATTTCTGGTTTTTTAATTATTTAATGTTATGGATTAATTCATTGATAAATTTCATTGATTGTTTCGAGAAATAAAGAATAAGATTTTTTATTATTATCAACATTTTCGTTTTTTTTATTAAGATATTTTTTTCTTACTTCATTTCATAATATTTCCTGTTTAATTTCATAAATTTTACTTTCCAATTCATAATATCATTCTGGTTTAAGTTGTCATTCATAGCACTGTTTTTTTTTATCATAGCGTATATATTGTGTGGTGCTGCTTTTATCTTTAAAAATCATTGCAAAATCTACACTATATAAAATTTTTGAATTTTTTTTGTCTTTTACTTTTATTGTTAAAACACTAGTACTACTTTCAGTAAAATCATAATTAAAGAAAGGGTTATAACTATCAAGAGCATTTTTTATTTTGTTTACTATTTCTTTTGGTTGATAATTTAAAGCATTAGAATTTAAACAAATATCTACATCAAAATCATACCCTTTATTAAAATTTGGAATAAAAGTAACCATATTATATTTAGAACTTCCGGTAAATTTGTACTGAAAAGTAAAATTCTTTCTTACTTTATTTTGAACTAAGTTTATTAAATTCATTAAATCTTGTTTTGTATTAAAAAGTTTTTTTCTAAAAACATATTCAAATTTATGCATAACTAAATTTCCTTTCTGTTCCCCTTAACCTACCATTTGATAAATTCAATTACAAATCAGATTATTATATTAAATAAAAATTTAATTGTCAATTTTATTTTAATTTTGTACAATTTCATTAATAGATTCAATAAATAGTGAACAAGAATATTTAGTATTGTTTTTGTTCTTTTTTTTCAAGATATTTTTCTCTAAGTTTATTTCACCTTCCTAGTTTTTTAATTTCAATAATCTTTTTGATTATTTTGTTATCATTTCTTAATTTTTGTCATTTTTTTGTTTTCTGTTTTTTGTTAAAATGAATATATTTGCCCTTATTTATTGTCTAAAATAGCAATATCAACACTATGTAAACATCTTTGAATTTTTAAAATCTTTAATTTTAAAAGTAAAAACACTTTTACTAGATTCTGGAAAATTATAATTTGTTTTATTTTCTTTTATAAAATCATCAAATAAATTTTTAAAAAAAGTAGATATTTTTTCTGGTGGAAAATTTTTATGATTTTTAACTAAACAAAAATTAATATCAAAGTCAAATCCTTTGTTTGGATTACCAACTGTTATCATGTTGTATTTTGTGCTACCAATAAAATTAAATTGAAAAGTAAAATAATCATTTCTGAATTCATTTTGTATTAATTTTATTGATTCTATTAAACTAACTTTTAAATCAGAATATTCTTTTTTAGTTACATAAGTAAATGCCATAAATCCTCCGATTGTTCTTTTATAAAAATATAATATTGTTCCCAAGCCGACCATTTAGATCATTTCTAAATCATATTATTATAATAAAAAATAGTTTTTTATAAAAATTTTTCTAAATTTATGAAAATAATAGTATCTATATACAATAAAAAAACAGAAGTTTTACCTCCTGTTTAAATATTAAAAATAAATAAAATAATTAACGTTTTGTAAATTGAGGTCTTCTTCTTGCACCCAATAAACCATATTTTTTTCTTTCTTTTACCCTTGAGTCTCTAGTTAACATTTTAGAAACTTTTAAAGATTTTCTAAAATCTTGGTTAACAGCAAGTAAAGCTCTTGCAATTCCTAGTCTTATTGCTCCAGCTTGCCCTGTAAATCCACCACCAACAACCTTTACAAAAACATCAAAACTTTTTCTAGTGTCTGTAATTACAAGAGGTTGTTCCATATCTTGAATAACTAAAGAGTTTGGAAAATATTCACTTGGTTTTCTTTTGTTAATAAAAATCTTTCCAGTTCCTGGAACTAATTTAACATGTGCAATAGAAGATTTTCTTCTTCCTAAACCTTTATACTCTACACTCATTTTTCTTTCCTTTAATTACTTTTTATTTTTAATTCAACTGGCTTTTGAGCAGCTTGTTTGTGATTGTTGTCTTTATAAACAAATAATTTTCTAATAATGCTTCTAGAAAGTTTGTTCTTAGGTAGCATTCCTTTGATTGCTTCATAAATTAATTCATCTGAATATTTTTCAAGCATTTGTTTACCTGTTCTTTCTTTTAAACCACCAATATATCCAGAATGTCTATATCATTTTTCTTTTTCAGCCTTATCAGAAGATAAAACAATTTTATCTGAATTGATAATAACTAAATAATCACCACAGTCAACATTAGGAGTAAAATCAGCTTTATTTTTGCCACGTAAAATGTTTGCAGCTTCAACAGCTAATTTACCTAAAATAACATTAGATGCATCAATGATATATCACTTTTTATTAGCCATTGCTGCTTCATTTTTAACAAATGTTGTCTTTTGCATAAATAAAATACTCCTTTAGTGCAACATCTTATATTATATCTGAAATTTTAATTTTCAATATATCAATTTTGATAAGAAAAGAACTAGTATTCTAGTTCATACATTTCTTTTCCTTCTTTTATAATTTCTTCACTGTTTTTCTTACCAGTACCACATGGTATTAAGTTACCAAAAATAACATTTTCTTTTAAACCATTTAAATGATCGATTTGACCTTTTACACAAGCATCAGTTAAAATTTTTTTAGTATCTTGGAAACTTGCAGCTGCTAGGAATGATCCAGTTTTTGAAGGAGCTTCATCTAAACCAAAAATTAAATTTACAGCTGTTGCTGGCATTAAGTTGTCAGACATTAAAAGTTTTTCATTTTCTTTTCTAAATGCATTTACATCAATAATTTGACCAATAAATAATTTTGAGTCACCAGAATCTTGTACTTGAACTTTATTAGTTAATTGTCTAATGATTACTTCAATATATTTATCTGCAATTTCAATCCCTTGTAAACGATAAACTTTTTGAACTTCTTTAATAATATAGTTTCTTACAACTTCAATTCCTGCAACTTTTAACAATTCTTTTACATCAATTGAGCCTTCAGTAATTTTATCACCAGGTTTAACTTTTTGCCCTTCTTCAACTCTAAGTTGTTCATCAAAAGGTACTTTGTACTGAACTGTTTCCTTAGAATTTTTAATTGAAACAATAGAAATATTGGGATTTTCTTTAGATTGTTTAATTGATTGAACTTTTCCTTCAACTTCTGAAATCATTGCTTTTTCTCATTGCTTTGGAGGAATAATATCAAATAGTTGTTTTAATCTTTCAAACCCTTGTGCAATATTTGCTCCACTACTAACCCCTCCAGTATGGAAAGTTCTCATGGTTAATTGTGTACCAGGTTCTCCAATTGATTGAGCTGCAATTACACCAATTGCAGTGTATTTTTCAACAAGTTTATTTGTTGTTAAATCTGTTCCAAAACATTTTTGACAAATCCCATTTTCTTCTTTACAGTGAAGTACACTTCTAACTTCTACTTGTTTTATTCCTGCATCGACAATTTGGTTAGCAGTAGTTTTGTTTATCATTTCACCTGCATTTACAATTACTTTTTTTGTTTTCGGGTTTACAACATCAAAAATAGGGAATCTGTTAATTAATCTTTCATTTAGACTTTCAATAATTGAGCCTGTTTTTGTATCTTCAATACTTTCTAAAACTGACCCTCTAGTAGTTTTACAGTCATCATTATTAACAATAACATCTTGTGTAGCATCAACTAATTTTCTAGTCATATATCCAGATTTAGATGTTTTCATTGCAGTATCTGTCATCCCTTTTCTAGCACCATAAGATGAGTTGAAGTATTCACTAACAGTTAATCCATCAATAAAAGAATTTTTAATTGGAACTTCAATTGTATCCTTTATAACTTTTGATTTTTGTTTTTGATCATAGTTATATGACTTAGACATCAATCCTCTCATTCCAGAAAGTTGAGTAAAGTTAGAAATATTACCTCTAGCACCAGAATTTGCCATAACTACAATAGAATTGTTTAAGTATTCTGGTTTTTGGATTAATTTTTCAATATCTTTTGAAACTTTATCAGTTACTGCACTTCATTCAGATACAACTTTTCGGTATCTTTCATCATCTGTTAATAATCCTTTTTGATAATAATATTTCATTTGTTCTATTTTTTTATCTGTTTCTTCAAAATACTTTTCTTTATCTGTATATTCTGGAACATCAAATGCTGAAATAGTAGTTGCTGATTTTGTTGAGTATTCAAATCCAATATCTTTAATTTTATCCATTGTTGATGGAACAATTTCTAATGATGTTTCTGAGTATTCACGGTGAAGGATGTTAACAATTTCAGATAATGTTTTTTTAGTAAAAGCTTTATAAATTTTTTTCTTTTCAATAAAATCTCTAAAGTCTTTTCCAAATTCAACAATGTCATTGTCACCTAATTTTTCTAAATCATCAGGGTTATTCAAATATGGCATGTCTTCAGGTAAAACATCATTTAAAATAACTTTTCCAACTGTAGTAATTAGAATTCCTTCTTTAGGAAATTTTTTGCTTTTAAATTCTCTTGTAGGAATACCAATGATTGAGTGAACATGTACTTTTTTCATTTGGTAAACTGTTTTTAATTCATCAATGCTATTAAATAACATTCCTTGTCCTGGCATTCCAAGTTTTTCCATTGTTAAATAATAATTACCTAAAACCATATCTTGAGTTGGAGTAATGATTGGTTTACCATCTTTTGGACCTAATATATGTCATGAAGCTAAAATAATTGTTCTTGCTTCAGCAACTGCTTCTGGAGATAAAGGAACATGCACTGCCATTTGATCACCATCAAAGTCAGCATTAAATGCTGTTGTTACCAATGGATGTAATCTAATTGCTTTACCTTCTACTAAAATTGGTTCAAAAGCTTGAATTCCTAAACGGTGTAAAGTTGGAGCACGGTTTAATAAAACTGGTCTTTGTTTAATTACTTTATTAATAATTGGTCAAATTGTATCATCTTGACTTAAAACTAATTTTTCAGCAGATTTAATGTTTGAAACAATTGGGTCTTTTGGACTACCATCATCATCTGTTTTTCTGATTAATTCATGAATAATGAAAGGTTTGAATAATTTTAAAATCATTGAAACTGGAATTCCAACTTGGTACATTTTAAGTTCTGGACCAATAACAATAACACTACGTCCTGAATAATCTACTCTTTTTCCTAATAAGTTTTGTCTAAATAAACCCTGCTTACCTTTAAGGTGTTCAGATAATGACTTTAAAGGTCTTTTGTCTTTTCCAAGTAGTGGTTTTTTTCTTGAAGCATTATCAAATAAAGCATCAACAGCTTCTTGTAATAAACGTTTTTCATTGTTCAAAATAATTAAAGGAGCATTGTTTTGCATAACTCTTTTTAAACGTTCATTTCTAATAATAATTTTTCTATAAAAACTATTAATATCACTAGTTGTGAATTTTCCACCCTCTAATTGAATGATAGGTCTTGTATCAGGAGGTGTAACAACAATATTTCTTAAAATCATTCATTCAGGTTTATTGTTAGAATCTTTCAATCATTTAATTGCTTCTAATCTTCTAACAAGTTTTTTTGTTTTAACATCATTTGTGTTTTCACTTTTTCTAAGTTTGTCATAGATGTCATCATACTCTTTAGATAAATCAATTTTTTTCAATAATTCTAAAATTGCTTCAGCACCTATTCCAAAACGCATTCCAGTAAAAGAACTAATGAAATTAAAAACTTCTTCAATACTGAAAGGCATATTAGATTCAGCAAGAGTTTCATAAAAAGTTCTAGCTATTTTATACTTAATTGCATTCTCTGGTGATTTTTTTACATCAATTGATTCATAAATTTCACGCAATGTTTTTCTTAATTTACTTCTAGTTTCTTTAGAACTTTTTTGACTTGATAAATCAATTACTTCTTTAAAACTAAAGTTTTTAGGGTATTTGCCATTACCTTCATCTAAAACAATGTAGTTTACAAAGTAAACAACTTGTTCAATTTCTTTATAAGAAATATCTAGTACTAAAGATATTTTTGAAGGACAAGGTAACTCTTTTGTCATTCAAATATGTGCAATTGGAGCAGCTAATTCAATATGACCAACTCTTTCTCTTCTAACAATTGATTCAGTAATTTCTACACCACATTTTTCACAAACTTTTCCTCTAAATTTGATTTTTTTATACTTTCCACAAGCACATTCATAATCTTTTACAGGACCAAAGATTGCTTCATCAAATAAACCGTCTTTTTCTGGTTTTAATGATTTGTAATTAATTGTTTCAGATTTAGTAACTTCCCCATTTGATCATTCTCTGATTTTTTCAGGAGATGCTAATCCAATTTGAATGCTTGTAATTCTAGATGATTTTGAATTCATATTTTAACTAAATCCTTTCTTTTAAATATCCATTTCTTCAATAACTTTATCTTCTACATCATTTTTGATAGCATTATTTGTCATTTTTGAAATGTAGTCATTAATATCTTTAAAACTCTTACTGTTTTTACCAGAATCGTTATTTTTTGTTATGTTAACTTGTAATCCTAAACCTTGTAATTGTTTAGTTAAAAGTTTAAAAGATTCAGGTAAACCTGATTCAGGAATTGGTTTTCCTTTGATAATTGCATTATATGTATTATTTCTACCTTTTACATCATCAGATTTAATTGTTAATAATTCTCTCAAGTTATGAGCTGCACCATATGCTTCAAGTGCTCAAACTTCCATTTCACCAAATCTTTGTCCACCATTTTGTGACTTTCCACCAAGTGGTTGTTGAGTAATTTTTGAATAAGGTCCAACTGATCTTGAGTGAATTTTGTCATCAACCATGTGGTCAAGCTTTAGCATATACATAATTCCTACTGAAATTTCACCATCAAAATATTCACCAGTTCTTCCATCAATTAATTTGAATTTACCATTTTTACCTTTACCTAATTCATTATTAATTGGATCTATTCCAGCCTCTGCCATTACATCTTTTAAATCAGATCTATTAACACCTTCAAAAACAGGTGTAGCAGTTTTATAAATTAATTTTTCTCTAGGAATACCACTTCTAGATAACACAAGTGATAAATCAAAATCTGTAAATTCTTTTTTAGCTTGTTTCAAGTCTTTTATTTTCTTTTCAGAAATGATTTTGTCTATATTAATAATCAATGTTTTTGATATTTCTTCATTAATCCCAAACATTAAAGAATAGTCTTCTGGTTTTTTCTTATCAAAATAAAGTTCTAATAATTTTATCAAAGCTAATTTTCTCATAGCAATTCCTAAGTGTAACTCAAGAATTTGTCCAATGTTCATTCTTGAAGGTACACCAAGTGGATTTAACATAATATCAATTGTTGTACCGTCTTCTAAATGTGGCATATCTTCAACAGGAACAATTTTTGAAATAATCCCTTTATTACCATGACGACCTGCCATTTTGTCACCAATTTGAATTTTTCTTTTTTGAACTACATAAACCTTAATTTGTTCAATTACATCAGCATTTAGTTCATAGTCATCTTCAACTTTAAAACGTTTAACCATTGCAATAGTTCCTTCTCCACCATGAGGAACTTTCAATGAAGTTTCTTTGTGGTTTTTTGATTTATCACCAAAAATAGCTTGTAGTAATTTCTCTTCACTTGTTAATTCAACTTGACCTTTTGGTGAAATTTTACCAACTAAAATATCACCTTCTTTTACTTCAGCACCAACCATAATAATACCTTCATCATCAAGGTATTTTTTTGATGATTCAGAAACATTTGGAATATCTCTAGTAATTTCTTCATCACCATTTTTTGTTTTCAAACATTCAACAGAATATTCAACAATATGAATAGAAGTAAAAATGTCATCAATAAATAATCTTTTTGACAAGATAATAGCATCTTCATAGTTGTACCCACTTCAAGTTGTGAAAGCAACTAAAACATTTTGACCTAAAGCCAACTCACCATTAGACATAGCTGGACCATCTGCAATAGTTGATCCTTTTGTAACTTTATCTCCTAAAGAAACAATTGGAACTTGATTATTACAAGTATTTTGGTTAGATTTATTAAATTTTGTTAGTTCATATTCTTTTTCTTCAGATCCATGTTTAATTTTAATTAAACTACCATCAACATATGTTACAACACCATCTTTATTTTCTTCATATACAACAGCCATTCCAGAGTCATGTGCAATTTTATATTCATTACCTGTACCAACAATTGGAGCAACAGGTGAAATTAAAGGTGTAGCTTGACGTTGCATATTAGCACCCATCAATGCTCTGTTTGCATCATCATTTTCTAAAAATGGAATTGATGAAGCAGCAATTGAAACAACTTGCTTTGGAGAGATATCAATAAAATCAACATTTTTTACATCAAAAAATTCTCAAGAAGAACGATAACGACAAAGGACTTTATCTTCTTTAAATTTATTTTTTTCAACATTTAAATTTGAACAAGCAATAATGTATTCATCTTCTTCTAAAGCTGTTAATCATTTAATTTCATCAGTAATAATACCATTTTTAACAATACGGTATGGTGTTTTTAAAAAACCATTACTATCAGTACTTGCATAAGTTGCAAGCGACATAATTAAACCAATGTTCATCCCTTCAGGTGTTTCAATTGGACAAATTTTTCCATAATGAGAGTAGTGAACATCACGAATATCAAGGTTAGGGTCTTCTCTAGAAATTCCTCCAGGTCCCATTGCTGAAATTCTTCTTTTATTTGTTAATTCAGCAAGTGGGTTTTGTTGATCTAAGAATTGTGTTAATTGGTGTGAATTAAAAAATTCTTTAAAACTTATTTGAAAAGGTTTTGTATTAATAATAGATTTAACAGTTAAAGCTTTTTTATTTGCTTCTTCTACTGCTTCTTGAGATTTATTTGCCCCATCAGCAATTGCTAGTTTATCATTAATAAATTTTTCTATTCTAACTAAACCTGCTTGAGCACGAGTTTTTAACAATTCGTCAATTAACTTAAGTCTTTTATTTCCTAAGTGATCAATATCATCATAAAAACCAATGTCATAATTTAAATTAATAACATATGAAATAATAGAAAGAATATCTGAAATAGTTAAAGTTGCTTTGTCTATTGATGTATCTGTACCAATAATTGGAATAAATTCTTCTTGTGAATCATTATCTTGATAAACATTAATTTTTTCATATCTAACAGGTCCACCTGCAAGTTTTGCAATTCTACTATCTAAATTAACTTCATGGATAATTCCTAGCTCTCCAGTTTTTGTTAATGTTTTGATAGTATCAAGTTCATGTTTTTGAATTAAAGAATTCTTTTTAACAAGTAATTTGCCCTTGCTGTCTTTTAAATCTTCTGCTAAAACTCTTTGATAAAGTCTTTCAGAAAGACGCATTTTTCTATTCATTTTGTAACGACCAGCTTTAGATAAATCAAAACTTTTTACATTAAAAAAATGATTATAAATAATACTTTGATAGCTTATATCTTTGCTGTTAAGTTTAAATCTTGAATCAATACTTTTTGTTGAAATTGATAAGTTAACAACTAAATCTTTAGCTGCTTTTTCAGAAATAATATTATTTACAATTTCTTCCAATTCTTTTTCTTTTGCAGCATTTTTACCTTCTTTTTCTAGTTCATTTTTTAAAGAAGCATATTGCTTATATAAATCTCTTAATTTTGTGTCGACACCATAAGAACGAGAGCTGTCAGAAGAAGATAAATTTTTTCTAAAACTAATTAATTCATCTGTTTCAAATACATCTTTTTTGTTATAAACTTCATTATTTAATGAATTTTTTATTAATTTGTGATTACCAAAAATATTTAAAATTTCTTTTTCATTTAAACCAATTGCTTTTAAAAATGCAGTAACTGAAACTGTGTGTGTAGATTCACCAATTGCATCTCTAAACATAACTTGAATAAAATCTTTATTTTCAGGCATAAAAATAAAAAACAAAGTCCCTTTAGATGGCAAAATTTCACAAATATATCCTTCTTGAATTCTTTTTCTTGAATTACTCAATTTAATTTGTGATTTTGTTAAAATATAAGCACCTGGTGATCTAACAATTTGTGAAATTACAAACTTTTCAATTCCATTTACAATGAAAGTTCCTTTTTCTGTAATCATTGGAATACTAGCAAAAAAAATTCCATCATTATTTGATGCTTTTGATTTCCCACCCTTTGAACCAGTTTTTTTAACTTCTCCTGATTCATTATCTACAATAGCTAAATTAACATATAAGGGTCTATCATATGTTTTTCCCTCATTACGAGCTTCTTTTTCAGATCTTTTTGGATCCTCTAATTTCATATCAATATATTCTAAAGTATATCTTTTACCAATAGAACTTATTGGAAAAATACTTTTAATAGTATTTTCTAATTCTTTTTCTATAAATCTATTAAAAGCATCTTTTTGAAGATTTAGAAGATTTGGCTCATCAAAGTTTTTTTCAATTTTTGAATAATCTCTTCTTAAAACATATTTAGATAATTTGTTGTCAGTAAAATTCTTCTTACTCATTTGCTGAATTGCTCCTTATTTCTGCTGGTGATTTGATATAAAAAGTCTTTAAAAAAGCATTTAAAGCATAATTATATAGTATAACTGAAAAATTATAATACATTTTGTCTTTTTCAGAGCAAAAATAAATGAAATTTTGATTTACTATATTTCATTCTTATTCAACAAATAAAAAATAACTAATAACTTTTGAAATAAAAAATAAAGTCATTAATATTAATATACATATATTTTTAAATTTATATTTAAAAAAACAAAAAAACAGAAAATTACTCCTGTTTTTTCTTATTATATAATTTTTAAAATTTATTTCTTTTTAGATGCACTTTTTGGTTTAGCAGCAGACTTTGAATTACTGGCAACTGTTTTTTTAGCAGGAGAAGAATTTGGTTTTGAAACTCTTCTTTCTTTAATTCTTGCAGATTTACCCGAACGATCTCTCAAATAAGATAAAAATGCTCTTCTTACTTTACCATATCTAATCACTTCAATTTTTTCAATTTGAGGAGAATGTAATTGAAAAGTTCTTTCAACACCTATTCCTGAACTATCTTTTCTCACAATAATTGTTTCAGAAATTCCACTTCCTCTTCTTCTTATAACAACACCTTCAAACTTTTGAATTCTACTTTTGTTATTTTCAATAATTTTATTATGAACAATAACAGAATCACCAGCTTTAAAATTGGGAATATCTTTTCTAATTTGCTTATTTTGAACATAATTTAAAATTTGTTCATTAGTCATTTTTTCACTCATACCTTTCTCCTTATTTATTTTTATATTTGCTAAATAAATCCATTCGATTCTTTTTTGTTTTTTCTAACTGTCATTCAAATCTACTTTTTGATATCTTATTATGATTACCACTTAACAATACATCAGGTACTTTATATCCATTAAAATCATATGGTTTTGTGTAGTTTGGGAAATCTAAAAGATTTTTTTCAAATGATTCTGATTTTAAACTTTCTGCTGAAATTACACCTGGTATCAGTCTAGTGATTGAATCAATTAATACCATTGCTGCAATTTCTCCACCTGTTAATATATAGTCACCTATTGAGATTTCTAAGTCAATATAGTTTAAAATTCTTTCATCAAATCCTTCATAGTGACCACACACTAAAATTAAATGATTATATTGTTTTAATTTAAAAGCTAACTTTTGGTTATAAACTAAACCGGATGGTGTTAATAAAATAACTAAACTATTTGCTTTTTTATAATAATTAATTGCATCAATAATTGGTTGAAGCATTAATACCATTCCAGGTCCACCACCATAAGGAATATCATCAACTTTAGAATGTTTGTCTTTTGAAAAATTTCTAAAATTCACTATTTCAATATCAATTAATTTTTTATTAATTGCTTTTTTTATAATTGATGTTTTTAAAAATTCATTATAAAAGTTTTCAAAAAGCGATAAAACAGTTATTTTCATTTTTTATTTTTTTGTTTGTTTTTTAACTGTAGGTTTAGAAGAACTTGCTGGTTTTTTAATAATTTTCTTTTCAGGTTTAGATTGATTTTTTTTATTATTTAATTTTGATTCCATAAATTTTTTTCAAATTCCTTTTTGTTTCAAGAAATTTTTTACAGTATCAGTTGGTTGTGCACCTTGATTAAGCAATAATAAAACATCATCTTCATTAATTGACACTTTTCCACTTAGTGGTTCATAAGTACCAACTTGTTTAATATAAGCTCCATCTCTTCTTGATCTTGAATCAATTGCAATCATTCTAAAATAAGGTAATTTATGTCTACCCAGTCTTGTTAGTCTGATTTTTACCATGTACTACTCCTATCAAAATATCACAAGATATATTATATAAAATTTTTTATAAACCTGTTAAGTATTTTTACTTAACACAAATTTTTATAGTATTTACATATAAAAAAAATTAGGATTAGCCTAACATTTTTAAATTATCTTTCAATTGAATCATGCATAATAACTACAGTTCTCTTTATTTCTGGTAGTAATTCATTGATTTCTTTAATAATTTCATGTTTGTTTTCAATAGCATTATCAATATTATCTACAACTTTAACAAATACACCATAATTTAAACCAAATCTTGTTTTATATTCTTTTTTGTCAGTAATAAAAAATATTGGAGCAGCACATCTAATATTAGATAAAGCCTCAATTAACCTTGTATTGTCACCAAAAACTACAATTGAAGAATAATGAAATCCATGATTATCAATAATTCTTTTTGGGGCTACAAGTTTAGCTACTTTAATTGCTAGTTTTCCTTCTTTTTCATCATAGAAAGGTGTTTCTTTAAAATAAACATCTATTGCTCTTCCATAATCAAAAAAGTTTTCAGATGAAATATTAATCTTTCCCATTACATTTACTGCATTTTCTGGGTATAATCCATTAGCTGTTTCACCAGATAGCATTGTACAATCAGTTCCTCTTTCAACTGCAAAAAAAACATCAGTAACTTCTGCTCTTGTTGGCTGAATTTTTGATTCAAGTGAATCTAACATTTGAGTAGCAACAATAACAGTTTTCCCTTTGTGTCTACAAGCTTTAATCATATATTTTTCTAATGTTGGAACATCATAATATGGAACTTCTAATCCTAAATCTCCTCTTGCAACCATAACAGAATCTGATTCTTCAATTATTTCATCAAGCAATCTAACACCTGCCATTGTTTCTATTTTTGAAATTATTTGAATGTGTTCTCCACCATTTTCTTGTAAGATTTTTTTAATTTCTCTTACATCTTTTGGTGAATTAACAAAAGAAGCTGCTATATAATCAAAATTATTTTTAATAGCAAAAATAATATCATTTCTATCTTTTTCAGACATAAATGGAATTGAATAATTTGCATTTGGTAAATTAATTCTTTTATTTTCTTTTACAGTTCATGAGTTTCTTGAAATTGCTTCAATGATTCCACTTTCAACATTAACTGAATCTACAACTAAATCCAGTTTTCCATCATCAACAAAAATAGTGTCTCCGATTTTAACATCTTTAGCCATATTGTATGTTCCTGTTGAATCAGTAACAGAAAAAGTTGTCCCTTCACCCTCAATTTTATCAATAGAATGAATAATAACTTTTGTATCTGATGGAATATTTATTTCTTTGTTTTTTAATTTATTAACACGAATTTCAGGTCCCTTAGTGTCCAATATTGTAGAAATATTTAATTTTTTTTCCTCTGCAACTTCTCTAACTAGTTTTAATCTAATTATTTGTTCTTCATAATCACCATGAGAAAAGTTAAATCTTACAACATTAACACCATAATCAAATAATTTAGCTAGTCTTTTTTTTGCAGATTCAATAATATGCTTATTTTCTGGCTTTTCAAAATCTGCTAAAGAAAAAATTTTTCCAGTTACAGATGGACCTAAAGTAGCTATAATTTTTGTTTTTTTCATCATTTCCATATTAAATAATCCCTTTTAATTTTATAAATTTACTAAAATAAACTACTTAATATTATATATAAATAGTTTCTTAAAACAAAAAAAGGAAATTTAAATAATTCCCTTTTTATTTATTTTACTTTTTCAATAGAAATAATTTCATCTTTTTTAAGTGGTGGTAAAGAAGTTTTTATTTTATCAGCTATATCTTCTGCTGTTAGTTTCATTTTTTTACAAATACTTTCAAAACTACCAGAATGACCATAACGGTTCACACCAATTCTAATTGCAGCAAATCTACTTCATGGTAGAGAAATACCAAATTCTAATGAAACTGTTCTGTTTACTCCTAAATTAGAACCCAAAACAGATTTTTCATATTGATCTATTTGTTTTAAAAATAACTCAACACAAGGAACTGAAATAATATTTGTTTTTATATTATATTTAGTACTTAAAATTTCATTAACTTCTAAAGCTAATGCAACCTCACTACCTGTTGCTAAAATGTTTGCAATTGCTTGTCTATCTGATTTTAGAACATAAGCTCCTCTTGAAAGTTTTGCTGGGTTTCCTTCTGGCAAATTAAATTCTTGTCTTGATGTAATAATTGAAAAAACACTCTCAGTGTTTGTTAAAGCATATTCAAAAGCTTTGATTGTTTCATCTAAATTACAAGGTCTAATTAAAAAATGATTTGGAATTAATCTTAATCCTCAAATTTGTTCAACAGCTTGATGAGTAGGGCCATCTTCGCCTACAGCAATAGAATCATGACTAAAAACAAAAACACCAGGATTTTTTGAAATGGCTGCTAGTCTAATTGCATTTTTACAATAATCAGAAAAAGGTAAAAAAGTTGAACCAATTGCTTTTAAACCTGTTGAACAAATACCATTAATAATAGTACCCATTGCAAATTCCCTAACACCTAAATTTATATTCATACCCAGACGGTTTTCACTTGAGTAAAAATCACCTTTAGAATACATAATTTTGGTTGAACTTGATATATCTGGAGAAATTAAAGTTAATAAAGGATTAATTTCAGCTATTTTTGATAATACATAATTTGAAATATTTCTTGTTGAGTCTTTTGTTTTTTGATAATCACTAAAAGCTTTTTTATCAAAAGAAACTTCTTTGTTTAAAATGTTTTCTAAAACCTTATATTTATTTGAATCAGCTGATTTTATTTTTTTTACTTTTTCATCAAAAGTTTCTTTTGCTTTGTTTCCTCTTTTTTTAAATTGTTCAAAATCTAAATAAGCATGTTTTGAAATTTCAAATTTTTCATTGTGATAATTTAATTTATTTTTTAAATCTTGAATTTGTTCTTCAGATAATGGAGAACCATGAGCTTTGCAAGAATCTTCTACAGCTGATGCAAAACCTATTTTTGTTTTTATTTCTATAACTGATGGTTTATCTAATGATTTTTTTGCTTCTTCTATTGCATTACTAATTGCTTCAAAGTCATTCCCATTTGTAACTTTTATATAATTTAAACCAAGAGATTCAAAATATTTTTTCTTGTCTGTTATTGTACTATCTGAAACTCTACCTTCTAATTGCACATCGTTTGAATCATATAAAAAAATAAGTTTATTTAATTTATATTTAGCAGCAACTGAAAAGGCTTCATATGAAACACCTTCTTCAAAACAACCATCCCCAAATAAACAATAAGTATAATAATTAACCAAATTATATTTTTTAAAAAATTGATGTAATTTTGTTTCTGCAATTGCCATCCCTACAGCAACACCAATGCCTTGACCTAGTGGACCTGTAGTTGCATCAATTCCATCAATTAAAATATTTTCAGGGTGGCCAGCTGTTTTTGAATTGATTTTTCTAAAATTTTTTAAATCACTAATAGAAATGTCATAACCAGCTAAATGCATAACTGAATATAAAAGTGCACTTCCATGACCAGCACTCATTACAAATCTATCTCTATTTAAAAATGATTTTTCAGGATTAGCAACAAAATGATTTTTAAATAATGCATATAAAATAGGAGCAGCACCCAAAACTATACCAGGATGACCTGAATTGGCTTCACTAATCATTTCACACCCAAGTACTCTAATTGTATCAATTGTCAAATTTGCAAAACGACTATTTTTATTATCTTTTTTTTCCATAATTTTTCCTTTAGCTTTTAAAATATTTTATTCAGTAACTAAAACTGAATTGACTCCTTCTACTTCATTTTTTAATATTGTCTCAAGACCTTCTTTATAAGTAACATCAATTAAAGCACAACCAATGCATTCCCCTAAAATTTTGACTGTTACTTCACCTTTTTTTTCATCAAAACTAACAAATTCTAGATCTCCACCATCTTGATTGATATAAAACCTTATTGAATCAATTACATCTTTTATTTCTTCAATTATTTTATTTGTATTATTTTTATTATTCATAAGCAATTATATAATAGTATTAAAATATAAATATTATGATTAAAAACAAAAAAATAATTCAATGTAAAATTGTTGAAATTCATTCAAATTACATAGTTGCTGAAAATAGAAATAAAAAATATGTTTGTAATGAATCACAAGTTTCTGATTTTAAAGTTAATTTAGATGAATATTTTTTAGTAGGAAAAACTTATAAGTTTTGTCTAGTAAACAATAAATATATTTCTTATAAAATAGTTAGACCAAAGTTGATAAAAAATAAAAAAGCACCTATCCCAACAATTAGTGGACCTAAAAATCTAGAAAAGCACCTTTTAAATATTATCAATAAAAAATAAAAACTTGAATATTTTTAATATTCAAGTCCATAAAAAAGTTTTATTAAGCTTTCTTTTGCTTTTGTAAAAATTTTTAAATCTTTTAATTTGTTTTCAAATTCTTTTTTGCAGTGTTTCCAATTTAATAAATAATCAACTAAACTCATAATTTGGTTTAAATTAATTGGTTGGTTTAATTGGTTGTCTTCTTTAAATAAGAATTTATAAACCTTATTAAACTCTAATCTATATAAATTTGTTTTGAAATTATAAATAATATGATTGTGAGAAATTGTATTTCTAATTTTTAATAAAACATTTAAAGCTTTATGAAAAGATTCTTTAAATTCATACGGAATATTAAATTCAGCCAATATTTCTCTTTTAACCTCTGCAGAAACAACTCGATAGAAATTTATTGTTGTTGCAAAAGTTCATGAATAAGATAAGTCAACAATCGGTATTTCTTCAAGACTATGATATTCTTGCAAGAATTCTGAATTTGAAACATGTTCAAAAAGAGAGTATCTAAATTTTTTAATATCTAAATTAGTTTCTTTAATGTCAGGAATTAAATTTAAAAATTCATCTTCTTTTAAAAGATAAATTTTATCTGTTCTTAATCGGGACATTGCCACTCATTTTTCAATAATTATTTTTTTAAACTTTGTTTCAAAAATAAGCAATCACTTTAATAAATTTGAACTAATTTCTCTATCAAACATTATTAAACTAATAATATCAGTGTCAGTTGTTCCTTCATAAAACATGTCAGTGTTTTTATTTAAAAAAATATAAAAATAATCTTTAATTATTCTTTCGAAAGGAAAAATAGATAAAAAATTAGAAAACTTAATTCAGTTTTCAATTTTTAATCCTAACTTTTGTAGAAATTCTCTAATTTCTTTTTCAGACATTTGAACCATAATACTTATATCTACTTAAATAAGAAAGTTTTAAAACTATACAATAAAAAATTATTCACTTTAAATAGTGACTACTATAAATTTTAAATAATAATAATAAATTTTTAAAGACTTATAAGTAAAAAATTATTTTAATAAGTTATTTTGCTAAGAATAGTTTCAATATCTATTCCTAATTTTTTATCTATTGTTTTTTTATCACCAAAACCAATTTTGCTAGTTTTAATATTTATTTTGGAAATTAAACATTTCTTTTTTTCTTCAAAAGCCAATTTAATTAAATCATCACCCAGACAATTACTATCATACACTTTTTCAATAACATAAATTCTTTGGTATGAGTCTAATAGTTTGCTAGCAAACTCTTTGTTGTAGTTTGTAATGAATATTGCATTTACCAAATCTATTTGCTTGTCTTTGATATTTGAATAAATTTCATTAATAAAATGTCCATATGAAATGATACATGATTTAGATTCTTTACTTTTATTTAAAAATATTCAAGATCCAAAGTTAAATTCTTTTTTAATATTTGTATCTAAACAAGCATCTTTAGAATATCTAATAAAAAATGGTCCTTTTTTATTTTCGTACCCTAGTGCAATTAATTTTTCCAGTTCATATTTATTTGAAGGACTACATATAACTGTATTTGGAATACTTTTCAAAAAACTTAGATCATAAATACCGTGATGTGTATCTCCATCATAATAAGAAATATCAGCTCTATCTATTAAAAAAACTATTGGTAATTCTAGTCTAGAAACATCATGAAAAACATTATCATATCCTCTTTGTAAAAATGTAGAATATATACAAACAAAAACTTTTTTATTAGTCAAAGCAATCCCAGCTGCTTTTGTAATTGCATGTTCTTCTGCGATTCCCACATCTTCATAATTAAATGGAAATTTTTGTGATAAATCCAAAAAATTAGATGACAATGTCATAGCAGGATTAATTATCTTAATATTGCTGTTGTATGTAATCAATTTTTCTAAAAAATTTGCAGCCACTTCTCCATAACTTGAGTCTTCTTTAAATGATAATTTACTTAAATTTAAAGAGTGAAATAAACCACTTTCATCTCTTTCTGCTTCTTTTAATCCATAGCCTTTAATGGTTTTTACATGTAAAATTATTGGGCCAAATTTTACTAAATTTTTCAATCTTTTTAAAACATGAATAACTTTTTTCAAATTATTTCCATCAATTACACCAAAATAATGAAAGCCTAGTTTTTCAAAAAAATTCTTACCCTTAAAAAAGCCAGTTATTTTTTCAAAACATTTAAAAATAAATCAATATATTTTTTTTCCAAATTCATATTTATAAAGACTTTTTTTTAAAAACTTTTCTGTTCAAAGAACTATTTTTGACATTTGAATTTTTGACATCATTTTGTGCATTCCACCAACATTTTTAGAAATAGACATACCATTATCATTTACAACTATTAACATTGGTGTTTTATTAAAAGATATGTTGTTTAAAGCCTCAAAAGCAAGTCCATTTGATAATGCAGCATCACCAATAACAGGAATTAAAAAATTATTTTTATTTTCTGAATTTTCTATATAACCTTGACATATTGATAAAATATTTCCAGAATGACCAGTTGATATTAAATCATGTTCAGATTCATTTGGATTTTGAAAGCCAGATAATCCACCATATTCTCTAATTGAATCCATTTTATTTCATCGATTAGTAATCATTTTATGAACATAACTTTGATGTCCTGTATCATACAAAATTAAATCATTTGGTGAGTCAAAAACATAAAGTAATGCCAAAGATAATTCTACTATCCCTAAATTACTAGAAAAATGTAAACTCTTATTTTTAGATAATTCTATTA
>CAMWTH010000001.1 GCA_947177125.1 uncultured Mycoplasma sp. | reverse complement strand
ATATTAAATGTGTTACTATAGTGTTGCACTTCAAATTTCACTCAAGGAAAAAATAAAAAGTTAAATTGTATATTAAAATAACTTTTTATTTTTTTATTTTTGCTTTTAAATCATTTTTAAATAATTTAATTTTATCATCTGTTGGTTTACCAGGAACTTTATGATGGTGACGACACTTAACTGTATATGTTTCAAAATTACCAATTTGGACTACAGGTTCATCATAATGACTTGGTTTATCATTAACAATTCTTTGTGTGATTGATCCAGGAGCACCACAATCTGTGCAAATTGCTGAAAGTTTTTGAACATATTCAGCACAACATGCTATTTTTGCAGTCACTGGAAAAGGCTCATTTTTAAAATTTTTGTCCAATGCTGAAACATATACAATGTATCCACTATCTGCTAATGTTTCACAAACTTCAACAATTGTTTCATCAGCAAATTGTGCTTCATCAATTGCTATAACATGAGGGTTTACTTCTAATGACAAGATTTTGTCAAATATTTCATAAGGGTGATCAAATTCTAAAGAATTCATTTTTCTACCATCTCTGGATTTAATTTCATTTTTTGATCTTGTATCAATTTTTGGTTTAAATACTTGATAAATTACATCAGCATAATCTAATCTTTTGAGTTTTCTTAAAAGTTCTTCTGATTTGCCAGCAAACATGGGACCACAAATTAATTCAATTCATCCTCTTTCTTTTCCAAATGCATTGTTTTTCATACTATTCCTTGCTCCTAAACATTAAATTTGAAAGTACAAATATCACCATCTTCAACTATGTAGTCTTTTCCTGCAAGTTTCATTTTTCCTTGCTTTTTTACTTCTTCTTCACTTTTTAGTTCAATTAAATCTTTGTATTTGATAACTTCAGCTTTTATAAATCCTTTTTGAAAATCTGAATGAATTATTCCAGCACATTCAGGTGCTGTCATACCTTTTTTAAATTCTCAAGCTCTTACTTCTTTTTTTCCATATGTAAAATATGTTTGTAAATTTAATTTTTCATAAGCTTTTAAAATTAATTTATTCAAACCTATTTCAGATAATCCAACCATTTCTAAAAAGTTTAATTTATCTTCATCATTATCAATTTTAGATAAATCTTCTTCTAATTTAATTGCAAGAGGAATAATATTTTCTTCTCCAACTTTTTCTTTTAATTTTTGATATTCATTATTTTTACTTAAATTTAATAAATCGGATTCAGAAACATTAGCCACATAAATTACTGGTTTTAAAGTAAGTAAAGAATAGCTTTTAATTACTTGTTTTTCTTTTTCGTTTAAATCAACTGTATTAGCTAATTTTTCTTTTGTTAGAACTGTTAGAATTTTTTCACAAACTTCTTTTTCAAAAAATGCACTTTTATCACCAGATTGTGCTTTTTTTGAAATTTTTTGCAATCTATTATTAATAACATCAATATCAGCAAAAATTAACTCTAAGTTTATTATTTCTAAATCTCTAATAGCATCTATTGAACTATTAACATGGGTAATATCACTATTTTCAAAACACCTAACAACATGACAAATTGCATCAACTTCTCTGATGTTGTTTAAAAACTTGTTACCTAAACCTTCACCTTTGCTAGCACCTTTAACTAGTCCTGCAATATCAACAAACTTAAATGTATTGGCCACAATTTTTTCTGGGTTAATTAGTTTTGCTAAATTTTGTAATCTTTTATCAGGTACATTAACTATTCCTACATTTGGTTCAATAGTTGCAAACGGATAATTAGCAGCTTCAACTGAAGAATTGGTAATAGCATTAAATAATGTTGATTTTCCTACATTGGGTAACCCGACAATCCCTGTTGATAAACTCATAAAATCTCCTAATTTTCAAAATAAAATAAATGAATCAACGATTCATTTATTAAATTTATTTTTTTAATACTTATGCTTTATTTAAAGAGCCAAATAAAGTTATTTTTTCTAAAATTTTAGATTTAATTGCTTCATATCCAGGTTTTAATAATTTTCTTGGATCAAATCCTTTTTTAGCTTTATCTAAATCTTTTTTGTCTTCAATATATTTTCTTACAGCTTCTTGAAAAGCAACTTGACATTCAGTGTTTACATTGATTTTTACTACACCTAATTCAATTGCTTTTTTAATTTGATCATCTGGAATACCAGTACCACCATGTAAAGTAACACCAATATCTCCAATTACTGAACTAATTTTTGATAATCTTTCAAAGTTTAATCCCTTTCAATTGTCAGGGTATAAACCATGAATATTACCAATTCCAGCTGCTAAAACAGTAATAGGTAATTGAGAAATTTTTTTACATTCTTCAATGTCTGCTAATTCTCCATCACCAATAACACCATCTTCTTCACCACCGATTGTCCCAACTTCTGCTTCTAAACTAATGTCTCTATTACCAATTATTTTTAAAAGTTGTTCAACCTTTTGATAATTTTGTTCAAAAGGTTCATGTGAACCATCAAACATAATTGAACTAAAACCTGCTTCAATTGCTTGAATACAAGCATCATAAGAACCATGATCTAAGTGCATAACTACTGGCACAGATATTTTCAAATTTTCAATCATGGCTGCTGTCATATCTGCAACTGTTTTATAACCACATTGATACTTAGCAGCACCTTCAGATAAACCAATAATGATTGGTGTATTAGTTTCTTGTGCGATTGTTAATATTGCTTTTGTTCATTCTAAATTATTTGTGTTAATGTGAGCAATTGCATAATTTCCTTTTTTTGCATCTGCTAACATTTTTTTCATACTAACAAAAGGATAATCTACTTTTGTAATCATAATATTTCTCCTTAAAAAACCAAATTAAAATTATTAATCTTCAGAATCATCTTCAATTTCTTCAGATTCATCATCTACTTCTATTTCAAAACTTTCATCTTCATCATCTTCTTCATCAGAATCATCATCATTGTCTTTTTCAATGTTTGAAGAAGATTTAATTTCATCTTCAACTACAATGTCATCATCTTCAGAAACAATGATAGCTGAATCAAGATTTTTTCCAGAATCTTCATCAATATATTCATCAATTTCTGTTTCTTCTTCAACCTTTGACACAGGAGGAATATATCCATCAATGTCATTTTCATAGTATTCATCCAACCCAAACATTGAAGATGTAATTTTATTTATTTCTGATAGAGTAAAATATTCTCTTAATGATCATCTTTGTTTCCCTAAAGAAATGAATCTGATATCTTGTAATAATTCAATGTAAAGATCACTAGCATAATCTCTAATTGATTTGTCTTTTTTTAATAAATCATTAAAAAGTTCTTTGAATGTAAATGGCGTGTTACCAAACTTTTCTTTTGCATATTCATAAGTTATTTCAATTAAATGCTTGCTCATAAATTTATGGTTTTCCTTTTAAATCTTTTAAATTATACTAATTAATTAAACTTTTATTAATCAATATTATTTTATTGTTTTCTTTTTTATTATCTTTAAATGACAAAATTTTTTCAGATGGAAATCTAAAAACTTCTTTTTTTGCAGAATCATATATATTTATCATGTTTTTTTCACCTTCATAATAAATTTGTTTTTTCTTTTTTTCTATAACATCAAATAAATATTTAGCATCAATGCTAATGTTTTTAGATTTTTTCTTAATTTCTTCTAAAGTATATGAATTAAAATTTACAGCATAAATATCGCCCATATTATTAAAACCATCAATAAATGTATTTAATATTTTGTCATTTAAAGATTTTAAAGATCACAAAAAAGAAGAAAGATTGCTGTCATTTAAATATATATAGGTTTTTTCAATGTTAACCTTTTTTTCAAAAACTATTCATTCATAAAAGTCATAAAAATAAACACTGCTTCTTTTTTCATAAAATGTATTTTTTATTTCTTTTAGTCTTTCAAATATTTTTATTAAACTTCATTCATAGATATATGTATTTTTATTTGCATAAATATCATCATGCATATAAAATCTTCCCAACAAAAAACTTTCAATATAGTTAATTGCAGTTTTTGTAAAACAAACATCATTATCTAGCAAAACTGATCTTTCAACTAAAAAATCAATATCAATGGTAGAAAAACAAGTCCCAATATAATAAGAATCTCTTAGTAAATAATCAATTCTATCCACATCCAAATTAGAAGAAATTAATCTACTTATTCATTCTTGTTTGCATTCTCCAGTATAAACATTTATTAAACTATCAGGATTTACTTTATTTTTTTTTAATAAATGATAAATTTGTAAATTTGGGTTTTTAATTATTTCCATTCCCATTTTTTCATGATTAATGTTTGAAATTTTTTCAAAAACATGACTAAAAGGCCCATGACCAATGTCATGAAGCATTGCAGCTAATAAAAATAACTTTCTATCATTTTTAGAGATTTGATTAATAAAATGTTTAGCAAATTTTTTTGCAACACAAAAAGTACCTAAACAATGACTATATCTATTTTGTGTGGCAGATGGAAAAATTTTAAAACTTATTCCTAATTGCTTTATTTCTAAAAGTCTTGTCATTTCAAAACTAAAAGCAAAATCTGCTAATCACTTATCATTTGAAAAATTAATTTCTTTGTGAATGGGATCTTTAATGTAATAATTAAGTTTTTTCTTAAAAATTTCATTAGTTTTGTTTTTTTGTTCTGTTACTTCTTTCATTTATTTTTCCTTTTTGTCTAGAAAACTTTTAATATTTTCAACAACTTTATTTTTTCCTAAAATATAAATAATTTTAGCTAATTCTGGACCATGACTTTTATGTGAAGAAAAAACTCTAATTGGCATAAATAATTCTTTTCCACTTTTTTTCGTTTGGGTTTTAACACCATCAATAATTGAAATTATTTCACTAATATTTCAATTTGGTAATTCATTAATTTTCTTCAAAAAAAGTTTAACTATTTCTTTTGTTTTAGCATCTGATAGAAAAGGATGTTTTTTTAAAATTTGTGAAAATTTTTCAGGTTTAAAAAATGTTTCTTCAATTAATTCATTAAGTTGTTTAGCATATGAAATTTGGTTTTTAAAAAGAAGAATAATTTCATTTTCTCTATTTTTTAAAAAACCTAAATCTAGAGTTATAAAAGACTTAGAAAAAGAAACAAAAGCAGTATCTGACATTCTTTTAAAATGTTCAGAAGAAATTCATTCCATTTTTTTAAAATCAAATGTTGTTGGTGATTTACTCACTTTATTAATGTCAAAATTTCTAATTGCATCAGATAAACTAAAAATTTCTTTATTATTTTCAGTTGACATTCCTAGTAAATACATAAAATTAACAATTGCTTCTGGAGAAAAACCCATGTTTTTATAGTCTTCAATAAATTGTTTTAAACCCATATTTCTTTTGGAAAGCTTTTTTCCTGTTTCATCTATAATGACAGATAAATGACCATAAATAATATTTTCATTTATTTTTAATGCTTCATTAATTCCAATTTGGTAAGGGGTATTAGATAAATGTTCTTCACCTCTGATAACATGAGTAATCATCATATCATTATCATCAATAACAACTGCAAAATTATATGTTGGAATTCCATTTGATTTTAAAATCACAGGATCTGTTAATGCACTTGTTGGAACACTCATTTTTCCTCTAACAATATCATTTCATTCAATGTTTCTATTGTCTTCAGTTTTAAACCTAATTGAAAAAGGAATTTTATTTTTTATTTTTTCTTCTATTTTTTCTTCAGTTAGTTTTAAGCAAGCTCTATTATATTTAGGAGTTGAGCCTTCTTTCAAAGATTTTTTTCTATTTTTTTCAAGAGTTTCAGAAGAACAAAAGCATCTATAAGCTTTTTTCTCTTTTAACAATAGATAAGCCTTTTCTCTATAAATTTGTAGTCTTTCACTTTGAATATATGGACCATAATTTCCAGGATTTAATGGTGATTCATCAGGAAAAATTTTTAATCATTTTAAATTTAGTAATTGAGAATCAACACCATTTTCAACATTTCTTTCAATGTCAGTGTCTTCGATTCTAACTATAAAATCACCATTATTTTTTTTTGCAAATAAATAATTAAATAGTGCAGTTCTAGCACCACCAATATGAAATAATCCAGTTGGAGAAGGTGCATATCTAGTTCTAATTATTGTTGTATCTTTTTTCATAATTTTTATATTTTCTTAATCTGATAGGATTGAAAAAAATGTTCCACCAGATCCACTTAAAAATATTTCCTTGTTATTTTCTTTTTTTAATTTTTCAAACTCCACAAGTAAGTCTTTATATAAATTAAAAGCACTTATTTGCAAATCATTTTTATATCTTTTGTTTCTAATAATTTTAAAATACAAAAACTGATTTAGATAATAATTTTTTTTGTTAAAAGTGTTGGTATCAAAATAATTAAATACATCTTTGCTACTACATCTAATGTTGTTAAAAAATAATTTAACTTTTATTTCCTTTTTTAATTTTATTTTTTTTACTTTTTCACCATATCCAAAAACCTTAGCACAATCATATTGTTTTATAAAAAACATTAAATCACTACTAATCTTTAAAATTGTTTTTTTTACTTTATTGTTTAGTTTTATTTTTTTATTTTTTAACAAAAACAGAAATAAACAAGCTACATTAGATGATCCTGAACCTAATCCAGAAAATAAAGGTAACTTTTTTATCACTGTAATTTTAAAAAACACATCATTTTCAATGATCTTGTTTTCTTTAAGTAATTTAATTGCTTTTGTGAAAATGCAATCTCCTAAAAAAAATCTTTTATTGTTTTCAAAATCTTGATATGTTATTTCATTTTTAGCATTGTTACTAAAATCAATAGTGATTTCATCAAATAAAGAATCTTTTACTAAATAAAATAAACTAATTATTTTATGCAAACTATTTTTTTTAGATTTTTTGCTAACAAGTAAAATTAAATTTATTTTTGGATAACTTTTAAATTTCATAAAAATCAACACACATTTTTAAATAAGTATCTTCTTCTATATTTTCAGGTCTTATTGTTAAATTAATCTTATTTTTTTTAAAAACTTCAATTATTTTTTCTTTGCTATAAAATTTTTTTAGATTATTAAAAATTGTTTTTCTTTTTTGCAAAAAACATTTTTTTAAAAATGATTCTAATATTTCAAATTTTTCAAAATCAAAACTTTTCTTTTTTGAAAATTTTATAACCGTTGATTCAATTTCTGGTTTTGGAAAAAAACAAGAATTTGAAACATTAAAAAGTTTTAATATATTACTTGTTAAATTTAATAAAATCGTAAAGTTGTTGTATTTCTTTGTTCCTGCTTTAGCAATTATTCTTTCAGCCATTTCCTTTTGAACCATCAAAACTGCTTCACTAAAATTTGACTGTTTTAAGATTTTAAAAATTACTTGTGAAGAAATGCTATATGGTAAATTAGAAATAATTTTATAACTTGATATCTCTAAACTTTTAAAATCAAATTTTAATACATCTTGGTTAATTATTTTTAAATCAGGGAATTCTTTTTTTAAAAATTCTACAAGTCTTTTATCAAGTTCTATTACAGTTAAGTTTTTAGATTTTTCTAAAATTTTTTTGGTTAATGCGCCAAATCCTGGTCCTATTTCCAAAACGTTATCTGAGTTTTTTATATTTAAAGAATCAACTATTTTTTGTTTAATTGTTTCATTAATTAAAAAATTTTGCCCCAATTTTTTTGAAGCAAAAAATTTATTTTTTTTTATGAACTCACTAAATTTGTTTTTTTGGTTTTCCATAAAAACTATTTTATTCCAAGTTCTTTTAATTTATCCTCTAAACTTATTCCTTTTTTTCTTTTCTTAATAACATATTTATGAAGAATTAAAGATTGAATAATTGTAAATATAGAAGATAAGAATCAATATAAACCAACACTGGCTGGAGATTGAACAACTATAAACACTAGTACAACCATTATAATAGTTTGAGTTATTCTCATTTTTTTAGCTGAATCTTTCCCTTTTTGAGAAAGTGTTTTAGCATTTACATTTCTTCTTTTTGCTAATATTTGAGGTATCTTTTGAGAAAGAATTTGAGTTGGGACAATTATTAGTAAGAAAAAAATGAAAACTCATCCACCATTAGATATATTAGAAGTTATTTCTGAAAGTGGAGATGCACTAAGCGCCCATATTCCAAATAAATTTACAACCTTGATAGGTCTAAGTATTGTAACAACACGATACACAATTAAGAAAATTGGCATTGTCACAAATATTTGTTCAAACATAGCAAAAGGTTTTATGTTGTACTTTTTATAAATTTCATTAGTTTCAATTTGTTTTCTTTGCCTCATTGCCATGTCTTTTTTTACATCTTTGTATTTGGCATTAATTTCTGCTAGTTTTCCTTGAATTTCAGACATCCGCTCTGATTGTAATGTGGACCTTATTGAAATTAAAAAAGTTATTACCCTAATTATAAAAAGCAAAATGAATATTCCAAGAAGTGCATCAAGACCACCTCAAGCATCCCTTAATGGATACATAATATTTAAAACAAGTATGGCTCCTGGATAAACAAACAATCCAAAGAAAGGTCCATAATCATTAATATTTCAATAATTTGAAGAGAATGCATAATATTCTTGATTAAATCCAGCAGCTAAATCATACCTATAATCACCTGTTGTCCCAAAAGGAAAACCAAATTCCATTCCAGAACCAATTGTTGTACTAGTTTTAACTGTTGGATCAACCATTGTTTGAAAACAACCTCAAAGTCCCATTAAAAGCAAAAAAGCATAAACAAATAATTTTGTAAACTTCAAAATAATTTTTAAAATCTTTATTATTTTATCTTTTTTTGCTTTCGATGGATCAACAGCTTGGGATCACAAAGGAGAAACAACAACATTATCATTTAAATAAGTGTTAGACATAAATATTTATTTTGTTACTTCTCCTTTCATTTTTTTTGATTTAATTTTAAATAGATTTTAGCAATTAAATTTAATAAATCTTTTTTTTTGTCAAAAAAATTAGTATCAAAATAGTTGTTTTTTGGAACAATTAAAAAATCTATTCCATAAATTTCATTTTTTAATTCATAAACAATTGATCTAATTTGTCTTTTTATTTTATTTCTTTCAACAGCTAATTTAAAGTTTTTTTTGTTAGGGGCTATTGCATATCGAAAATGTGATAATTTATTTTTTGAAGCATAAATAATAAAAAAAGAAGAATAATATACAGTTTTGTTTTCAAAAAGGTTGTTAAAGTCTTTTTTACTTTTTAAAACATTACTATTCTTCATAAAAAATTTATTGGTCTGAAACAGTTAAATTGTGTCTTCCTTTTTGTCTTCTTCTTCTAATTACTTCTCTTCCATCAGAAGTTGACATTCTGTTTAAAAAACCATGCTTTTTAGCTCTTCTTTTTTTATTTGGTTGATATGTTCTTTTCATTACTTTTCCTTTTCAAACTCAATTATTAATTTGTTAGTATAATAAAAATGCAAACAATATTTTTAATATTATCACATTTTAATGTTTATTAATACACATTTAAAAATAAAATAGTTACTATGAACAATTCACAAATAAAAAAAATTTATTCAGTTATAAAAAAAGAAATTCAAAAAGAATTTGATAATGAAAATTTTTATAATAATTTTGTTCAAAACTCATCATTTTTTAAATTTGAAAACCAAAATGTTTTTTTAATTGTTGAAAATGAATTTATAAAAGAAGTCTTAAACAATGATTATAAACAAGTTTTTGAAGACTATTTTTCTAGCAAAACTAATTCTAATTTAAATGTTTTTTTTATTACTAAAGAAGAGAAAGATACAAAAAAAGAGTTGAATTTAAACTTATCAAAAATTAAAAAAAGTAATATTACACTAAATAAAAACTTAACATTTGAAGATTATACCATTGGAATTTTTAATAAAGATGCATATAAAGCTGCAAATTTTATTTTTGATGGAAATAATAGTTGAAAAACACTTTTAATATATGCAAATACAGGTTTAGGAAAAACTCATTTTTTACATGCAATTGGTAACAAATATGAAAGTTTATTTCCAGAAAAAAATATTTTGTATATTCAAACTGAAGATTTTTTAGAAAAAATATATCGTTCAATTTCTGAAGGTGGAACGAAAATAGAAGAATTTAAAAATAGTTTTAATGATGTTGACCTTTTATTAATTGATGATATTCAATTTTTAAACAACAAAGAGAAATTAAATGAAATATTTTTTAATATTTTTAACAAATTAAATTCAAATAATAAATTAATTATAATGACATCAGATAAATTACCAAGTAGTTTAAAAATTGATGACAGAATGATTTCTAGATTTAATTCAGGTTTAAATATAAAAATTAATAAGCCTGATATAGATTCAATAAAAAAAATAGTTATTAATAAAATTAAAAAAAGTAATATAAAAAACACATTTTCACTACCAGCTATTGAGTATATTGCTTTTAGATTTAATAATGATATTAGATCACTTGAAGGAATTTTAAATAAAATATACTTCTTTTTGTTAGGAAATATAAATGGAAATGAAATAATAAATGAAAAAAAAATAAAAGAAATTATAGATTTAGATAGTGAAAATAGTATTACAGATTTTGCAAAACAAATAAATCCAGAAATAGTTATTGAAACTGTTTGTTTATCATATGGAGTTAGCAAATCTGCTGTAACTTCAAAAAAAAGAAATAAAGAATTTTCATTTGTAAGAAAGGTTTGTATGTATATATTAAGAGAAAAATTAAACCTTTCATACAATGAAATTGGCTCTTTTTTTTCAAACAGAAATCATGCCACTGTAATTGAGTCAATTAAAGATATTGAAGATAAAAAAAATAAAGATAAAGATCTTTCTATTTTTTTAGAAAATATATCTAATAAATTTTAGTTTCCAACATTCCAACAATTTAAACAAGCATAATAAAAATAATTAAAATAATTTTATTAATATATAAATAATTTAAAATAAAATAACTTTAAATTATTTATTTGGTTTTTTATGAAAATTATAGTTAATAAAAAAAAGATATTTGAACCTGTTAAAATTTGTAATTCTATTTCTGATAATTTAAATTCATCACCTAATTTTTTAGGTACATTAATTGAAGTTGAAAACTCAAAACTAAAGTTTACTTCTTCAAATGGTTTAATTTCTATTAAGTCTATTATTGAAAAAGATGAATCATTAAATATTTTAAATAATGGGAAAGTTTTAGTAAAAACTAGAACTTTATTTAATGTTCTTTCTAAATTAAAAAATGAAATGATAAATTTAGAAAAAATAGATAATTCAGTTTTAAAAATACAAACAGATTATTTTGACTCTAATATAAATATTTTAGATGAAGAAAAATACCCTAATATAAATTTTGATTTCAGTGGTTGAACTGAAATAGATATTCCTGCGGTTGTATTTAAAAAAACCATTACGAAAATAAAACATGCAGCTAATTTAAATAAAGAAAAAATAAACATAATGAGTGGAGTATGCTTTATTTCTAATAAAGAAAATAAAACATTAGAAATTGTAGCTACTGATAGTTATAAATTGGCATTTTATAAATTTGAAAGTAATTTAGATAATTTTAAATTTGTTATTGGTATAGATTTAATAGATCTTTTTCAAGAAATTCTTGAACATGATAAAAATGTAAAAATTTACATATCAGATAATAATGTTATTTTTAAGATAAAGGATTTTTTAATTTCTTCAAAAACAGTTGAAGGTGAATTTCCAAACATTTCTAGAATACTTTCACTACCAAAAACTAAAAAAGCCATAATTTCTAAAAAAACATTATTAGATGCACTTGAAAGAGGGATGGTTTTTTCTCCAATGGATAAAAAAGCTGCAGCAAAACTAATTTTTAATCCAGAAAAAATAGAAATTTCTTTCAATAGTTCAGAATTAGGAAATTCAAAAGAAGAAATTACTTGCCAAAGTAATGTTTCTAATCCAACAGAAATCCTTTTAAATGCAACTTTTTTAATTTCATTACTAAAAGTTTTTGATAATGACGAAATTTATATTGAATTTGAAGATGGTTTAAAACCTGTAACTTTAAGGGATAAAAAAGAAGAAAATTTTATGCAAATTTTAATACCTATAAGAAATTAAAAAAAACTAAAAATATTTTTTTAAAAAAATAGATGTTTTTGTCATTTTTTTATTTAAAGTACAAAATAAAGTATTAAAAATTTGATTTTTAGGTATGTAGTATATTTTAATTATTTAATTTTTTATATTTTTTAATATTAAAATATATAATTTTATATATTATGTTCTTTCATTTTAAAAGGAAAAAATGATAAAAATATTTATTAAAACACCTTACATAAAATTGTCTCAATTTTTAAAATTCAGTGGAATTATAGAAAATGGATCAGAATCTAAAAAATTTTTAGAAAAAAGTAATGTAATGGTTGATGGAATACCTGAAAAAAGAAGAAATAGAAAATTATATGGTGGTTCAAAAATTTCAGTAAATGATAGTAATTATTTAATTATTAAGGAGAATAGTACCAATGAATAAAGAAACAAAAACTAAAAAAAACAGTTATTCAGCTTCAAATATTAAAATCCTTGAAGGACTAGAAGCAGTAAGAAAAAGACCTGGAATGTATATTGGTTCAACTGATGTTAAAGGATTACATCATATGGTTTGGGAAATTGTTGATAACTCAATTGATGAAGCAATGACAGGAAATGCTACAGAAATTAGTGTAACAATTACTAAAAATGGATCTGTAAAAGTTCAAGATGATGGTAGAGGAATCCCAGTAGAAAAACATGCTAAAACTAAAAAATCAACAGTGGAAACAGTTTTAACTATTTTACATGCTGGTGGAAAATTTGATAATGATTCATATAAAGTATCAGGTGGTTTACATGGGGTAGGTGCATCAGTTGTTAATGCATTATCAAGTTGATTTAAAGTATGAGTATATCGTGATAATAAAGAACATTTTATTGAATTTAAAGATGGTGGTAAACCAGTTAGTGAATTAAAAATAACAAATGAGAAATCACCAATTAAAAAAGGAACACTTATTGAATTTTATCCTGACTATGAAATTATGGAGAAAGCAGAATTTGATTCACTAACTATTAAAAACAGACTTAAACAATTAGCATATCTTAATAAAGGAATTAAAATTAATTTTTTTGATGAAAGAAATAATGATAAAGAATCTTTTTTATTTGCTGGTGGAATAAAACAATGAGTTGAAGAACTAAATAAAGAAAAAGAACCTATGGTACAAACAATTGTTTATGATGATAGAGAAGAAACAGTAAAAGCAGGAAATAATAAGGATAAATATAATATTAGAGTTGAAGTAGCTTTTCAATATAACAAAACATATAACAATTCAACTTTTACTTTTTGTAACAATATTAATACTACTGAAGGTGGTAGTCATGAAGAAGGTTTTAAATTTGCTATTCAAAAAGTAATTAATAAATTTGCTTTGGATAAAAAATTATTGAAAGAAACAGATGAAAAAATATCTAAAGAAGATGTTATTGAAGGTTTAACTGCAATTGTTTCAGTTAAACACCCTAATCCACAATATGAAGGGCAAACAAAAAGAAAATTAGGAAATAGTGAAGTAAGACCATTTGTAAGTAGTGTAGTTGGAGAAATTTTTGAAAAATATTTATTAGAAAACCCAGAAGATGCTACATCTATTATTAAAAAATGTATGCTTGCAATGGAGGCAAGAAAAAAATCATTTGAAGCTAGAGAAGCAACAAGAAGAAAATCTCCATTTGAATCAAATTCACTTCCAGGTAAATTAGCAGACTGTTCAACAAAAGATAGCGAAATTTCAGAATTATACATAGTAGAAGGTGATTCAGCAGGTGGTAGTGCAAAACTTGGAAGAGATAGAATATACCAAGCTATACTACCTTTAAAAGGAAAAATTCTTAATGTAGAAAAAGCAAAAAGTGAAAAGATTTTTGCAAATGATGAAATTATTAACTTAATCACTGCAATTGGAGCTGGTGTAGGTCCAGAATTTAAAATTGATAAGTTAAGATATAACAAAATTATATTAATGACAGATGCTGATGTAGACGGTTCACACATTAGAATTTTACTTTTAACTTTCTTTTTTAGATATATGCAACCTTTATTAGAAAATGGAAATGTATATATTGCTCAACCTCCGCTATTTAAATTTTCTGTTGGAAAATCATTTAAATATGCTTATGATCAAAAAACATTGGATGAATTTAAAAAAGAAAATAGTAAAGTAAAATATCAAATTCAAAGATATAAAGGGTTAGGTGAAATGAATCCTGATCAACTTTGAGAAACAACAATGGATCCAAAAAATAGATTATTGTTAAAAGTAACAATTGAAGATGCTTTAAGTGCAGATAAAACTTTTTCACTTTTAATGGGTGATGAAGTAGCACCAAGAAAAGAATTTATTGAGAAAAATGCTAAATATGTAAAAAATTTAGACATTTAAAAAATTAAGGTAATAAAAATATGTCATCAAATAATATAAATATTGAAAAAATTAAAGAAAATTTAAGTAAAACAAAAGTTACAAATCAATCAATTACAAAAGAAATTGAAAATTCTTTTATGGACTATGCAATGTCTGTAATTGTTGCAAGAGCAATTCCAGATGTAAGAGATGGATTTAAACCAGTTCACCGAAGAGTATTATATGCAGCATATAATATGGGAATGACACATGATAAGCCATATAAAAAATCTGCAAGACTTGTAGGAGAAATAATAGGGAAATTTCACCCACATGGTGACACTGCAGCATATGAAACAATGGTTAGAATGGCTCAAGATTTTTCAATGAGATATATGCTAATTGATGGACATGGTAATTTTGGTTCAATAGATGGAGATTCAGCAGCAGCAATGCGTTATACAGAAGCAAGACTATCAAAAATTTCTTCTGAAATGCTTAAATATATTGAAAAAGATACAGTTGATTTTGTAGAAAACTATGATGGTAGTGAAATGGAGCCATCTGTTTTACCTGCACTATTTCCAAATATGTTGGCAAATGGATCTTCAGGAATTGCTGTTGGGATGGCAACAAATATTCCACCACATAATTTATCAGAAATTATTGATGCAGTTTTATTATTAGCAAAAAATAAAGATGCTTCTGTTAATGAAATAAAACAAGTTCTTAAAGGACCTGATTTTCCAACAAAAGCAGAAATTGTTGGAACAAGTGGAATAAATAGTTATTTTGAAACTGGAAGAGGTTCAGTAACAATAAGATCAAAAGCAGAAATCATTCATAGTAAGGATTCTAAATCACAAATTATTATTAAAGAGATTCCTTATATGATTAACAAAAGTAATTTAATAGATAAAATTGTTGAATTAGTTAAAACAAACGCAATTGAAGGAATAGCTGATTTACGAGATGAATCATCAAGAGAAGGAATTAGAATTGTTATTGAAGCAAAAAAAGATGTAGTTCCAGAAGTTTTATTGAATAAACTTTTTAAAATGACACCATTACAATCAAATTTTAGTGTTAATATGCTTGCTTTAGTTGATGGTGAACCAAAATTATTAAATATAAAAGAAGTTTTACAAGAATATTTAAAACATCAAATTAAAGTATTGGTTAGAAAAACTAAATTTGATCTTAAAAAAGCAGAAGAAAGAGCACATATTTTAGAAGGTTTATTTATTGCTGTTTCAAATATTGATGCTGTTATTAAGGTTATAAGAAACTCTAAAGACAATGATGATGCTGAAAAACAATTGATTTCAAAATTTAAATTATCAAAAATTCAAGCAAAAGCAATTTTAGATATGAGACTAAGAAATCTTTCTAATTTAGAAAGAATTAAAATTGAAGAAGAATTAAAAGAAATGAAAGCTTTAATTACTGAACTAACAAGTATATTAAAGTCAAATGATAAGCAAATTGAAATCATTTCAAATGAATTGTTAAATTTAAAAAAAGTTTATGGTGATGAAAGAAAAACAGAAATTTTATATGGTGTTTCTGCATCAATTGATGATGAAGATTTAATTCCAGTTGAAAATGTTGTTATTAGTAGATCATCAAATAATTATTTAAAAAGAATTTCAATTGAAGCATATAAATTACAACATAGAGGTGGTGTAGGTGTTAAAGGTGTTAGTACATATAATGATGATGAAGTAGATGACATTATAACAACTACTACTCATACAGATTTATTATTTTTTACAGATTTTGGTAAAGTTTATCGAATCAGAGCACATGAAGTACCACCAGGATCAAGACAAGCAAAAGGGATTCCAGCATTAAACTTAATTAATATCGAAAAAAATGAAAAAATATTAGTTATGTTACCAGTTGATGATTATTCAAAGGGTTTTTTATTTTTAGCAACTGTTAAAGGAATTGTAAAAAGAACAAGTTTATCAGAATACAATTCAATTAAATCAAATGGGAAAAGAGCAATTACTTTAAGAGAAGGTGATCAACTTTTGTCAGCATTTTTAACTAGAGGAAAAGATGAAATTTATTTAGGTGCATCAAATGGTTTATTGGCTAGATTTAATGAACAAGATGTGAGAGTAATGGGTAGAACTGCATCCGGTGTAAAAGGAATAAACATTGAAGTAAAAGCAGCTGGTAGAGCAAAGAAAAAAGTGGATACTACAATAAATGTTGTAGGTGCATCTTCTTCACAAAGTGGTGATTTAATTCTTTCTATTGGTGAGAAAGGACTAGGAAAATTATCTGAAGCAGAAAATTATCGTTTAACTAGAAGAGGATCTAAAGGTGTAGTTACTCTAAAACAAAATGAAAAAACAGGAAAATTAATTTTTTCTTCAGCTGTTAGAGGTGACGAAGAAATACTAATTGTTACAAGTTCTGGAAAGATAATTAGATTATCATTGCAAAAACTAAGAGTTATTGGTAGATCAACATCTGGTGTAACATTAGTTAAACTGCAACCAAAAGAAAAAATTATTTCAGCAGCTTTATTTAAAAATGATAATAAAGATGATGAAATGGAATAAAAACACAATAAATATATAAAAATTAATATCCATAATTAAAAATAAATTATGGATATTTTTTTATTCCAAACTAATATTGTTTAAAACTTGATTACTTGATAAAAAAAATAAATACTTTTCTTGAATAAAATACTATTAATTTTTTTAAATTCTAAATTTTATCATTATTTTTACTTAGTAATGAAAAACCAAATCCTTTTTTGTATCATCTTTTAATTAATCCATTAGCATTTTCACTATTTCCTTTTTGGAATGAAGAGTGAGGTTGAAAATAATAGATTTTATATTTTATTCAATACACTAATTGCTGTTTTTGAAAATTATATCCATTATCTACAGTGATTGTTTTAGTGATTGGCTTGTTTTCTTTAATTGTCTTTTTGATAACTGGTTTATAAAGGTTTTTCTTGTAACTTTTTCAGTCATTGTTAATAAATGTGAATATTTTTTTTCTTATTAGACATTAATAAATTGTTTTTCAATGCTCAAACTCTTCTATTATCAGCTGCTTCGGGTCTTTAAATAATAGGCAAAAGAAACTTATTTTTTTTATTAATTTACTTTCATTCTTTCTTTTTATCTAAAATTTAAATAATTTTTTACACACATGAATAATTTTTTAATATAGTTATAAGTAGATTCTATTAAAAAAGATCTTTTATAAATTTTTCCATAAAAAGAAAAGTTAATGATTGATATTTGAACATATGGAATAAATATGTACTTCCCTTCCTCCTATATTTTTTTGTACAAATGTAGGATTATAAAACCCATCAATTTTTTTTTTTTTTTTTTTTTTTTTATTTAAAAAAAAAAAATTTTTTTTTAAAAACCAAAAATTTTTTTTTTTTTTTTTTTTTTTTTTTTAGTTTTCCAGAAATTCTTGTTTGTTACTACATAAATCTTTGATTATTTGTGTGATAGTTTTATTTTAATATAAAAAAAGAAAAAAAGGAAGCATCCAAACAAATTTTGTATTGTGTAAATGCTTTCTTTTGTTTAATTGATAAAAAACAAATGGATAAATTTTTAATATTTAATTTATTTTTTTATAAAAAGTAAGAAAATTCAATAATTACATAATCAATAACATAATTGTATTTTTTTTAATTACAAAATGATTACTTTTTGGTAATTTTTAAAAAAATAAATCTTTTTGATTTTTATTTTTTTCAGAATTTTACCTAAAATCAATGGTATAAAAACAAAAATAACAGCGTTTTTAATGATTTTAAGAGATTTTAACTCAAAAACAATAGTTTAGTTCATTTTTTTTGTTTTCTCTTTTCTAAAGGCTTTATTTTAAGTTTTATGATCCATTTCTTAAAGTTTAATATGAAAATACAAATTTATCATTTTTTTTCATATTTTAACTATTACTTTAGTAATAGTTAATATACTAATTTTAAATGATTTAGCTATGAAGTTCAAATTTTTTAATTGTTTACTTACTAAGTATTACTTTAGTAATACTTAAAATATAAAAAAACTAAGTTAATTCACCAGATCTACATTTTAAATTTTTTAAGCAATAAAGATATTGTATATTTATCTCTAATGATTGATGCTATTAAAAAAAGAATTTGAAACAAAGTAAAAAAAACAAAAAATAACAGCATTTTTAAGCGTTTTTAGAGTGTTTAAAATAAAAAATATATTTTTTCTTTGACTTTGTCTCAAAAACCTTTAAATAGCCTTAAAAATGATTTTTTACCTTTTTTATCAAACAAGAAAAGTAAGTTTTATCTTTAGTGTTAAGACTAACAAAAGACTAAAACACAAGAAAGAAGCAAAAAACTTTACAAAAATAAAATAAATATATAATTAATTACGTAATTATAGAAATAAAAAATAAGGAACTCATTAAAAATAATTAAAACAATAATTCCATATTTGATTATGTAATTATTGAAAATAAAGAGAATATTAGACTTTATTAATAATTCCATATTTAATTACGTAATTATAAATAAAAAAAGAAAGATTTGTTTTTTTGTAAATAACTCTATAATTAATTACGTAATTATTGATAAAGAAAAATAACTACATAATCAGCTATGTAATTATTGTTTTTATAAAAAAATGCAGAGAACAGTTAATTAAAACTAAATATTATGTAATTAATTATGTATTTAAAATATAATCTATTACATAATTGTTATAGTAATTATTGATAATCTTTTATGTTTGGGAGTTATATAGTATGAAAATAGGAGTAGTTAATAATAAAGGTGGAGTTTTAAAAACAACTTTATCAACAAATTTAGCTGCATCTCTTGCTAGAGATAATAAAAAAGTAATAATAGTGGATTTAGATGGGCAAGGAAATGTTATTGCTACTTTTGGTAAAAGACCTGATGATTTAGAATTTGCTATTATGGATTTTTTGAAAGGAGAATGTTCACTTGAACAAGTTATTGTTAGAGTAAGTGATAACCTTTTTATAGTTCCTGGGAATGATGAACTAAATTATTTTGACTTTATGGTTAATTCAGGACAAATAAATCAATCAAATTTAAAAATGCTAATCAATAAACTTAATGAAATTTATGATTACGTAATTATTGATACACCACCAGCAATGTCTGTTGTTGTTGCTACAACACTTTCTATTGTTGATGTTGCATTGGTTCCTTTTGAACCTGATCAATATGCTACATTAGGTTTAAAAAGAATTATTAATGCAGCAAAAGAATTTCAGAAAAAAAATAATCCTGAAATGAAAATAATTGCTATCCCTACAAAAGTTAATACTCGTGTGACAATACACAATGATATTATTGAGCATGCATTGAGACCAAAATTAAAAGTACAAGGTGTTTATGTAACATCAAATTTTATTAGTTCAACAACTAAATCTACTGCTTCTGTTGGATATGAAAGAGTTCCTATTGTTATGAGTTCTTTTAAAAGCAAATATCAAGATGAATATCATAACTTAAGAGAAGAAATTTTGGACTATGTTATTTACAATAAAGAAAAATCTGTAAATAATATTGAAGCAAATCAAGAAACTGAACCAAATACAAATTTAAATATAAATCCAAACACAGATCAAAATAATAGTGGAGGAATTTCATAATGTCAAAAAAAAGAAAATATACTTTTACTGATTTGGCAGATGATGATTTTGTTGAAAAAAATTCAAATAATTTTATGATAAATAACACACCAATAAAAAACGAAGACAATACTAGCAAAATAAAAATAAAATTAGATGATTTGAAAAAAAGTGAAAACAATTTAAACAATGTTATTAATTCAGAAAATCTTGATAACAAAGTAAATGAAATAGAAAAAAAAGAAAAAGAAAATACAATCATAGAAAACAACACTGAATCTGAAAAAAATAATGTAAATCAAGTTACAAAAAAAACATATGAAGTAAATTATGATGATATCCTAAATGAAAAGCCAATAGAAAAAAAAGAAATTGTTCAGTCTTTTTTTGAAAAAAAGGACCCTATTAAAGAATTTTTTTCTTCAAAACAAGACAATACTAATATTGCTAACACAGACAATGAAAATACTTTAAATGATGATAATTTTAAAGAAACAATTCAATCAAATGAGAATAATTCATATAAAAATTTAAAACCAAGATCTACTATTAAAACTTACAATGAAGCTTTGAAAAAACAAGAAAATAATAGATCAGAAAATTATTTTGAAGAAGATAAAATTAAACAATTTTTGAATGTTAAAGAAAAATTAGAAGTAAAGACAAATATTTATTTAAAAAATAGCATTGTTATTAAATTAAAAGAACTAGAAGAAAGAACAAATGAAAGTAGATCTTCTATAATCAATAAATTAATAGAAATGGCTTTAAAGAATATAGAGTAAATTATGCTTAATATTGTTTTATTTCAACCAGAAATTCCAGAAAATACAGGCAATATATCTAGAAGTTGTGTTGGTTTTAATGCAAAACTTCATCTGATAAGACCTTATGGTTTTATTATGGATGATAAAAGGATGAAGAGAGCAGGATTAGACTATTGAGATAAACTTGATAGAACTGAATATGATGATTGAAATGATTTTGAATCAAAGAATATTTTAAATAATATTAATAATCAATTATTTTTAATTACAAAATTTGGAAAAAAATCAATAAGTGAATTAAATTTTAAAGAAACAAAGTCCAAAAATATTTTTTTTGTTTTTGGCAGAGAAACAAAAGGAATATCTAAAGAAATTATGAGTAAATATGAAAATTTTCAATTAAAAGTTGAAATGAATAACAACATTAGAAGTTTTAATTTATCTAATACTGTGGCAATTGTTTGTTATCATTTTCACTTTTTAACAAATTTTATTTATTTATAATAGTAATTATTTAAAATCTTTTATTTTACTAACAACATTTTTTTCATTTAAATAATTTAAGAAATGGTTTTTTGGAAAATTAAATTTTATTTGATGAGAAATTAAACAAGGGAATCTGTAAGAAAAATTATTTATTTTATTATATTTTGTATCTCCTAAAACAGGATGTCCAATTGATGACATATGTACTCTAATTTGATGTTTTTTTCCAGTAAGGATTTCAATTTTTAAAAGTGCATAATTTTTGTTTTGTTTAATTACAAAATATTTAGTTTCCATTTTTTTGTGATAAATGTTATTTTTATCAATTTCCATCTTTTGTGTTTTTTCATTAAATCAAACATAATCAATTAATGTTTTTGAGTTTTCTTTAAAATTTCCATAGCATAAAGCTAAATAGAATTTGGAGATTGCTTTTGTGTTTCATTGCATATTCAATTCTTTTAGTGTTTTTTGATTTTTTGCAGCAACACAAACACCACTAGTATATTTATCTAATCTGTGACACAAATTTGCTAATTTGTATGATTGATCTTGTTTTTCATATAAATATTTTTTTATTTGGTTATTAAGCGTATTTATTTTTTCATTTTTATCTGGTTGACAAATAATTCCTCTAGGTTTATCAACAACTATTATGTTTAAATCTTCATAAATAATTTTTATTTTGCCATCAGCTTTTAAAAAAGTTAAATTTTTAGTTTGTTTTAGTGTTATATAAAAGGAAATTAAATCATTTTCTTTTAATTCATAGTTTCAAGAACTTTTCTTTTTGTTAACTTTAATATCACCTTTTTTAATTAACTTATTGATTTTTGAAATGGTTAATTCTGGGTATGTTTCAGTTAAAAAATTTTTTAATATTTTTTTTGAATTTTCTTTTTTTATTAAAATGGTTGTCATATTTTTTTAGTTACAATTTCAATGTAAAAAATAATTTAAAAATCACTCATAAATTCAATACTTTAAAAAATTAAATAAAAAATAAAATTTATGTGATATATATATTTGTTAATTAATTATAATCTTTAGTGAGTGATTATATACAAAAGTAATTTTGCTTTTTTATTTACTCATTTTTATTTTTTGTAATTTCTATTGGTTAGTTTGTTAAATTAGGGAAGAAAATGATTTTAGAAAATAATAATTTCAATGTTAAGTCATTGAGAGTGACATTCAATAAAAGAGCAAATTTAAATAAGATATATGAAAAAATTCAAAAGAAGTACTCTTTAAGGGAATTTACTATTTATGCTTTTGTTGGATATTATAAGCACAAAAAAAACACTTTATTAGTTTGTTTTAGTAACCAAAAAATATTTATTGGTGATGAAAAAGATAAGGTTAGTTTTTGTGGTGTTTATACATATAAAGATATAAGAAGTTTAAATTTTGTACCAAATGATAAAAATCATTTTAATTCCTATATAGAGATTGAAACAGAAAATTATAAAATCTTTAAAATCAAAGGTGTAGGCAAAGATGATTTTAAAAAAATTAAAGAAATTTTTAAAAATCAAAAAGAAATTTATGTTAAGTCTTTTTTAGAAAAAGTAGCTACTGAAGAAAAAAAATATGATTTAGTAGATGAAAATTTTTCTTACTCATCTGTTTCTTCAATGATAAAAAAAGATGAAGAAAAATTGATAAATGAAAATTATATTGAACATGAAAATCCAGAATTAAAAGAAAAAGTTATTGATGATTTTATTATTGAAAAAAAAGATTTAAATGAAAGCACAAACAAGATTTCTGAATCAACTTTTTATGAATCTTTAATTCAAGAAGAAGAAATAACATCAGATGATTTAGTAAGTCAATCTAATTTACTTGTAGAGTCTATAGAATCATCAAAAAATAAAAAAGTAGTAAATGATAGTTTGATAACTAATACTAATTCATTTAGTAGCTCTTTTTTAGCAAATCTATTTACTAATGAAGAAGCACTTTTACCTGGTGGTAAAAGAACAATTTTTTCTGAAATTTTTAAAAAAATAAAAGAATTAGAATCTAAAAGTTTAGCTATAAATGGTATAGATACTACACCAGTTACATTGCAAAAAAAAGTTTTAAAACTGAATACTGTTCCAGTTATTGTTGAAACAAAATTAATAAATAATGTTTCAAATAGTGATGATGATTTAGAAAATAAATTAATTTTTTCTAGAAATTGAATTGAATATACTAAACACAATGTAACTGATAAAGTTTTAGGTGTTGATGCTAATGGTAATGGAGCTTATATTGACATTTCAAGAGTTGGTTCATCTAACACAATTGATATTTTTAAAGCAAAAGAATACAAAATAAATGATGAAGTTAGAAGTGGTTTAAGGTCATCACAAACAATTTCATTTTTAGAAAAAAATGGAAGACCTGGGCTTGATTTTTTTTACAATAATTTAAAGACAAATGAAAAACTCAATGTTTTTAAATATGATGGTATTTTATTTTTAGGTGTTAAATATTATTTTAATGTTTATAATGAATTTTCTAAATTACAAAAAAAGAATATAAGAATTTTTGTTGAAGACAAAAGAACAAATGGTGAAATATTTAGAAAATATGAACTAATTTTTGATGATGATTTATTAACTTACAAAGCATATAATGAAAGATCACAATTAATCGATGATTCCTCTCCTAATTCTAGTTCATATGATTTAAAGTGATTAATGTTTTTTAAAGAATAAAAAATATATGAGTAAAATTTATTTGTTATAAATCAGTTGATAAGGTTTTATTCATGGAATTAAAAAAAGTTAAAAAAGTTATTATACCAGCTGCTGGACTGGGCACAAGATTTTTGCCTGCAACTAAGGCCATGCCTAAAGAAATGTTACCTATTTTAGATAAACCAGCTATTCAATTTATTGTTGAAGAAATTGTGAATTCTGGAATAAAAGATATTCTTATTATTGTTTCACAGTCAAAAAATTCTATTATGGACTATTTTGATTATTCTTTTGAGTTGGAGGAAAGATTAAAACACGCTAATAAAGAAAAAGAATATTTTCAAATAAGAAAAATAGCAGATATGGCAAGAATTCAGTATATTAGACAAAAAGAACCAAAAGGACTAGGTGATGCTATTTTGTGTGCAAAACAGTATGTTGGTGATGAACCTTTTGGAATTATTTTGGGTGATGATATAGTTATTCAAACAAAGCCAAATGAAACACCTGCATTAAAACAATGCATAGATTTATTTAATCAAAAACAGAAATCAGTTATTGGAGTTCAAAAAATTAACCACAAAGATGTTTCTAAATACGGAATTGTAGATTTAGATAGTAAATTAGACAAAAATCATAGTTTTTCAAAAATAAAAAATATGGTAGAAAAACCGAAAATTAATGAAAGTCCAAGTGATTTAGCAATTTTAGGTAGATATGTTTTAAATCCAACAATTTTTAATGAACTAGAAAATATAAAAACAAGTGAAAAAAAAGAATTAGGAATAACTGAAGCTTTGTTAAATTTATCAAAAAAAGAAGATGTTTATGCAAAATTATTTATAGGCAAAAGATATGATATTGGTTCAAGATTAGGCTATTTAAAAGCTACAATTGATCATTCATTGTTGAATCCTTTTATTAGAGAAGATTTATTAAATTATTTAAAAGAAATTATAGAAAAGGAAAAATAGTTTTAAATACTAAAAAATTATATTATACATAAAAATTTTAATTTTTTATAAAATATTTTTAAAAAATAATTGATTTATGATTGCTGATAAACTAAAATATATATAAATGGTTAATTTATAATCTTTGACTTATTTGTTTGGTATAGTTTTGAGGTAGTTAGCAATGAAAAAATCTTCTTTATTTGCTCTTTTTAAAAAACAAAAAAAACTTGCAATTTTAGGTACAATTGGGATTGCTTCAGTTACATCAATTTTTTCGGGTTTAGCTTTTTTAAATCAAAATAGTGGAAATTTAAAAAATGTTAATAGTAATTTTAATGCACTATCTACAACTACTCAACAAACTCAAAGTGTAGCAAATTTTAATGTTAATTCCTCTCAAGAACCTTTAAACAAAAAAGCTAATCAAGTTTTAAATTCTGATCTTGAAAATGTGTTAACACCAAGTTCTGCAATTACTTCTTGATCTGTTGTTATTCTTCCTGTTAATGAGCAAAACATAAATAAAGGTTATGTTAATTTTTTAATTTATCAAACATATTATGATGGTAGTAAAAATGTTACTACTTTTGCAGATGCAACCAAATCAACTGCTGGAAATACTGGTTCAACCAATTATAAAACTGATGATAATATTAATCAAACTATTTTAAATAATTATAAAGGTGATGCAACTTCATCACCAACAGCAAACAATGTTTTTTCTACTAGAAAAATAAATAATTTAAATGGATGAATTACAGCAGAAAAATATGAATTTGTTTGAAATTCTGAGGATTCTATCAAAGAGTATGTATTAAATTCAACTTCAACTAATTTAAGTCCTGAAGATGTTTGAAATAATTTCTTTAATAAAAATAACCTTCCACCACTTCAAGATGATGGTAATCAAACCAATGAACCATATACAAAAATTACTATTACTGTAGTTGATGCAAACGGAACTAATACAAATAATAATATTGGCTTATATAAAGTTGAAATAGTTTTTGCAAACACATCTAAATCAGATTGACTATCTAATAATTTTCCTGAAGAATCACAAGGTGGGAGTACATCATCTAATACTGAAAAAAAAGATGTAACTATTACTAAATATATTGGTGGTTTTTTAGGTGCTGATGGAACTAGAAAAACAATAGAAGTTAATATGGAACAAAATTTCAGAAGTTGAATAATTTCTGATACTTCTTTATTTAATGGTGTTTCTCAAGACAATCAACAAGTTTCAACTCTAACTCCTTCACAATTTGTAAGCCCATTAGGTGGTACAAGCTCATTAATTAGTTTATTTGATAGTGGTATAGGTTTAAAAGAAAGTGCAACAAGCACAGAATCTAAACCAATTTTAACTTATTCATATTCTGATCAGTCATTTCGTTTTTACAATTCATCTGTCACAGGTATTGGTACAGTGAGTGATGGTATTACTGGAGGCATTTTACAAGAAATTAAAAATAATAATTCATCTTTGATGATTACAAATATTGAACCTATTCCAAATGATCAAGATGGAAGTTTACAATTAATTATTACTTATAATGAATTCAGTATTTTTACTGGTCATATAGTTTCTGCAACATATGAAGCAAGTTTACCAGCAGCTACTTTTGCAATTAATGAAAATCAAACAAATAATTTAATTCTTTCTTGAAAAACAGCTGATGTTTTATCAAGTTATGGATTTACTGCTTCATCAGATGTTGTTAATGAATTTAACAAAAATAAATACACTGGTGACCCATCAAGTACTAATAAAGATGAAACTAAAGTTAATAGTGAATTTGTGAGATTATTTACAAATCAATTTATTAATACCACTTCATCTATTAATTCAATGAACAGAAAAGCAACCATTTTGTATGGTACACCATCAACTACCTCTCCAATGGAACCTGTTTCTGAATCCAACACTTCTTACAATGAAACAACTGGTAATTATGAGCCTTCATCAGGAATTGATAACAAAACTATAACTGTAAGATTAGAATTTGAAAATTGAAATGGATTAGGTGAACCTAAAGTTTTTCAGCAATCTTTTACTTTACCTTATTATAAATATGAAAATTCATCAGATGTATTATCAATTACTTGAAAAACAAATGATGCAGTAATAACTGAAAATCCATCTTTTCCAAATACTATTCCTTCAAGTGTTGCATATAATTTAGTTACATCAGCTGCTACTTCTCCATACACATCATTTATTACAAGTGTTATTGGTGAAAATGAGTCAAATTTAAGTATTAATTTACTACCAGATGATATAAATGGAACACTAACTATTTTTTTAAGTAAAAAAACAGATAATACTACAAATCCTAACAATTACATTTATTCACAATTTTTTACAGGTTTTGCTAAAAGTCAATCTACAACTGGGGTAGTTTCATTTTCTTGATTACCACAAGATGAAGTCTCTTCAGATTTACTATCAATACCACTAAATAGAATTACTAAACAAGATGTAGTTGACTATTATTTAAGCAATATTGGAATGTTTCAAGATGGTACTTTATCACTTAACAATATTCAAATTACACCTATATTAAGTGATTCATCTTTATTAGTTCAAGTAAATGTTCCAATTTTTAATCAAGAAGATGAAAATATTAATAATAGAGTATTTGCTACAAGAATTACAGGATTTATTAGTAATTATTTTGAAAATGATACAAGGTTTGATCCGCCTAAAAATCTAACAGCTGTTATAAGTGTTTCAGTTGCAACAACTATTTCCGTTACATTAGGTGTGGTTTTATTATCTTTATTATTAAGACGTGCAAGAATAAGAAATTTTAAAGACTATCATAATGGTTTATTAGAAAAAGATAAAAACAAAAAAAATATTGTTGATAAGAAAGAACTTAATTTAAATAAAAAGAAAAAAATATAAAAAAAGTAAATAGGTGACTAGTATGAAAAAATTGAAGAAAAAAATTTATGCATCTTTATTAGTTGTTGGTATGACTGGAGTTTTTACTGCAGGTACTTTTGTTGCAATTGAAAAATTTAATGTGAATCATAGTAGTGAAAGTGACTCAAATAATTTTTCTAAAATTTCAAGTAAATTAAATGCAGATACTGATACTAGTGACTCTTATTTGTTGCCTTGAAATAAATTACAAAATACTAGTAATTTAAATTCACCTATTCAAAATATAGCTTTTGATAATTCAGGTTCAACCTATGCACTTTTAACATCAAATTCAACTACTTACAAAATAAATAGTGCTACTGTAGGAACTACAGTAGCAGAGGAATTTAATCGAATTTCTTACTACAAAATGCTTGATGGTAGTAGGATTTGAAATCATACTGATAATGCTTTAAGTACAAGTGTTTCTGCTAATAAATATTTAGCAGTAGCTTATGTACCTTCTTATTTAAATAGAGAAGCTTTTTTTGTTAGTATAGCAAAAGGAACTGATAATTCATATTATGCAGTTTTGATTAAAGTCAGTGACGGAAGTAAAGTTCAAGCTACTAAATTAACTACTGTTTTTTCTGGCGATACTAAATTCTATATTGGTGTAAATTCAGTTAGTAATTTTAATATTACTGTATATGGTATAGAATCATCTTCAACAACAAGTGGTTCAACAACAACTAATAGTATCAAACTAACTACTGCAAATTTTACATCAACAGATACCAATGTTAATAATTGAACAATTTCTAATGAAAAAACAATTTCATTAGATGATAATTTAATTAACAATTATTTTATTGATAGTAATAAAACAAATGCAGGATTAACTTCTAAAGTTGCTCAATATTACACTGATAGTAATTTTGTTTATTTTGTTTTTCAACAAAATTCTCTTAATGGTGATAATGCTATTAATAATTATGTAACAATTATGAGAGTTGCTACTGGTGGTAATGCTGTAACTATAAACTCAAATTCTTTATATAGTGTTAATTTATCTGCAGATCAAGTTTCATCAATGAAAACAAACACAGCTAGCAATAATTTAACTGCAACAGTTGCTAATAATAGTTCTAGAACTACATTAATTTTATCTGGTTCAAATACTACAACATATCTATATGGTAATATTACTAATAATTCATTTAATGCCTCAACACCAGCTACTTTACTAACAGTTTCTTCAACTGATAAAGCATATATTGTTAGCATAAGTGCTTTATATAATAATGCCTCAAATGTTGCTAATGGTGATTTTGTTGCTTTGTTAAGTAATAATACTGCAGTAAGAATTAGATCAGATTTTAGTGCAATTACACTTTTATATAATTTCAATAATTTATCAGCTAATTCCAATGATTCTAAATTAATTTTTAATTTATTTACAAGACCTGGTGATGCTAGTTGATATGCACAAATGACAGATGGTTCAATTGTTCAATTTAGTGGAACTAATTTAGTTGGACAATTAGGTACTAATTCTATTAATAATAGAACTGAATTTGTTGCTTCCTCTTCTTTGTTATCAGAATCTGAGATTCCATCAAATGTACTTTTTCAAAAAGTTAGTGATAATGGTACTAGTGCATCTGAAAGTTTTCAAACTTTTATTAAAGCAAATGCAAGTGAGTTTTTTAATGTTTCTTCATATGATTCAGTTTTTGGACAACCTATTTTTGATGCAAAAGTAAGTTCAATAACTAAAATTGGAGATTCAAATAATTATACAGTTTCAATTAATTTTTATCAAAATCTTAGAAAAATAACTAATGGTAACATTGATTCTACCAATCCAACTAGTGTTTGATTATCTTCAAATAGTTACACTTTTGTAAATACAAATTGTTCAATAACTATTGCTGATAGAAATAGTGTAACAGCTGAAATAACAAGTTTATTGCCTAGTGAAGTAACACAAGAAAATTTAGAAAAAATTTTAACAATTGAAAATGCTGGTAACTATTTAATGTATTTAGAACCAAATGATGCTGCTGGTGTTTTAACAGTAAAAATTAAATCAGATGCTGTTTGAATTGATGATAAATTACTTTTAAATTACACACAATCTATAAACATTGGTTCATCAAATAATCCTTATTTTAATGTTGATGTACTTAATGGATTAGATTCTTCTGTTAATCTAGTTACTGATGAATATTTAAATAACAATGCATTGTTAAAAACATCATTAACAAATAAATATTCTGGAACACTACCTTCAGCAGTAACAGCAGATGATATTATTAATGATTTTTTAATTTTTGGTGATGCTTTTTCAAATAGACAATTATTAACAAGTGGTTTAATTGAAAAACCTTTAGCATCTAATGTTCAAATATATCCTATTGATTCTGAAGGATATTTATATGTTACTGTTATTATTCCAAAAATTGGGAATAAAACAAATGTTAGATATTCGTTTGTAACTGCACAAGTTTTTAAAAAAGATTTTACTACTAATCAAAATGTTTTTTTAGATTTTATAAATAACCAAACTGTACTAAATTCAACTTATACAGTTGGTAGTGGTCAAGCTGCTGCAACATATAATTTGAATACACTAACACCTTCTTCTATTCTTTCACTAATAAACAATGATAAGTCTGCATTATTTTTGTTTATGGATATGTCAAATTATATATTTAACATAATAGCTGGATTAGATGAAAATAATAAAAGTGTTGTTACATTAACTATAAACCCTAACGATTCACTTGGAACTTTAACTATAGGAATTAGATTTAATGAAGAAATAAATGGATTATTACCTTCATATTCTTGTGAATTTTCTGGTTTTGCTACATCTAATACAAATCAGTCAGGTGCCCCAACAACAATGCCTAAATTTTCATGAGGAAATATAAATGTTAATGCTTTTGATAATTTAAAACCTTCTCAAATAACACCTTCATATTTAGAAACTAATTTTCCTAGTTTGTTTGTATTTGAAAATTCTGCACAACAATTAAGTCACAAAATTGATGTTGTTCCAATGAGTTCATCAGGTGCAATTCAAGTTACTATAACTTTTTATGACTGATGAGAACAACAAACAAGTCAAGGAACAACTCATACAATTAAAATTCCAGAAAAATCTTTTTCTACAGTTTTAACTAATGGATTAAAATCTGGAACTCAAAGTTCAATTGATAGTATTATTTGAAAATCTTTTTATGAATTAACTACATCAAATGCAGCTTTAACTTCTTCTACAGCATCTAATGCTCTTAGTTTAATTGAAAGTTCTGCTCAAACTGATTTGGAAAAACTTCAATTAGTTTCTAATTTATCAAACTCTTTATCTACTAGTTTAGCAGAAGAAATTCAACAAAATCCTGATGCGTTATCACTTTCAATTACTCCAAATGATTCACAAGGTACTTTGTCAATTTATGCAAGAATAATGATGAATGGTTCAACATACAATTACAGCAGCATTCTTTCTGGATTTACTTTACAAAATGCTGATTATTCAGTTTCTTTAGCTCTTGATACTTCAGATGCAGCTTTAGCTTTAAAAAATACTATCCCATCTAATTTAACAGATGAGCAGATTGCATCATTACTTAATATTAGTTTAGGAAATGACTTAGAAAAAGAAGTTCTTACTACTTATGATGACATGCAAGGTACATTAAAAATAACAGTTAATTTATATAAAAGTGGAGTTATAGTTGCTTCAACTGAAAGAAGTTATACAGGTTTTGCAACTACACCTATTAGATATGATGGAACAAATGTTTTAATTGTTATAGTTGCAGTCATAGTTCCAATTCTATTATTACTTACACCAATTCTTTACATTATTTTATTTAAGACTAGAAAAGATATTAAAAAACTATCTAAAGTTCTTGATGTTAGATTGTCTGAAGAAAGTAAAAAGAAAAGATGTGTTGAAGTTAATAAAGTTGAAGATTTATTGAAATTAGATAGCGATAGATTTTAATTAACTAGTATCTATATATGAAAGGAAAAAATATGAAAAACACTCTGGTATTTCTTGTCACTGAAGGTATAGGATTAAATAAAAAATGAAAAGGTAATTATTTAAAATTAGCTAACAAACCTAATATTAATTATTTGATTTCTGGTATTTATCCATGAGCAATTCTTACAAATGATAGAAAAAAAGATGTATTAATACCTAAGAAAAGTCATCCTTCTGTTAAAAGAGATGTAGATTCAAACTTTTATGAAATGTTTTATGGACAAACAGATATTAAAACATATTTAGAGTTACTTAATGAACAAATATCTAGTAAGTCTTTACATAATTTAGAAGTTTTTGATAACTTATTAAAAAGATCAAATGAAACAAATTCTAAGTTAGTTCATATTTTTTCAATGTTATCTAAAAATAACACTAAGTTGAACTTAACTAACTTGTACTATATTGTTAATATTCTAATTAAAAAAGGTTTAAAACCTGTTTTACATTTAATTGGTGATGGGCAAGAAGAAAGAGTTTATAGTTTTAGTGAAAATTTAGAAGAGTTTTCGAAATTTTTATTGAAAAGAAATACACCAATTATTTCAATTGCAGGAAGAAACCACGTTTTTGGAAAAAAAGGTCATTCATATTTGGATAATGCTCATGTTATGAATTACTTTGAAACTATTTGTGGATTAGGTGAAAAACCATTTAGTGGTGCCACTGAATATTTAAGTGAAAATTTAGCTAACCAAATAATGGATGCTAATATTGAACCTGCTTATAATGGTTTAATTGATGATTGTTTCTTATCTAAAAAAGATATGGTTTTATTTTTAAACAGCGATCCAGATGATTTTGCAGCACTTGCAAGAATGATAAAAACTGAACAAAAACTTAAAGGAATTTATTTATCAAGTTTAGCACCTATTTATGGTACTGAAATGGATACATTGTTTTTCCCAAATCCAATTAATGGAAGAGAAGATAATTTATTAACAAATGTTATTGCAAAGCACAACAACAAAACTTTAGTTTTAGGAATGAATCATAAAAAAGGTTTTATAAATAAATTTTTTGGTCCAAATTTAAAAAATCCTAATATTGAAAGAAAAGTGTTATCTACCCCATATAGTAGTACAGATAAAGATTATTTTTCTTTATCATCAAAAATTTTAATTGATAAAACAATTGATGCAATTGGTAAATATGATGTTATTTTTGTTTTAGCTCCAATGATTGCAGAAGCTGCAAGATCAGCAGATTTAAATCAATTAATAGCAACAATAGAAAATTTTGATAAACATTTAGGAAGATTAATCAATTTTTGTAGATGTACTGGAAATATTATTGCACTAACATCTGCTTATGGAGCAGCCGAAAAAATGTTAGATAAGCATTTAAATATTATTCCTCAAAACAAATCTTCACCTGTTCCTTTTGTTTTTACTAATGGAGATTTGTCTGCTAAAAAAATTAAAAGTAATTTCTTAGGTGTTTATTCATCAATCTTATCAACACTTGAATCATTAGATTTAGATAATAAGTTATTCTATACTTCTTTAATTGATCCAAATTTTACAAAAGTTAAAATTGAAGAAAACTTAAATGATGCTTTTAATATTTGAAAAGAAACTCTTTCAGATGATTTAATAAATAATTTTGAAAAAAACCAGTTGAATTTTTATAGTGAATTTTCAAAAGATCCTCAATTTATTAGTGATAAACAAAAATATGTTGTACTAAAAGAGATTGTTAAAATTCATGAAAAAATATTGTTAACACCAGAGACTAGAAAAAAACTTTATAACATTTTGATTGATTATGTTGAATATAACAAAATAGATTTTGTTGGTTTGGATATTAATTACAAAAAAACATTTCAAACATTTTTTGATAAAGAAATTAAATTACAAAAAATTACTAAGCTTTCTAATAAATATTTTGATAAGAAAATTTGAACAACTAATTTTGTTAGAAATGACAAATGAATTAATTCAATCAAATTTAATTTATTACAAAATGTAAACAGAACTTTTGATTTATCAAAAAATGAACAAATAGTTAATAAGGTCTACTCAAATACATTACCTTTTTTATATTTCAAAAAAATTCAAAAAGCTGAATTAGAAATTTTAAAAACAAATGATGCTTTAGCAATAACACAATTTTATGAATTAGTAGCAAATGATGTTGAAGATGTTTTTGAAAATTATGTTGCTAATAAAGTTGATTTAAGTGCAATTGATAGTACTGGTAACAGTGATGAAGAAGAATTTATTGAAGAAAAAAGCGATAAAGAAATTGAAAATGAAAAAAAATTATATGCAACAGTTTCTTACTATGATTATTTTCAAGAAGTTGTTCAAGTTGTAAATGAAAATAAACCTAACATTGACTTATTTAATCAAAAATATATTGAAAACATTAATTATTTAAATGAAAAAAATAAAGAATATGATGCTTCTAATATATTTACTGCTCCAGCAATCTGTTTGAATCCTTTAACAGCAAAAATAGTTGGTGTATATAAACTGTATAACAATGATTTAAAAAACCATGCTAAATCCTTAAATACAGAAAACAAAAAAATTGTTTATAAATTTGACATGAACTATAAAAATAAAATCAATTTAGCTAAAGAAGCAATTGTTTATGAAGGTGAATTTGATGAAAATGTTGAATTGCATAGACAAGAAGAATTTGCTGAAAGATTCTCACATTATGCAAATCTATATAAAGAATTTGATAATGTAACTATTGAATGAAATGAACCTGATTCTGAAACTGAAGAAAATGAAGATGTAGAACTTGATGAAAATGGGAATCCAGTTGTTGTTGATGATATTAATGAAAGAATTAGTACAAAACCAGAAAATGATTTAACTAAGAGTTGAGTTCAAAAAAGAATTGATGAACATTTAAATGTTGATAATTTCTTAGAAGATGTTGCAGTTGATGCACAAATTTTAGTTGAAGAAGAAAGAAGATTGAAATTGGATAAAAATAAAGTAAGACAATACAATCAATTAAGTGAAATTTGAAAGCAAGCTAATCAAATTAGTAAAGAGTAAGAGGTAATATAATATGAGACAAAAAGTTTTAATAGCAAATTGAAAAATGAGTGCTGATTTCATATCTATAAATAAATTTTTTAAAAATATTTCCAATTTTGAAAATGTAAAAGTTATGGTTGCACCTTCATATTTAGGAATTATTCCAAGTTTAGGTTTAGTTGGAGAAAAAAATATTGAAGTAATTGCACAAAACATTTCACTTCCCTCTTTAGGTAATCACACTGGTAGTGTTTCTTGGATTGAACTAAAAGATTATGGAATCAAAACAACTTTAATTGGGCATCCAGATGCTAAATTAGATTTCAAAGAAAAAAACTATCAAATTAATGCTAAATTACATAAGTTAATCAAAAATGACATTAAAGCTGTTGTTTTTATTGAAGAAACTAGAGTTGACTTGTCAAAGGAAAATACTAAAGAAAATTTAAAACTACAAATTAATCAAATTTTTGATGGCATTGATGGATTAGATTTAATTGATAAAGTTTATTTGGTTTATAAACCTACATTTTTAGGTGAAATAAGTACAAGATTTGATGAAAAATTTGTTTTTGATACAATCAAAATTATTAGAGAGTTTTTAAGAAATAAGTTTGGTTATCACATCGGGAATAATTTACCAATCATTTATGGTGGTGAGATTGAAAATGATTATATTGAGCAAATTTGTAAAAATAATGATTTAGATGGTGTACTAATTGAAGATGAAAGAGCATTGTCTCATAAGTATATAACTGTTTTATATAAACACTTATATAATGGCTCAAATCTTGCATATACACAACATTATGATTACAAAGTCCTAATAGATCTTCCAACTGAAAATGAAAGAATTAAAGATGCTACTAAAACAATTGATTTTGATATGTATGATACAGCATCTGACACATATTTTGGTGAAATTAAAGTTATAGAAGAAGATATTTAAAATAAAAAACAACTTTTATAAAAATAAGAGTTGTTTTTTATTTAATTTTTAAAGTTTTTGGAAAGTTTTTTGAATGAATTTTAATTTAAATATGAAAATTACAGCAACCAAAAATTTTTTATAATTTTTTATAAGTTAGAAATTCATTTAATTTTTAACAAAAAAATAAGGAACAAATTCAAATGAGTGATAAAGAAAAAATTAATTATTTAATTTCAAATATAAGTTTAAAAGAAATAAACAAATTAATAGATTCAAAGAATTATTTTGAAGAAATTTTTGACAACAAACTAAACAAATTAATTTCTTCTCTAAAAAATAAATAAAGATTAATATAATTAGTGTAATTAAATTTATTTATTAACATGAAACTTTATGATTATATATCTCAACAAAACATTGAAGTGAGTTCTGCAAATAAAATAGTAAAAATGTATGTTTGTGGTCCCACAGTTTACAACCATGTTCACATTGGTAATTTAAGACCAATAATTACTTTTGATGTTTTAAATCGATTATTGATTGAATTGGGATATAAAGTTATTTTTATTCACAATATAACTGATATTGATGACAAAATTATTAACAAAGCTTTGCAGGAACAAAAAAAAGAATTTGAAATAGCAGAATTTTACGAAAAAAAATATTTAGAAATTTTAGATATTTTAAATATATACAAAAAAAATATGTTGTTCCCCAAAGTTTCTAATCATATAAGTGATATAGAAAATTATATTAAAAAAATAATGGAAAATAATTTTGGATATTTCAAAAATGGTGATGTTTATTTTAATACATTAAAATCCACCCAATATGGAATAATTTCTAACAAGAAAATTGATGATCTTTTAATTGGAGAAAAATCACAATTTAATTCAAATAAAAACAATAGTCAAGACTTTGTTTTGTGAAAAAAAACTGATATAGGTTTAAATTGGCAAACACAATTTTCCAAAGGAAGACCTGGATGACATACTGAATGTGCTTGCTTGATAAACAAATATTTAGGTACACAGACCGATATTCATGGTGGTGGTGTTGATTTAAAATTTCCTCACCATGAAAATGAAAATATCCAAAATATTGCAGTTGTTGGGAAACCTTTAGCAAAAATTTGAATGCATGTAGGACATTTAAATATTAATGATGAGAAAATGTCAAAATCACTTCATAATTTTATTCTAGCAAAAGACCTTTTAAAAACTGAGTCTGCCAATACAATTAGGTGATTTTTTTATCAAACAAATTTTTCAAATCCCTTAAATTTCACTACTGAAAATTTAAATAATTCTAAAAATGAACTTGAATCAATAATCCATAGTTTAAATATTTTTAAAAGTTATTTAATTATTGAAAACAAATTTAAAGATTTACTGAATTTTAAAAAAGAATACATTTTTGAACTAGAAAATTCATTTAATTTTCCAAATCAAATTTCTTTTATTTTACAAAAAATAAAGAGCGGTCACACTCTACTTAAGCAAAAAAAATATAATGAATTAAATGAATTATTTTTTAACATTTCTTATTTATTAGAAAATATATTAGGAATATCTTACATCAATATCCACAATAATCAAGAAATAGCTATGTTAAAAGAATGGAATGATTTAAAAAACAAAAAAGAATTTAGAAAATCAGACGAAATTAGGGAAAAATTAATAATAAAAAAAATATTGTAATTTTGGTAATGTATTATGAGAAAGTTTTTTGGCAAAAAAGCAGTTTTAGATGCTTTTTATAAAAATGATTTAAAAGAAATTTATTATGTTTCATATTTTGATGAAATTTTTTTACTTAGGCAGAAAAACATTATTTTACATAAAGTAGAAAAAAGTTTTTTTAATGATTATGATATAAATCATCAATATGTTATGGGTATTTCAAATTCTGATCCTTTTGGAATAACTACAAATTTTGATGAGTTTATTGAAAGAGTCAATGCCAATAAAAAATCAAAAAAAATAATTTTAGTATTGGATGAAATTCAAGATCCAGGTAATTTTGGAGCAATTTGCAGAACTTGCAAAGCTTTTGATGTTGCAGGTGTAATTTTTAAAAAAAATAATCAAATTCAGATTTCTGATATAGTTTTAAAAACGAGTTTAGGAGCAGCAAATTATTTAAATTTTTATAAAGCAACTAATTTGTTTGAAACACTTAATAAATTAAAAAAAGAGGGTTTTTGAACAGTTTCTACTGCATTAGATAAAAAAGCAATAAAACTATCAGAATTCAAAACAGATGTTAAAAATTTAGTTTTAATATTAGGAAACGAAAATAGAGGAATTTCATCACTTATTAAAAAAGAATCAGATTTTTTAGTTCAAATTGAAATGTCTGATGATGTTCAATCCTTAAATGTGGCTTCTTCTTGTGCTATTGCTATTTATTATTTGCAATTTATATTGTAAACATGTTAAAAAAAATTTATAAAGATGGATTAATTAACTGAAACGAATGTATTTATTTATACAGATTTTATAAAACATTGTTTTTGAAAAATGTTTTAAATGATCTTTATTTTAATTTAATTTCAAAAACTGCAATTAAATTAATTACAAAAAAATTTATATTTGTAGAATCTGAAGATTTAATACAAATGGGTTATCTTAAATTTTGAGAATTAATTGAAAATTACCGGTTTCATAAAAATGATGTGATTCCATGACTTTATTATTCTGTATATAATTTTTTTAGAAATGAAATTAGAAAATTAGAAAAATCAAAAAATCCTATGAATTTTTTAGTTGCAAATGGAGAATATTCAAAAGAAAGTACAGATCTAATTTGCTATAACAAAATTTTTAATATTATTGAAGAATTTGAATATGGTGTACAAAAAAGTGAATCAGTTCTTTTTCAAAAAATTTATAAATTAAAAAAGGAAGGTTACACTTATGAATCAATGAGTAAGATGTTAAATATGTCATATCACAAGATTAGGGGTTGTTGAGATTATTATAGAAAAAAAATAATTATAGAGTTTGGAATAGAAAAGTTTGAATAAGTATGATGCAAAAAGCAGCTAGTAAAAAACTAAGTTTTATTTTAGTAAAATATTATATAATAGTTGGAGCGTATATTTTTTGGTGTACGTAAATTAAAGCATGTGGGAGGAATTTCCGTTATTAACCACGTAGAGAATATATTTAAGAAAGGATGTGTTGCTTGTGGCTTTTAAAGATCCAAAAATTACAAGAATTGCTAAAGTAAATTTAGTTGGTGGTCAAGCAAAACCAGGACCTCAATTAGCATCTATTGGTATAAATATGGGTGAATTTACTAAGCAATTTAATGAAAAAACTAAAGATAAGAATGGTGAAATTATTCCATGTATTATCACTGCTTATAAAGATAAATCTTTTAATTTTGAAATTAAAACTACACCAGTAACAATGTTGCTTAAAAAAGCAGCAAATATTAAATCTGGTGCAAAAAATTCAAAAACAGAAACAGTTGCTACTATTAGTAGAGAAAAAGCTTTAGAAATAGCCAAATTAAAATTAGTAGATACTAATGCTAATGATGAAGAAGCTGTATTAAGAATGGTTGCAGGTTCTGCTAAACAAATGGGTATTAAAATTGAAGGTGTAGACCCTGTTGTGCATAAAGATGAGAAAGGTAAAAAATAATTATGAAAACTGAAAAAAATAAAACAAAAACAAAACCTTTAGCATCTAAAAAGGCAACTTTTGATTTTGACAAAACAAAGTTTTACTCAATTGAAGAAGCAGTTGAATTAGCAAAAAAATCTTCAAAAACTAAATTTTTATCTTCAATAGATATAGCAATTAAATTAAATTTAGATACAACTAAATCTGACCAACAACTAAGAGGAACAGTTAGTCTTCCTTATTTTTTTGGAAAAGAAAAAAGAATTTTAGTTTTAGATAAAGGACTAACTCAAAAGGATGCTAAAAATTTAGGTGTAGCACATGCAGGTGACTCTGAAACTATTGCTGAGATTAGCAAAGGATGATTAGATTTTGATTTAATTATTACTACTCCCAAAATGATGCCTGAACTTAGTAAATTAGGTAAAATATTGGGTACTAGAGGGTTAATGCCAAATCCTAAGAATGGTAATGTAACTACTGATTTACCAAAAACAATATCTGAGTTTAAAAAAGGAATTAGTCAGTATAGAACTGATAATTATGGAAACATTCACATGGTTGTTGGAAAAGCAAGTGCTGATACTAAAAAAATTGTAGAAAACATAGAATTTTTAATTAGTTTTCTTAATTCAAAAAAACCTGCTGCTGTAAAAGGTATTTTTATGGAAAAAATAAATATCTCTTCAACTATGGGACCAGGAATTAAAGTTTTAATTAATAAAAGTTCTGTAAAGAAATCAGTTTCTAAAAAAGTGAACAAAGATTCAAAAAAAACTGTTACAGAAGAATCCAAAAAAGTTTATTTAAAACCAATGGTTAAGTACTTGCAAAAGAAAAAAGCATCAAAGAATCCTGAAAATCCTCCAGTTATTTTAGATATTAAAAAGAAAAGAGAAAAAAAGAAAATAGTTAAGAAAGCAAAACCTAAAAAAACTGTTACTAATAAACCAGTTATTAGTAAAGAAAATAAAAAACTTACTGGGAAAAATAAGAAACTACTATCTAAATCAAAATCAGCATCTTCTAAATCAAAATCTAAACCTGCAAAAAAAACAAAAAAATAATAATCTATTTTAAATTAAAACCCTTGTTATTAGAAATAATGAGGGTTTTAATTTTTAAAAGAAATGCTAATGGGATTATAAGCTAGACATTTCTTTGTATATAAAAAAATGTTTGGAGCTTTTTTAAAAGTTTTTATATTATTATGCATAAAACTGTAGTCTTCAACTATTTCTAAGTTTTTGTTTTCTGATAAATCAAGAACTTCAATATCATTGTTAGCAAAAGAATATTTAGCAATTATAATAAGTGATTTTGGTAATTTTATTTCTTTGATGTTTGTTGAATGAAAAACAAATTCATCAATAACTTGATATTTAGTTTTTGATAAATCTAATATTTTTAATTCTTCATTAAAATATTTTGGGTTTTTTAAAATTTTTTCAGCCTTATTTTGATTTAAGTGATAAAAATCATCACTTTTAAAAGTAGATCATTTTAGATATTGATTTTTCTTTTTAAGAGAATCGAGTTCTTTTTTTATTTCTTCTTTTCTTTTTTTCATAAATTTAGTTTTTAAAATTATTTTTAGTTAATAATAACAATAATAATTAATAATGTTAAAAATTATTTTATAAAAAGATTTTAAAGTTTTATAAATTCAAAAAAATACAAAAAAGTTAGTTTTTTGTGCTATCAAATATACTGATACTTTGTAATATTATGTTAAAAACTTTGTGTAAAAAGTTTTTTAAAAATTAACAAACTTTATTTTTTTAAAAATTAACAATTTATAATATTTTAACTTTTTTACCTTATGGTTAAATTAATTTTTTACAACAATAAACTTTAACTTAATATTGATTAAAAATAATGTCAGAAAAAATAAGCAAGTATAGAATTTGTTTATGTTTTCTATAAAAGGAGAAAATTATGATTACAAAGAAGAAAATTTTAATAACTGCAAGTATTGGTACTGCTGCTGTTGTTGCTGGTGTTGCTCCAACAATTGCATCTGTTACTAGCACACAATCATCTGTTGTTGATGTTCCAACAGACCCTGTTGATCCCATTGACCCTGTTGACCCTGTTGACCCTGTTGACCCTGTTGACCCTGTTGATCCAACACCAACACCAACATATGCAACAGCTCCAGATGAGGATACTTTTACTCTTCAAATTGCAGCATCTTCACTTAATAATACATATTTAAATAACTATTTAACTAATATATCTCAAACTAACATTATTAATGATTATTATTATTTTCATAACAATTTTGAAAATTCAGGTAAATATACTAATGTAAAAATTTCTTATGTTCCAAATTCAATAGATTACACTAAAAAAACTTTTGAAATTAGTGCTATTCCAACAGAAAAGGCAATTTGAGAAAATACTAATGACAAAGCACAAAAAATAATAAAAGTAAGAATGGATAAAAATGTATCAACTCCAGATGCTACAGTTCCAATAAAACCAAGAAACAGTGCTTTTAACTTTACTATTTTTGATTCAACTATTAAAACAAATAGTACAAATGAAGATTTAAATAAATGATTTATCAATTATTTTAAAACTTATAAATTAACTGATTTTTCAACTATTAATTCAGATTATGAATATAAAAATGTAGACTTATCATATGTTGAAAATTCTGCAGATATAAAACAAAAAACATTTAAAATGAAAGCTACTCCTAAAATTAACCACTCTTGAGCTAATAGCGCTTTCTATAATGACACTATTACTGATTCTTTTATGTTAGATGTTTCAATTACAGACCTAACTTTTTCTAATAAATCTGTGACTCTTCCATCAAGTTGGGCAATTAATTGAGTTGTGAACTCAGAATTTAAATTTACCCATTTAAATATAAATAATTTTGATTGATTCTGTTTAGGATGATTTTTAGATCCAGAATTTGATTATTATTGATGATCAGTTAATCCTAAGCGTTTTGATGAATTAAGAAACTTTTATCAAAATGTCATGTATGAAGAAGGATGGAGAGATCTTGCTAAATACTATCCTGTTGAATTAGCTGGTGATTTTAATAGCGTGAAATGAGGATATGTACAACGTATCAATGGTGGTATATTGTTAAATTATTCTGTTCCTGTTAAACCAGTAGAAGGAAATGTTTGATCTGATGGTAAACAGGATGCTAGATACATTCACTTAAGACTTTTTGTTTCTAGTAAACCAGATGTAGGTCAAAGTGGTTTAATTGGCAACACTTTCTATGTATCAAATCTTAAAAAATATAATGATGAAGCAAGAACTGATGATTTGCCTTCAAATTACTGAGTAACAAATGGTTTAATGGTTGTTGGAAATAACTTAACTAAACCAACATTAGAAGAAAATAAAAAAGTTATTGCAGATATTGTAAAAGGTGATTTAGTAAATTGTTTTCCAAATTATAATATTGAAATTAGTGATGTTAGAACAAGAGCCCCTGGTGGTAATTGACACTGAACTTGACAATATACAATTAAATTTGTTTCAAAAGCTAATCCTTCTGTTACTAAAACAATTGATGGGTTTTTATTTACAATAGGTTAATAACACTCGATTGAAATATGAAGTGCAATACATAATATAAAAATTTATGTGGGCGCTTCTTTTTAATTTTTCTTTTTTTGGAGAATAAAAAAAGGTCCCCACATATAACACAACTCGAAAGGACCCAATTATGTTATATAAGCATTTATCAGAAAATGAAAGAATAATTATTTATTTTTCTTTTTATATTAAAAATGAATCTATTTCACAAATAGCTAAAGATTTGAACAGAAACAAATCAACATTTCTAGTGAACTAAAAAAACTAGACTTCAAAAAAACTCCAACTTAAGCGACTATATTGTATTTTTTTCTTTAAAAACAAATTAGCGCACAATGTAAATTAATTTTTTTCCGATACTTTTGAACACGGTATTATTATCCTTAAAACACAAAAATAATATAAATTATTTAGTTTCATTTTTTCATATTAAAAATCCTTATTTTTATAAAAGCAGTTAAATTTTAATTTTGCTTAAACTTGATTTTTAATTTTTAATGTGTGATAATAAAATTCCAAAATAATAAATGATAATTAGACTAAAGAATTAAAATTACTTATTTTAGTCTCTCTTAAAAAAATAGGAGGAATATATGAACTCAAAAAAGAAAATTTTAATAACTGCAGGTATTGGTACTGCAGCTGTTGTTGCTGGTGTTGCTCCAGCAATTAGCTCTGCTACTAATGCCCAATCATCTAGTGTTAGTATTTCAGACCCTGTTAATCCAGTTGACCCAGTTGACCCTGTTGACCCTGTTAATCCAGTTGACCCAGTTGACCCTGTTAATCCAGTTGACCCAGTTGACCCTGTTGACCCAGTTGACCCTGTTGATCCTGTTGACCCTGTTGACCCAGTTGACCCTGTTGATCCTGTTGACCCAGTTGATCCAACACCAACACCAACTTATGCAACAGCTCCAGATGAAGATATTTTTACACTTCAAATAGCATTATCTTCAACAAGCAATGCAGAATTAAATAGATATTTTACTAATATATCTTATACAAATATCATAAATGACTACTATTATTTCAACAAAAATTTTCAAAATTCAAACCAATATAATAATGTAAAAGTTACTTATGTTGAGAATTCAGCATCTAATGGAACTTTTGAAATAAAAATTACACCATTAGGGAACTCAATTTGAGAAGATACTAATAGTAAAGAACCAAAAACAATAAAAGTAAGAATGGGTACAAGTGTATCAATTCCAGATGCTACAGTTCCAATAAAACCAAGAAATGGTGCTTTCAATTTAACGATTTTTGATTCAACAATTAAATCAAATAGTACAAATGAAGATTTAAATAAATGATTGGTAAATTATTTTAAAAAATATAAACTAACTGATTTTTCAGCTATAAATCAAGATTATGGTTTTAATAATGTTACTTTATCATATGTTGGAAACTCTGCAAATATAGCTAATAAATCATTTAAAGTGAAAGCTGTTCCTAATGCTGGACACTCATGATCAAATAAAGTTTTTTATAATGACACTATTGTTGATGCTTGTGTAATAGATGTTTCAATTACAGATTTAACTTTTTTTGATAAGTCTGTAACTCTTCCATCAAATTGATCACTTAACTGAGTCATTAATTCTGAATTTGATTATGGAATTGATAATTGACATTTTAATCCTAATGCTGGTAAAGATTATAACCCTTGACCACTTCACCTTTTACAGTGGGAAAACATAAGCTGATTTTTTACTCCTGGATTTAATTGATATAAATCTTTAGATAATAAACAATATTGAAAAGATTTAAGTGTTGAATACCAAAGAACAATGTATGAAGAGAGTTGAAAAGATCTTGCAAAATACTATCCAGTTGAATTAGCAGGTGATTTTAGTACTGTTAAATGAGGAAATGTTCAACGTATTAATCAAGGTATATTATTTAATTTCTCTATACCATTGAAACCTAAAGCTGGTTACCATTGAGAAGATGGAAAAAGCGATGCAAGATATAAACCAATAAAAATATTCTGTTCAAGTAAAGCAGATGTTGGTGGATCAGTTATTGGAAAAACTTATAATTTTAATGATATTAAAAATTTCAGTAATACAAAATCTAATGATCGTATTCCAGATATTTGAGTATCAAATGAATTATTGGTTGTTAACAATAAATTAACTAAAGGTACTTTTGGAGAAAACCAAAAAATTATTCATGATATTGTAAAAGCTGAATTAGAAGAGACTTTTCCTGAATATAATGTTGAAGTAAGTGATATTTATTCAGCTACACCTAAATACCCATATAATTATTATGGAACTTGAAATTATAGAATTGTATTTGGTTTAAAATCAGATCCAACTTATTTAAGAACAATTGAAGGTTATTTATTTACAGTTTAAAATAAATGATTTAAGTTATAAAACAAAAAGTGAGCATTAATTTGTTCACTTTTTGTTTTTATAAACAAATATAAATGTTGTTTAAAAAAATTTTTATTTATCTTTGTTTCATGTTAGAATATTTCAGTGTTTTGATACACACGGATATGTTGTTAAAAAGGAGAAATGAATGGCTACTATTGCACAACTTATTAGAAATGACCGTAAAGCTAAATTTAAGAAGTCAAAATCTCCTGCTTTAATGTATACTTATAATTCTTTAAAGAAAAAAAGAACTTATAATCCTTCTCCTTATAAAAGGGGTGTTTGTACAAGAGTGGGAACAATGACACCAAAAAAACCTAATTCAGCATTGCGTAAATATGCAAAGGTTAAACTAACTAATGGATATGAGGTATTAGCATATATACCAGGTGAAGGCCATAACCTTCAAGAACACAGTGTTGTTTTGATTGAAGGTGGGAGAGTTAAAGATCTTCCAGGTGTTAGATATCATATTGTTAGAGGTACTTTAGATACTTCAGGTGTTGAAAAAAGAAGACAACAAAGATCGGGTTATGGTGCTAAGAAACCTAAAGAAAAGAAAGAATAATTTAGGAGAATATAATGAGAAAAAATAGAGCAACAAAAAGAGAAGTATTACCTGATCCAGTATATAATTCTAGACTTGTTACAAAAGCTATTAATGCTATTATGCTAGAAGGTAAAAAAGGATTAGCACAACAAATAGTTTATAAAGCTTTTGAATTAATTAAAAAGAAAACTAATGAAGAAGGAATAGAAGTTTTTAAAAAAGCTCTTGAAAACATTATGCCTTCTTTAGAATTAAGAGTTAGAAGACTGGCTGGATCAAACTTTCAAGTTCCAACAGTTGTTAGCAAAGAAAGAAAACAAACACTTGGTTTAAGATGACTAATTCTTTCTGCAAGAAATAGAAACGAAAAATCTATGATTGAAAAATTAGCAGCTGAAATCATTGATGCATCAAAGGGAACTGGTGCAGCATTTAAGAAAAAAGAGGATACTCATAAAATGGCAGAAGCAAATAAAGCATTTGCGCATTTGAGATTTTAATTTTTAGTGAGATATTATGGCAAGAAAAATTGATATAAGCAAATTTAGAAATTTTGGGATTATGGCCCATATTGATGCTGGTAAAACTACTACATCTGAAAGAATTTTGTATCACTCAGGAAGAACTCATAAAATTGGTGAAGTTCATGATGGTGGTGCAACAATGGACTGAATGGAACAAGAAAAAGAAAGAGGTATCACTATTACTTCTGCTGCAACTTATGTTACTTGAAATGGTTGTGAATTAAATCTAATTGACACACCAGGTCACGTAGATTTTACTGTTGAGGTTGAAAGATCTTTAAGGGTTTTAGATGGAGCTGTTGCAGTTCTTGATGCACAAAATGGTGTTGAACCACAAACTGAAACTGTTTGAAGACAGGCTTCAAAGTATTCTGTTCCAAGAATTGTTTATGTTAACAAAATGGATAAAACAGGTGCTGATTTTAAAATGTGTTTAAATTCATTAAAAGACCGTTTAGGTGCACATGTTGTTGCTGTTCAATTACCAATTGGTTCTGAAGCTAATTTTAATGGAATCATTGATTTAATTAAAATGAAAGCTTATATGTATGATGGAAAACAAGAAGAAGACTTTAAAGTTGTTGATATTCCAGCTGATATGAAAAAAGAAGCTGAAGAATATAGACATCATATGATTGAAGAAGTTGTTAATTTTGATGATGGCATCATGGAAAAATATTTAAATGGTAATGAATTAACTGAACAAGATATCAAAAAATGTATTAGACAAGGTGTTTTGACTGCTGAATTTTTTCCAGTAGTTTGTGGAACTTCTTTTAAAAATAAGGGAGTGAAAGCATTATTAGATGCTGTAGTAGATTATTTACCTTCACCAATTGATGTACCTCCAATTAAAGGATTTAAAGATGATGGTACTGAAGTAACTATTAAAAATGATGACAATGGTCCATTTGCTGCTTTAGCTTTTAAAATAGCAACTGATCCATATGTTGGAAAGTTAACATTTATCCGTGTATATTCTGGAACTTTAAAAAAAGGCTCATATGTTTTGAATGCAACAAAAGGTATTAAAGAAAGAGTATCTAGATTAGTAAAAATGCACTCAAATAATAGAGAAGAAATTGATGAAATTTGTGCAGGAGACATTTGTGCTGTAATTGGATTAAAAGACACAATAACAGGGAATACTTTATGTTCAGAAAATAATGAAATTCATTTAGAATCAATGAATTTTGCTGAACCAGTTATTTCTTTAGCTGTTGAACCAAAAACAAAAGCTGACCAAGAAAAAATGGCTATTGCACTTTCAAAATTATCGGAAGAGGACCCAACTTTTAGAACTTATACTGATGAAGAAACAAACCAAACAATTATTTCGGGTATGGGTGAGTTACACTTAGAAATTATTGTTGATCGTTTAAAAAGGGAATTTAAAGTAGAAGTAAATGTTGGTGCTCCACAAGTTTCATACCGTGAAACTTTTACAAAAGAAGCTGATTCTGAAGGAAAATATATTAAACAATCTGGTGGTCGTGGACAATATGGTCACGTGTTTATTAAATTTGAACCAAACAGTGAAAAAGGATTTGAATTTGTAGATAAGATTGTTGGTGGAAAAATTCCTAAAGAATATATCAAACCAATTAAAGCCGGTTTAGAAGATGCTATGAAATCTGGTCCACTTAGTGGTTTCCCAATGATTGATATTAAAGCAACACTATATGATGGTTCATATCATGATGTTGACTCATCTGAAATGGCTTATAAAATTGCAGCTTCTATGGCATTAAAAGATGCAGCTCAAAAAGCAGGACTTGTATTGCTTGAACCAATTATGGCTGTAGAAGTAACAGTTCCTGAACAATATTTTGGTGATGCAATGGGAGACATATCTTCAAGAAGGGGACAAATTGAAGGACAAGAGCAAAGAGCAAATACTCAAGTAATTAAAGCAAAAGTACCTTTAAAAGAAATGTTTGGATATGCAACAGATTTAAGATCTTTTACACAAGGTCGTGGAAACTATGTAATGCAATTTAGTCATTATGAAAAAGCACCAAAATCAATTATTGAAGAAGTTGTTTCTTCAAGATCAAAAAAATAAAATTTATTAAAGATTAAAAGAAAATATTATTTACAAATAATGCACAAAGATATTAATGAAAAAAATTATAAATATTATATAATTTTATATGTCTGTAGTGCTAATTATTAAGGAGAATTAAATATGGCAAAACAAAAGTTTGATAGATCAAAACCACACGTTAATATTGGAACAATTGGACATATTGACCATGGTAAAACAACTTTAACAGCAGCAATTTGTACATACCTTGCAAAAAAAGGTGGTGCAACTGCAATGAAATATGATGAAATTGATAAAGCACCTGAAGAAAAAGCAAGAGGAATTACAATTAACACAGCTCATGTTGAATACCAAACAGATAAAAGACACTATGCACACGTAGACTGTCCTGGTCATGCTGACTATGTTAAAAATATGATTACTGGTGCTGCTCAAATGGATGGAGCAATTTTAGTTGTTGCTGCATCAGATGGGCCTATGCCTCAAACAAGAGAACACATCTTACTAGCAAGACAAGTAGGTGTTCCTAAAATGGTAGTATTTTTAAACAAATGTGATGTTGTTGATGATGCTGAAATGCAAGATCTTGTAGAAATGGAAGTTAGAGAATTATTATCATCATATGGTTTTGATGGTGACAACACTCCAGTTATTAGAGGGTCAGCATTAAAAGCTTTAGAAGGTGATGCTAAATGAGAAGCTAAGATTGATGAATTAATGGCAGCAGTAGATGATTATATTCCAACTCCTGCTAGAGATACTGATAAGCCATTCTTGTTAGCTGTTGAAGATGTTATGACTATTACTGGAAGAGGTACTGTAGTTACTGGTAGAGTTGAAAGAGGGACTTTAAAATTAAATGATGAAGTTGAAATTGTAGGTCTTCGTGATACTAAAAAAGCAGTAGTTACTGGTATGGAAATGTTTAGAAAAACATTGGATGAAGTTAAAGCTGGTGACAATGCTGGTATTTTATTAAGAGGTATTGATAGAAATCAAGTTGAACGTGGTCAAGTATTAGCTAAGCCAGGTTCTATTAAACCTCACAAAGAGTTTGAAGCAGAAATTTATGCACTTAAAAAAGAAGAAGGTGGAAGACATACTCCAGTATTAAATGGATATAGACCACAATTCTATTTCAGAACAACTGATGTTACTGGTGAAATCACACTTGATAAAGGTGTTGAAATGATTAACCCTGGTGACAACACAAAAATTACAGTAAAACTAATTGCTCCAATTGCAGTAGAAGAAGGAAGTAAGTTTTCTATTCGTGAAGGTGGAAGAACAGTTGGTGCTGGTACAGTAACTAAAGTTATTAAATAATTATTAAATAAATTTTACAAATAACAAAAAAACTATGAAGTTGTTTTCATAGTTTTTTGCTCGATTGAAATATGAAGTGCAACACATAATATAAAAATTTATGTGGGCAC